>NC_008343.2:1432500-1732500 GCF_000014285.2 Granulibacter bethesdensis CGDNIH1 | reverse complement strand
ATGGCTTGTTGCAGGAGGCGGGTTGCATTGTCTGGCGGGACGGGCGCACCCATGGATATGCGCGTGATTATCCGGTTGATGCACCGGAAGCCAATTTCGTGCGGGAAGTGGATTTCTGCTCGGCTGCCTTTCTGTTGACCCGCACGGAGCAGGTGCAGGCGCTGGGTGGCTTCGATCCGGTCTATCGTCCGGCCTATTATGAGGATACCGATCTCTGCCTGCGTCTGAAAAAACGCGGCTATGTCACGCTGTACGATCCGTCGGTCGTCATTCACCATTATGAATACGGATCATCCAGCGCAGGATGGGCTGCGCGCTCCATCGGGCAGGCGCGGGATATTTTCTGCCGTCAGCATCGTGATGTGCTGAGATTCCATCATGGTTTCAGCGAAACGGGCTTTCATCGCGCCCGCAGTGCCAGACGGCGGCAACTGCGTATTCTGCTGGTCGAGGATCGGATGCCGATGCGGTATCTGGGGTCCGGTTATGTCCGGACCAATGATATTATCCGGGCTATGGATGAGCTTGGTCATGCCGTCACGGTGTTTCCTCTGCACCCTGACGCGACGTTGGCGCTCGACTGGCGGACGGATTTTCCGGACCGTGTCGAAGTCATGCATGATCGCCGTTTCGACCGGTTTGCAGATTTTCTGAGCAGCAGACCGGGGATGTACGACATTCTCTGGATTGCCCGTACACATAATCTGCGCCTGTTGGCACCGGTTCTGGACTCTGCTGCCTCCAGCGTTTCAGGCAGTACGATTGTGCTGGATACCGAGGCCGTGGTGGCACCCCGTGAAATCGCCCATCGCCAGTTGACCGGGCAGAGTATCAAGGACGTCCCGACAGTGGAGATGGAGCTGGACTGCGCACGTTTCGCTCAGCGGATCATCGCCGTGAACGATATTGATGCGGAGATTATCCGCAAGGCCGGATATTCGACCATTGATACGCTCGGGCATTACGTGCCGCAGCGTGGTGAAACGCCGGGTTACGAGGAGCGCAGGGATCTCCTGTTTGTTGGCGCGTTGCATGGGACAATGTCACCGAATTATGACAGCCTGCTCTGGTTCCTGCATGCGATCATGCCGATTGTTCAGGACAGGATGGGGCGGCATCTTAAAATCACTCTTGTCGGGCATGTGGCGCCCGGCACGGATACAGGGCCCGTTGCCAGCCTGCCCAGCGTCAATTTCATGGGGCCGGTCGATGATCTGGCACCCCTTTATAACCGTCATCGTGTTTTCGTGGCCCCGACAAGATTTGCCGCCGGTATCCCATACAAGGTTCATGAGGCCGCTTCTTACGGAATTCCGGTTGTCGCCAGTTCTTTGCTGTGCCGCCAGCTCGGCTGGTCAGATGGAGTGGAAATTGCGGATGGCGGCGATGATGAGCGGCAACGTTTCGCGGATCGCATTCTGGCGCTGTACCGGGATGAGACCTTGTGGAACAGCATCCGTAACGGAGCCTATGCGCGTATTCTACAGGATCACTCCCAGGAGGCCTATCAGCAGCGGCTGCAATCCATTCTGGAAGAAACCATGCGTTGATTTTTGGTGATATAATAAACTTTATTTTATCAACAAAAAGTTGAAAGTAAAAATTCTGATTAAATGAGTAGTTTATCAAAAATAATAAAGTATTCGTTGAATAATATAAATATATACATTATGAAACAAGGGTGATTTAAAGCAGGTTAGGCCATCTGGCTTTCCCGTTCCCTCGTTCCATGCATAGGTAAGCCCATGACAGACTACACAACGAACTCAGGCGTCGTTTATTCCGTCACTCCGGTGCGGGGGCTTTTCGGGATCCTGACAGGATACAATGTCGTCATCACGGATCCGGACGGGACCACCACTCATCTGGGAACAGTGGCCCCGGATCATGTTCTGACCGGAAATGGATTTTCCTTCAGTCTGGCGTCTGTTCTGTTTGGTTCAAGCTATGTGGTGGTGCCGGGCGCATCGGGCACAATCACGATTGCCGCCAGCCTGGCAACGCTGAACAATAACACTTTCTATGTTGGTGGCACAGCAAACATTAACGTTCTGGCTTCAGGCTTGAGTGGTCTGACGCTCAATGTCGATGGCGGAGCGGCAAGCCTGACGAATGGCAATGTGGCAGGTCTACTGAGCGGATCAACCGTTAACATTACGAATGGCGGTGTATTTTCCAACGGCACTGCCTTTGCGTCTGTGCTGAACAACAGCACAGTCAATTTCGGGAATGGCGGTGGCACCCTGATTGTCAATGCTGGTGGAGCAGCGATCAATTTGTCCAGCACCTCCATCAACAATTACAATCCATTAAAAGATACGATCGAATTCCAGAATACCATTGCGCATGTCAATTCTTATACGATCAGCGCATCCGGTTCCGCCCGTACTATTACTTTGTACGGTGATAACGGACAGCAGATCGGTCACTATACGGCCAATCTCGCAGCAGGTGTCACGCTCAATGCCGGTACGTACTATACAAACAGCGGCAATAATCCACTGGTCATAGCCTATGTGGGCGGAAACACCTTTATTGGTGTCTGTTTCCTGGCTGGTTCCATGATCAGCACACCGGATGGAGAACGCCCGGTGGAGGAACTCAGGGCGGGTGATCGTGTGCTTGCCTTCCGGGATGGTGTGCAGCATGCAGCCGAAGTGACCTGGGCTGGCCATGCCAGTGCGGCGGCGCGTGTCGGCTTGCCGGATGATATGGCCGGTTATCCGGTGCGGGTGCTGAAAGATGCGCTGGCTGATGGGGTGCCTTCCCGTGATCTGCTGATCACCCCGGAGCATTGCCTGTTTCTGGATGGGAAATTCATACCGGTACGCATGTTGGTCAATGGCAGCTCCATTATCTATGATCGGTCCATCACTGATTACCAATATTATCATATCGAAACTGATGGCCATGCCGTCATCAGGGCGGAGGGTACCCTGACGGAAAGCTATCTCGACACTGGTAACCGCATCCGTTTCGGCACGGCTGACGGCAATGTCGTGTCTATCGGGCAAGGCAATGCACGTAGCTGGCAGCATGATGCCGCCGCTCCGTTGGCTGTAAGCCGGGAAGTGGTCGAGCCGATTTTCCGCGCGCTTACCGCACGGGCTGAGACAATCATGCCGGGCAGTCGGACTGCGGCACCAGAGCTGACCTCAGATGCTGATCTGCATCTGGTGAGCGACGCAGGCCAGATCCTGCGTAAGGTGCGGGAAACCAATGACAGGGTCGTGTTTATGATCCCGGCCGGCGTTGAAACCGTGCGGATCCTATCGCGCGCCAGCCGCCCCTGCGATGTGTTCGGCCCGTTTGTCGATGATCGTCGCACTCTGGGTGTCCTGGTTGGCGAGGCCGTGCTGTTCGATGCCGGTTCCGCACAGGCAATCAACGTCACTCTGGCCAATGAAGGCTGGAATGCATGGGATGGGGCCGAGGCGGGCCGCTGGACTGCGGGCAATGCCGTGTTGAAGCTGGATCGCCGGTCGCAGGGGGGTATGGGTATGCTGGCGATCCAGATTCTCGCCGCTGGGCCGTATGTCAGTTCCGCTGCCGAGGTGGAGCCTGAGGCGCAGTCCGCCTGATCAGCCTGAACCGCACACAGATAATGAAACAGGCGCCCCGGATGTAACCCCGGAGCGCCTGTTTTTTTGCCTCCTGCCAGGAGGAAGAGGAAGCCGGTCTTTCTCAGAACGGCGCGTCTATATCGACGACATCAATCAGCTTGTGGTTCACGAATTCCTTGATCCCCAGACCGATCAACTCGCGGCCATAGCCGGAGTTCTTGACGCCGCCAAAAGGAAGGTCAGCCTTCACCATGGTCGGGTGATTGATGAATACCATCCCGGTCTCAATCCGGCGGGCCACGCGCTTGCCACGCTCCTCATCGGCGGTAAAGACCGATCCGCCCAGACCATACGGGGTATCATTGGCGATGCGGACGGCATCGTCCTCATCTTTCGCCCGAAAGATCATGGAGACGGGACCGAAGAATTCCCAATGGCGTGCCGGATTGTCTCCATCAATGTCGGTCAGGATTGTCGGCTGCACGAAAGCCCCCTGGTTTGGAACCGGAGCACCCACTTCGGTGGCTTTGGCACCCTGGGCAACGGCATCACGAATCTGCTGCTTCAAGCCATCGGCAGCGGCCTGGGAGGAGAGGGGGGCCAGCGTGGTTTCGGGATCAAACGGATCGCCCGCACGCAGGGCCGCTACCCCCTTCACATAGCCTTCCATGAACTGGTCATAGACCTTGTCCACAACGATCATACGCTTGGAGGATACGCAGACCTGGCCGGCATTCCAGTGGCGACCGAACACGGCCCAGTCGATAGTTTTTTTCAGATCGGCATCTTCCAGCACGATGAAGGCATCCGCACCGCCCAACTCCATCATGGATTTTTTCAGCGCCGCACCTGCGGTGGCAGCCACGGCAGCGCCGGCACGTTCGGACCCGGTGAGGGCCACGCCACAAACACGCGGATCATTCAGGATGGTGGTGATCTGATTGCGGGAGGCAAACAGGTTGATGAAGGCTCCTCGCGGCAGCCCGGCCTTCAGCATCAGCGCCTCGAAGGCTTCGGCGCATTGTGGCACGTTCTGCGCATGCTTCAGCAGCACGGTGTTCCCGGCCGAAAGCTGCGGCGCGATGATGCGGGCAATCTGGTAATAGGGGAAGTTCCACGGTTCGATCGCCAGAATGACGCCCAGCGGCTCATGCACGATCATCGCCTTGCCCTCGGCCGGATCAGCCACCGGCAGGATCTCCGGTTGCAGCAGGTGTTCGGCATTGTCGGCGTAGTATTCGAAAATTTTCGCCGACAACTCGACTTCCAGCTTGGCTTCGGTGAACAGCTTCCCCATTTCCAGGGTCAGCAGGCGGGCGTAGCCGTCCAGATCGCTCCGCAAGATTGCGGCGGCGCTGCGCATAACCTTGGCCCGCTCCGTAAAGGGCGCGTAACGCCAGGACTGAAAGGCTGCATGCGCATCGGTGATCGCCCGGGCAACATCCGCATCCGCGGTTTCGGAGAATTGTTTCAGAACGTCCCCATTATAGGGGTTGATCGTCGCGTAGCGCATGGACGTCTTTGGCTCCTTGGATCGGCCTGCTGTTTTTTTCGGACGAGGCAAGAGAGGAAGATGGAATCCATGCCCTGCCCGGAGGCGGAAAGTGCTGCCCCGCATGATGCGCCGCAATGGACAAAGCGGTATATGAGTTGTAACTTAAATGAATAGATAGAAATTTGTTATCATCTTTCGCCCCTGCTGGCGGGGAGCGTTTCAGCCGGCAACACACGGCTTACACCGTGACGGGCAAGGTGATAGAGTAATCCAACCCGTGGCTGCATGACGCCTGCGGGTCTCGAATTGACCTGCATGAAGGTGTATGTGCCTTGGATCACCGCGATTTTCTGACCCGCTTTCTGGACGCCTCCTGCGAGGCCATGGATGCCTTTGCAGCAGATGAAGCGGCTCGCGAGACCCTCATCCGCATGGGGGAGGATGTCTGCACCTCCATTCGTAATGGTGGAAAGCTGCTGATTGCGGGCAATGGTGGCAGTGCCGCGGATGCACAGCATATTGCCGCCGAGTTCGTCTCTCGCCTGATGTATGACCGTGCGCCTCTGCCTGCCCTGGCCTTGACGACGGATAGTTCAGCCCTGACCGCCATCGGCAATGATTACGGCTATGAGCATGTGTTCGAGCGTCAGGTCACCGGGCTGGGACAAAAGGGCGATGTGTTTCTGGGAATCAGCACCTCGGGCCGCTCACCGAACGTCATCCGGGCGTTGCATGCCGCACGGGAGAAAGGGATCATCACCTTCGGCTTCACAGGCGTCGCGGGTAACGCCATGACCGAGCTGTGTGACCGCCTGCTGCTGGCCCCATCACCACAGACGGCCATTATCCAGCAGATTCATATCACCGCGGCCCATATGCTCTGTGCGGTGGTGGAGCGGACCTTGTTTCCGGTCGAGGGTCGGTAAGCAGGGTCAAGGGCAACCTGCTTCCACCCGAAGTTCGGAAGCAGGTAACAGCCTGTTCTGGTGAGTGTTTTATCGACGCCGGAATAGACGCCGGATCGCATATCTCAGGGGGGCAGTCATCTTCCAGGATGTCGAAGAACGAAGGCTGGATATCTCTTTTATCAGCTGTTGGTGTGCCCCCGACAAAGCATCACGCTCTTTTCTCCATTGCTCTTCGGCATTGGCCAGATTGTGTTCAGCCTCTTGTCTCAATTGCCTTTCCGTATTGGCGATGGTCTGTAGATTGGCCGCTGCTTCACTGTGATTCAGAACTGACCGCTCCGCAGCAAGACGTCCTTCACGCTCGATCCGTGCCGATTGTTGCAGGATCGGGATTTCTCTTTCAAGTTCCTGCGCTCTGAGTAATGCTTCCTGGTATTGCTCTGACTCTTTTATAACGGCCTTGCGAAGGATGGAGACATCTCTCTCCAGTTCCTGATTTTTAAGACGCAGTGCTGCCGTATCAGCCTCACTTTTGTTCCGCTGATCTACTTCTGCGCTGACGGCCTCCCGCAGCAGGGAGACATCTCTCTCTAACTCCTGATTTTTGAGACGCAGCGCTGCCGCATCAGCCACGATGACCTGATTTTCATCGCGTTCTTTCTGTAAAGATTGAGAAAGGAAAGCGACATCCCGTTCGCGAGCCTCCAGATGCACGGGGAGGGCACTGTAATAATCAAGCCATGCAGTGCCGCCAGTATGGGCTGCTGCACAGGACCGGAGGATTTCAACCGGATATTGTGGCTTATGCAGCATGGCCAAAGCGAGGTCATCAGCGGTTTCAATCCGCAGGATCAGCTCTTTCTCATGCAGGATATAGGCTTGAAGCGTATCGAGCAGGCTGTCAGGAATGCCAATCAGAGCAACTTCACATGATCCAGAAAAGATATCGTTGGATACACCAAAGAAATTCTCAGGATTAAAAGCCGGCACAACATGGGCGAAGGTCTGGTATCCATATTTTTTCAGGAGATGAAGTGTTTTAAGCCCGCTGTCAGTAGCGTTGCACTCCGCATAAATCACAGGCCGCAGACGTGACAGAAGATCGGTGGCACCCTTCAGTACAATGTGCTCCATCCCTTCTGCATCGATCTTGACCAGTCGGCATGTTGTCAAATGAAGCGAATCAAGCTTGATTTCTCGCGCCTCTATCATGTGGGGCGCAGTCTTGTCGGCAGCTGAAAAATCTTCCAGAAGGGACGTGCTGCCAAAGCTGGCATCGTGCGCAATATCTATATCGTGGATAAGGCGAACCTGGTTCTCCTCCCCGGCAATGGCATTTTCCAAACGGACATGAGTGACATTATTATCAAGGACATTGTTGCAGAGCAGTTTGAATGATTGCTCCTGTGCTTCAATGCCGATAACGTGCCCGTTGTTGCCTGTGGCGTGTGAAAATGCCAGCACGTGCGTGCCGATATAGGCACCTACATCGATAACGGTATCGCCTTCTCTTATAAAGCTGGTCAGAAAGCGGATTTCGTTTTCCGCCCATTCACCATATGTCTCAAGCGATGTTTTCAATGCTCCGGTGTCATGAGCGAAAAAATGCAGTCGCCCGTAACGCGCCTGAACAGAGTCGGTCAGGGTATGATCCAGTGGCTCGTTCATGCGCAGAGAGTACCTTTGCAAGCTGTCAAAATCCAGAAACCATGCAGGAAAATTTTACCACTCCGTCATAGTCAGCGTCTTAGCATGCGCCGCATCCATCGTATGGGAGCGGTGATACGCCAGGATGTCGATGTCACCATAGTATGGAGTTGAGCAGTGACATTTTCAATCTGAGAGGAGAGGGCTGAATGCATTCTCTCAATTTCTGCTTGCAGATAAGTTGATTGTTCCTGAGAGAGAGCCAGCTCATGGGCCAGTAAGCCGGCCTGTTCATTCAGTTGCTGCACAAGATCAGGAGAAATGGCACGATGATGCTCTAGCGCTTGCTGAAGATTGTGCGCATGATCACGCAGCCGCAGAATTTCATTATAAAGGTAGTGTGTATACATACGGCTGGCTTGAAGAACGCGAAATGCACCTTCGTCCTTTATGTGGCCGATATGCTGTAATTTAGCCAATGCGTTGACGGATTCCCCGCTGGAAGCAAGTGAGAGAATATCTCGTACATCCTGAACGGCTGCGCGTGTTTCGTTCAGATAATGACGCCCGTAACGTCCATCCGGCTCTACATAAGTTCCTTCACACCATTCATTCCATGAATGCAGGAAAACAATGCGTTCTTCTGGAACGTGGCGGCGATGCGTATCCAGCATGGCCTGGGTCAGCCAGGTCCGGTAGGCATTGTTGCTGGTATTGACATGAACCATGGCGCGGGAGCCATAGCGCGGGGTATTGTCCCATGGCAGCATGACGGTGCGATGCCGACGATATTCCGGCATGGGGCGGCCCATGTGATAGCTGGCAAATTTATGATAATCAACAATTCGCCCCTCGAAATCCTCGCCTAGACCAAGCTCATCTGTTTCATCACTCAGAACGTTGCGTGGCACGACATTCGAAGGGATTTCATAGCTTGCATCAAACCCGCGCAGACGCGGCTGAACTTCTTCATCGGTCCAGTCATCAACCATGACCAGATAAAGGCCGGGAAAGCCGTGTTTGATGGCCTCTTCCCGCCAGATTTCGGTGGTCTGGAAGATGTCAGGGAAAAGATGCGCTTTATAGACCATCAGGATCGGCTTGCCGCTGACCTTGACGTAGCGCTGATCCTGGAAAAGCGGCAGTAATTCACGAATGAAGATCAGATCGTCTTCAGAGGAATGGTCCTGCGCGATAATGATTTCCTTGTCGCCACCGTCCCATCGCTTGCTCCAGTTCTCGTTGGCCCAGAGAAAGAAAAACGGAGCAGAGATATCGGAATTGATATAATTTTCAATTGGTTTGTAGAGCAGCTTTTTGCCGGCAAAATAATAGTAATAAAAACAGAATCCGGAAATGCCGTGTTGCAGGGCAAGATCGACCTGCTTCCGCATGACATCAACGGAACGAAGATCATAGTAACCCAGTTCGCCTGGCTGGCGTGGCTGATAGTGGCCACGGAAAAGCGGTTCAGTTTTGATGACATTGGTCCACTCAGTAAAGCCTGGACCGTGAGCGAGATTGTTTTCAGCGATGGGATGAAATTGCGGCAGATAAAATGCGAACAGGCGGGGGATATCAACGGCTTCTTCAGATGATGCGATCTGTGGCAGAGAGTGGGAGAAGATACGGAAAGCATCTTCTTCAGCCTTGTGGTCGGTATTTTCCCATGTTTTCAGCTCAGGCAGCACATCAGCAGATATGGTGCGGCCTTCTGCCTGACCGCAGTGCAGATAATGCAAAAGGGGGTTGGTCTGATGCGCGCCAATATCAGGATGGGCCGTCAGATAATGCGCGCAGTCAAAAGCCGGGCTGGGCTTGTAACCTTTATGACCACCAATGGCGATAAAATGGTCAAGCGGATCATAAGCCTCTGAGGGTATGTAATGCAGCTTGTACCAGGCAGCGTCAAACAGACCGGATTTGAGGATCAGGGCGCGTTCAGTGGAATCAGCTACAGGAATGCTAATGCTTGACGGGCTTGGATCGGGGGATTTTTCAACTGGGGTTATGCGATCGATGGACGCGATATAGGCAATGGCCTCGGTGACTTCAGAGACTTCAATGTCCTGCACAGGACCATTCAGATTCCGCACAAGCTTGACATCACGCACCTTCGTTCCGTAGCGGCCGGAGAAGGGATTATAGTGTTTGAATATCCCCAGATGGCCCAGCAAAACGACACCGGGTGTACCGCAGGCATTTGCCATATGAGACGGACCGCTGTCGATACCCACGAAGAAACGGGCGCGCCGGATGATTTCGGCTGTTTCCAGCAGGGATGTCCGGTTCGTCAGATCAATCACGCTGGCCGGTGATGCAGATGGTCTGTCGCCCTTGTGGGCACCCACTTCAACCACTGTCATGCCCAGGACGGACTGTATCCAGCGCATGACCTCGGCCCATTTCTCTGCGGACCAGTCTTTGACCGGCAGATTGGAATCCCGATGAATCACACAGTATTCATCGGGTAGAGCCAGTGAATCGACGGCATCTCTGGCATCCTGATCAATATAAATGACAGGAGCAGCCGATAATTTTGGCAACCCGGCGCCTATGGAAAAAGCTTCCAGAATGTTGCCGTAATCAAACCATTCATAGGTATTAACAAAACCGTTTCCATGTTCCTTGATCAGGGGAACCCGGCAATGCTCGCATACTCTGTGATTAATATGCAGATCGATGATGCGATCAAAATTCTGATGTTTTGCTAATTTTATCCAGTCGGTCAGGCATTCAAGAATGATGGTTTCATCAATATACGGGTTTTGATCAATCAGTGAGCGATAAGGCTTGATGACAGCCCATGAAATATGGGCTTCAGGATACATAAACCGGACATAGCGGCTGACAGGCTCACAGGCAATAATATCACCAATGTGCTCAATCAGCCCGATAATGATCTTCATTGCTTGGGGGGCCTCAGCGGTCATAGATCTGATATCTTCAGGTTTATGCGTTAAAAAACGGTCTTGGAATATCCGAAATTACCGGTATGGATCCTGCGTGATCAGATAAGTCTGCACATAATCCCGCACGCCTTCTTCCAGACTATAAAAATCCCGTGTGTAACCAGCCGCCCGAAGCTTGTGCATGGAGGCTTCTGTGAAATACTGGTACTGATCACGGATGGAAGCTGGCATATCGATGAACTCGATGGATGTCGTTTTCCCGGCAGCCTGTCCGACGGCCATCATCAGATCCCGGAAGGAACGGGCTTTCCCGGTTCCCAGATTGAACAATCCGCTGACATGCCGGTTCTGGAGCAGCCAGCTGACGACGGAAGCGCAGTCCTTGACATAGATGAAGTCACGCAACTGTTCTCCGTCCGCGAATTCGGGCCGGTGGGATTTGAACAGGCGGATCGTCTGACCATTCAGGATGGACGGTGTATTTTTGGCCACCAGACTCATCATGTCTTTCTTGTGATATTCGTTGGGGCCGTAGACATTGAAAAACTTCAGACCGGCCCATTGCGGGGGAGCGTCATGACGACGTGCCCTTTCCAGCGCCCATTTGTCGAAAGCATGTTTGGACCAGCCATAAAGATTGAGCGGATGCAGGGCATCGAGGGCCGCATCGCTGTCGTCATCGACAAAGCCATGACTGCCATCGCCATAGGTCGCGGCGGATGAAGCGTAGATGAAGGGCGTTCTGGTAGCGGTGCACCAGTTCCACAGATGGCATGACAGGCGGAAATTGGAGCGGATGACCTCATCACCATCTGTGGCGGTGGTTGATGAATTGGCCCCCATATGCACAACGGCATCGGCGCCTTTCAAACCATCCAGAAAGCCGTCGACGTCTTCCGGAAAGACAAAATCAGCGAAGCGCCGCTTGGCGATATTATGCCATTTGCGTTCGGTGCCGAGCCAGTCAATGATAACGGTATCGGTGTGGCCTGCCTCATTCAGTTCGGCCGCGATGTTTGAGCCGATAAAACCTGCTCCGCCGGTCAAAATAATCAAGGCCGTCACTTCCTGGCATCATGAGGGAAAAATAACAGGGAGGAGCAGGCCGGTCCGCCTGCATCGCTATGCCATCCTGTCGATGCGGCCCGTCCGCCCACACGCTTGGGCTGCGTATATTTCATCAAGCGTGTCCTGACATGATGCAGCCTTTCTGCTCTCCGGGCGTTAAAGCGTTTCTTTAGCATCGATAGAATGTTTGCCACTATCCCCACCCCCCGATAAGCCATTTTTGTTGAGTAATGGTGAAGTTTTAGACGATTTTATGATCACTTGACGAACAAAGTGGGAACATTTAGCGTATCGCCATGGCCAGGATCACCTTGCAGGACAAGCTCGCCATTTTGTCGGATGCCGCGAAATATGATGCGTCCTGCGCATCCAGTGGCCGCGGCCGGCGCAATGCGGGCGGGGAAGGGGCTGATCCTACGATTGGTCGCGGTATCTGCCATGCCTACACCCCGGATGGGCGCTGTATCTCCCTGCTCAAGATATTGTTGACCAATTTCTGTATTTTCGACTGCTCCTACTGCATCAACCGGGTCAGCTCGAATGTGGAGCGTGCACGATTCTCGGTGGAGGAAGTGGTTACCCTGACGCTGGAATTCTTCCGCCGGAACTATATCGAGGGATTGTTTCTGTCCTCCGGCATTATTCAGTCCCCCGATCATACGATGGTCGAGATGGTGCGGATTGCCCGCACCCTGCGGCTGGATCACGGATTTCGGGGGTATATTCACCTCAAGACCATTCCCGACGCCAATCCGGACCTGATCAGGGAGGCCGGGTTATGGGCGGATCGCCTTTCGATCAATATCGAGCTTCCACAGGATGAAAGCGTCAGGGCGCTGGCACCGGAAAAGCGGCCGGAGACTATTCGCAGTGCCATGGCGCTGGTGCGGCTGGAAGGGGAGGCCGCGCAGGATAAAACCCTCTCCGGGCGGAAGGCGGCGCGTTTTGCTCCGGCGGGGCAGAGCACCCAGATGATTGTGGGCGCGGATGGAGCCGATGATACGGCCATTCTCTCTACCTCCTCGCGCCTTTACACGGGGTATCAGTTGCGGCGGGTGTATTATTCAGCCTTTTCTCCTATTCCCGATGCGTCTCCGGCCCTGCCTCTGGTGCGACCACCCCTTTTGAGGGAGCATCGTCTGTATCAGGCGGACTGGTTGCTACGCTTTTACGGGTTCAGCGTAGAGGAAATCGCTACCGGCACACAGGGCGGCTATCTCGATCTGGAGCTGGACCCGAAGCTGGCCTGGGCGCTGCGGAATCGCGCGGATTTTCCCCTCGATGTCAATCGTGCCAGCCGGGAGATGCTGCTGCGGGTACCGGGATTCGGTGCGCGCACGGTGGAGCGGATTCTCGCCGCGCGCAGCCTGCACCGGCTGCGTTTCGAGGATGTGGCCCGGCTGGGGGCGGTGATGAAAAAAGCGCAGCCTTTCATTGTGTTGCCTGGCTGGAATCCGCGTGGCTTGACGGACAGTGCTCTGCTACGGGCACGCTTCAAGCCTGCTCCGAAGCAGCCCAAACTGTTGTGACCTACACGGTTCACCTGCCTGATACGGCGTGTTTCACTGCATGGCGACAAGCGGCGCAGCTTGCAATCAGCCATCATATACCGCCGGAAGATATCGACTGGTCAGGAGTGGAAACCCTGTTCGGCCTTACCCCCCTGCCGAAGGAGAGGGGGCCGCGCCGTGTTGCTGTACCGCCCGCCTTCCTCAGCCTCGCGGAAACGGTGATCTGGCACCGGGCGCAGGATCGCGGCGGATTGCTGTATCAGGCTTTATGGAGGATCAGCCGGGGTGATCTCGCGGCCTTGTCCCCGAGTGACGGGCTGGGACGTACGCTGACGCTGATGGCATCGGCGGTCAAGCGTGACATTCACAAAATGCACGCTTTTGTGCGTTTCCGGGAGATCGCGGGAGAGCACACACGCCGCCGCTTCGTGGCGTGGTTCGAGCCGGAACATCATACCCTTGAGCCTGCCAGCCCGTTTTTCGTCCAGCGCTTTGCGGATATGGACTGGATGATCGCCACCCCTGATCTCTCGGCGCATTTTACGGAGGGAGCGTTGCGGTTTGGCGCCGGCATGCCTCGCCCGAATCTGCCGGAGGATGCATCGGCGGCTTTGTGGGACACGTATTTCGCCAATATCTTTAATCCAGCGCGCATCAAATTGTCTGCGATGAGGTCGGAGATGCCGAAGAAATACTGGCGCAACCTGCCGGAGACGCGGCTGATCCCGGATATGCTGGCCGATGCGGAGGCGCGGGTGCAGCGCATGCATCAGGCGGGGACGACAGCGCCACGTCCCGGTGCCGCCGCGATTTCGGCCCGTTACCGCGCCTCCATGCCGGTCGCCACGGAGGTGTCGCCTGAGACTCTGGATGAGGCGCGGCAGGCGGCCCTGCAATGTCGTCGTTGCTCCTTGTGCGAGGCAGCGACCCGGACGGTCTGGGGCGAGGGCGATGTCGGTGCTTCATTGATGATCGTGGGGGAGCAGCCGGGCGATCGGGAGGATCTGGAGGGGCGGCCTTTTGTCGGTCCGGCCGGGCAGGTGTTGCGTGACCTGATGGGCAAGGTCGGTATGGCGGCGGCGGAGGTCTGGCTGACCAATGCGGTCAAGCATTTCAAATTTCTCCCCCGTGGTCGGCACCGTCTGCATCAGAGCCCGGACCGAAAAGAGATAGAGGCATGCCGCTGGTGGCTCGATCTGGAGCTATCGCTGGTCCGCCCGCGTTTGACGCTGGCCCTGGGCGCCTCGGCGACTTTTGCATTAACCGGCAACCGGGCTGCCATGACAAGGCGACGAGGCATGGTGGAGCAGGGGCTTCACGGCGGCCCCGTCCTGATTTCCTGGCATCCATCCTTCATTTTGCGCTTGCCCAACCCGCAGGAGAGCGAAAAGGCTAGGCGGGAACTGGAACAGGATCTCCGTACCGCGTGGCAGATGAGGGAGGCCAAGGATATAACCCCTCCAGCTGGAGTGCCAGGGTAATGTGGCGTTTGTCCGCCTGAAGGCAGAGTAATCGGAACGCAGTTTTCACGACCGGCAGGTCATGCTGGAGCCGGCGCAGGGATTTCACGATCTCACCATGGATATGCTGTTCGCGCCCTCGTTGCCTATTGCTCCCGCGCCTTGCAAGGGGAAAAACAAGGACATCAGGCTGCTCAAGGCATCTTATAGAAGATGCGACTGGTGACTGGAGCCAGCGATGCAGCCATACAGGTTCGGGCAGAATGCGCGGCCAGACCCATTTCTGAGCAGAAGGCCGCGTCGTTTCATGCCATCTGACGCTGGGCGAGTCCGGCGAAAACACCTCCCGCTGCAATCAGTGACTGGTAATTGCCCTGCTCAACCAGACGGCCATCCGCGAAGACAAGGATTACATCCGCTTCCTTGATCGTGCTCAGCCTGTGCGCAATCACGACACGTGTGATCCGGAGGGTGGACAGCGTGTTCATGACATGGGCCTGGGTTATATTGTCCAGCGCGCTGGTTGCCTCATCGAGCATCATGATCCGTGGATGACGCGCTATGGCACGGGCCAGCAGAAGACGCTGCTTCTGCCCGCCGGATAATGTCTGGCCGCTGTCATCTACATAGGTATGAAGTCCCATCGGCATGGCATCGATATCATCTGCCAGTCCGGCAAGGCTGGCGGCCTCCCATGCTTCTTCATGACTCATCGGCACCGCACCGGCTATATTATTATAAATACTGCCGGTTTCAATTCTGCTTTGCTGCAACACAACACCAAGCTGCCGCCGGACGGCGCCTGTATCCAGATCTTTCAGATCATACCCATCGAACAGAACGGAACCGCTGCCCGGCTGATCGAAACCCAGCAGCAGACGCATGAGAGTGGATTTTCCCGAGCCGGACGGGCCGACAATCGCAACAAAAGTCCCCGCCTTGATCTTGAGCGATATATCTCTCAGCGCAACCATCCCGTTGGGATAGGTAAAGGTCACATGATCCAGTGCGATATCACCGTGCAACTGGCCGGGCTGCACACGCCCGCCGGCGTTTTCCTGCGGCTCTGCCAGGATCGGCAAGCTTCTTTCCCATAGCGGGACCACCGACATGATCGAGGAGATGATGCCAACCAGAGACAGCACAGCAGAAACAAACTGCCCTGAAATGCCGGAATACGTGACATAATCACCAAATGACATCTTGGCGGCACCAAAGCCGACCAGAGCAATCAGCGCCGCCATGACCAGAATGTTCCAGCCGACGCCAAAAGCCGCCAGCCCATTGCCGACCATATCCACCCGATAATGAATGGCCTGATCCCGGGCGAAAAGCTTCATCCAGCGTGCCAGAAAACGGTTTTCTGCCGCGGCGACACGTAATTTCGATATGCCCTGAAAAATCTGCACCGTTAACGTCTGCATGGCGCCCCTGTTCGCCAGAGCCTGACGTTGCATGGTCGTATTGAACATCGCCGAGAATAAAAGAAGCCCTATCTCGACAAGGCAGATCACGATCGTCAGCAGAATAGGCGCCATGCCATAGCTGAAAAGAACAGCAAGATTAAAAACCGAGAAAATAACACTGATCAGAATGGTAATCGTGGAAATACCGATCGTGCGGTGGATTTCATTGATCGCATCCGCACGCATGGAAAGATCACCGGCACCGAAACGCTGGAAAAAGCTTGCAGGCAGCCGCAGCAGATGATTCCATAATGCCATATCCATGGACGAGCTGAGCACCGTTTCCATTCTGAGCACGGCAAGGCTGCGCACAAGCTCGAAACTGACCATCCCCAACGAGACCCCCAGCATTGCCAGAACAAGCTGAAGAACCTCACTTTTTACCCCTTCCGGGATAACCTGCTGCACCAGCATGCCCGATAAAAACGGAGAAGCCATTCCCATCAGGCTGACCAGAAGGCTGATGATTCCTACCAATATCAGTTCGCGTCTGGCCAGACTGAGGACAAAGCGGATGATGGCATAAAGTGGTTTTTTATCTTTGAGACCAAAGGGCCTATAGACCACGTATCCATAAGAAAGAACCGTGGCAGCCATTTCGGCCGTCACGGTCTGCCATTTTTTCTGTTCCTGATCAGCATGCACGGAAGTCCATTTTTTTCTGCCTGCTATCAGCGCAACAGGCTGACCATCCTGAAAATATCCGATCATGTTTTCGCCGGGATGGCGCCACCAGTCGGGACGAAGCCGAATACGGCGTATGCTCAACCCGCAATAAGCCGCCAGTGCCTTCAGGATACCTTCTTCGTCAAATCCTGTTATCTTCTCGACGACCCGGCCGAACTCCGGTGGCAAGGCAACACCCATATCCTCCGCAACGGCCTTCAAAGCCACGGCAAGCGGCAGATCTGTCTCCGCTACCACCGGTACGGGCCGCTTCCCGGGCGTCAGAGCGGCCAATCCTTCAGAAACCACTCTGGCATCCTCATCCGCGGAGACCGACAGGCGGCGGATAAAGAAATCCTGATTTTCCTGATCCTGCCGGGTCAGACAGGCCAGCAGCGCCTGATGGAATATCTCCAGCAATGCAAGCAGATGTCCGTGCACCGCCATCGTCAGACTGTTACTGAAAACGATCAGGCTGTCTTTTTCAGTCACGAACGGCAGCAGGCTCAAACACGGCAAGGCTGCGTTATGCGGGGACTCCAGAGACTGCAATGCCGTTGCAATGGCACCGTCCCTGACCTGGCACCACAGCACCCTGTCCGCTGGGGGCGCAAAAACAGACCCGAACGGAACAAGATGCTCTCCGGCAGGCATATCAGCGTTCAGACCAGCGGAATCCGGCTGCCACGGTTCCGCATCCCCGAAATCATGATTTGAGAGATCCGGTAAACCACCCAGAAGGCGATATAGCCATGTATCGACGGCCTCCGCCAATATTCCGGGCTGCATGGCCAAAATGTCCGACGCTTTCTTTTCAGCCGATGTGCCGGTATCCAGTAATATAACCAAACGTATCCCGGCTGATGAAAGACCGAATACAACGTCCCCGTCCTGTAACCGGCCGATAAAGCGTCTGGTTCCGGCCTGATGGGAAGCCTCCCAGAACAGGGCGGCCTCCCCTCCCTGTATCATGTACGCATGATGTTCAGCACAAATAACCTGCTGCTTGACTTCAAAACGAACCATCGTGGGACTGCCGGTTTAAAATGAAATGCTATTCGACACGGATAAGCTCTGCATACGGCCCATCCACCGCCATCAGCGCTTCATGCCTGCCGCGCTGAACAACCTGCCCATGATCCAGAACAATAATCTCGTCACAGTCGCGAATGGTGCTGAGCCTGTGTGATACCATCAGGATTGTGATACCTCTGCGGCGGAGATTGTCCAGAACCGATAATTCGGTCGCGGTATCCAGCGCAGATGTCGCCTCATCCAGAATCAGAATAGCCGGATTGGTCGCCAGCGCCCGTGCCAGTTCAAAACGCTGTCGCTGCCCACCTGAAAAATTCGCGCCATCCTCGGCAATAACCGCTTCGTACTGCCCTTTCCGCCGACCGATATCATCGTGGATACAGGCATCCTTGGCAGCACCCACAATCGCCTCGTCATTCAGGGAGGGATCCCACAATGCGATATTCTCCCGCACTGTGCCTTCAAACAGAACGACATTCTGTTCAACAAAACTGACGGAGCCAGCGATAACGCGTCGTGGAATGTCAGCGGCATCGACCCCATCGAACATGACACGACCATCGGATGGCGACAGAAGACCGGCCAGAATCCTGGAGATGGTTGATTTCCCGCTGCCTGATGCGCCCACCAGCGCAACCCATGATCCCGATGGCATATCCAGATTGAAATCGGATATCAGAGGCCGATCGGCACTGTAGGAAAAGCTGATGCCATGCAGCGTGATCCGGCCGGACAACCTTCCATGTTCACTCAGCCAGCTACTGTTGCCTTCGATTTTTTCAACAATGGCCGGGGCATGACGCATGGTATCCTGCACACGATCAAGATCACCACGCAATTCCTGCAGGCCGCCAATGGCTCCGACCAATGTCTGAACCGGCGTATGAAAGGCTTGCAGAACCGAAAGAAACGCAATCAGCGTCCCGATCGTCATATCGCCGCCCATAACCTTGGCGGCTCCCCATCCGAGCAGCCCGGCATAAGAAAGGCTTTTGATGACCTGCGGCACAAGCGTCATATAGACCGTCAGACGCTCGAGGCTCAGCATCATATTGAGAAGTTGAGCCTGTGCACCGGCAATTTTCGCAAAAAAATCGCTTTCGGACCCGGATGCCTTGATGGTTTCGATAGACTGGATACCCCCCAGGGCAACAGTCGTATAGCGTGCGCGCTGAAGTGTTGCGCGCCGCACGCCATCCACACGCATCACCGTCACAAGATAGAGTGCGACAAGATCGACAGCCGACAGCAGGAAACATCCGAGTGCCATCGGCACATCGTACAGCATCATGATCAGGGCGCTGGTAATGGCACCCATGATGCTGAAAACGGCTGAGGAAATGGTCACGACAGCACTGTGTGACAAATGCTGTGCCGCATCCACCCGACAGGCGATATCGCCTGTATGACGCTGCACAAAAAAATTGACCGGCAGACGCAGCAGATGCCCCATGAGCTGAATGGCCGATTCCGTGCCCATCTGCCGCTGGAGTTTGGTCAGAACCATCCCATGCAGCCATGACAGCACCGAAGACATCAGCGCCGACACCAGCAGCGCCAGCAAAAGTGGCCTCAACCATGAGGTCGCATGTTGAACCAGCACATTATCGGCAAATATCTTGCCTGCCGCGGGCAGAAAAATCGGTGGCAGCAGATTGCAGACCGCGATGATCGCCAGAAAACCGAGTGCTGCCCTGGTTCTTCTGCCACGCGGCAGCAATGCCCGTAACAGGCTGACGCGCATGCCACCGGGTTTAAACGCTTCCGTCGGTTCGAATGTGAGCAGAACACCCGTGAAGGCGGCATCAAAACTCTCAGCATCGATCGAACGCCGTCCAAAGGCCGGATCGTTGATGATGACGCTGTTTTTTTTGACCCCTTCAACGACGACGAAGTGATTTAGCTCCCAGAAAGCGATCGCAGGCAGACGGTGCTGGGCCAGGGCCTCCGGCTCCACACGCCATCCTGACGCTTTCAGCCCGAGACGGCGCGCACCACGCAATATAGAAGCTGCTGACGTGCCATCCTTGGAGACATGGCAGACTTCCCTCAACGTCTCCAAAGGTATCCATAAACCATAATAGGCCAGGATCATCCCCAGAGAAGCCGCTCCGCATTCGGCGGCCTCCATCTGCAGAATGGTCGGCACGCGACGATGACGCGTCGGACGAAGCCGGGGCGGCATTGCCTGGTCTGCTTCGGCATTCACATTGCTGGAATCGGTGTTCATCTGGTCCAGCCTTTTTACAAGCCGGTCCAGCGACGCAAGGCAGGAATCACCAGGGAAATAGGAGGTGCCTGACGAACCGTGACATCAGCGACCACCATCTGGCCACTGCTCAGTGAAATGGTCGTACCCCGTGTCGATGTCCAGGTATAAGGATTGTGCCGCACATCATCCTCATCCTCATCATCGTCAGGAACGGGTTCAGACGGAGCCAGCTCCAGCGTGGCCCTGACCTCAAAAGGCGTTCCATCCTTTGCCATCATGCGGGCGAGTTCAGGATTGCCTAGATGCTCGCTGATTTCAGCCTGCCCTTCGGGATGAGGAGAAATGGAGACAACTTTTCCGATCAGCATCCCATACTCCTCGCGGGGGGCCGTCGTTGGAGAAATTCTGACCTGCATGCCAGGCTCGATACGTTTTCCCAGATCACCCGGGACAAAAAACAGCACTTCCAGTTTGCTTTCGCCCGTTTCCAGCGTGATGATCCGCTGTCCCGCAGCGACCAGAGCATTTTTCGTCACCGGCACCAGTGCCACCAGCCCAGCCTGGGGAGCGCGGATTTCATCCGCCAGCTTCCGGGCCAGCTTGGCCTGTTCCAACTGCCCTTGCAGCTCAAGAAGCTGCCGGTGGATAGACTCCAGTTCCAGATCCCGCTGTCCTTCCAGCGACAAAAGAACACTGTCCAGAGACGCAAGATCGGCTCTGGTATGGGACAGTGCCTCCCGCGATGCGAAAAGACGCTCTCTGGCCTCATGAACACGGTCTATCGTGCCGGCGCCGTTGTTGAACAGATATTCCCGGTTTGAAAGGGTGACGGCTGCCTCTGCGATACGGCGCTCTGTCAACCCCGCGGATTCCTGAAGCTCATCCCGCCTGCGTTGCTGCGCGCGTGTTTCCACAGCAATTCTCTGGATATAACGCTTTGATATGGAGGCCTGCTGGGTTTCTATCTGGGCAATGCGGCTCTGCATATCCTGTATCCGGGCATCTTCCTCCGGCGTCGCAAGGGATGCGACCAGATCATGCGCCTTGACCTTGCGCCCCTGCGCAACGACCTCATCAATCCATCCGGCTTTCGGTGCGTTGATGCCGATGAACATACCATCGGTGCGCACAAGAATACCGCGCCCCTGCACGGTTTCCCGGTATCGCGAGATGCAGGACCACAGGATGATCGAGATACAGAAGGCCAGGCAGAGCAATCCCACCAACCAATCGACCGGCCCCACGACCCGCAAAGGAACCTGAAAATCTTCAGGTTTGTCGAGCTGCTTCAGAGATTGCTGACGGAACAGCCCCCTGCGACGATTGCGGACAGGCCGGGAAGAAGATTGGCTTGCCACCATAAAATACCTAATTCCTTAAAGAAATGAATGATGCCAATCCACACGATTTTTAGCAAAAAACTGTCTGAAATACACAAGCACGGCATGCAACGCTGCATGCCGTGCTCGTTTCAAATAACATGACCGATTAAACGAACCCTTCAACCAGTATCATGTCATCCACAAAAATTACGACCACCTAATGATGATCTTATCTTTTTTTCGTAACTTCATATTCTTTCTGGCCATCATGGCGATAGACCTTGAGGATATTACCAGAATTGTCTCTCACAACGCGCTGGTTGCTTGCCTCACGCGAAGCGGAAAAATTTCCCGCATTCCCGCTGGCTTTCTGCTCAACCCACTGCATTTTTCCACCGTCGCCCCTTTGCCAGGAACCACCACCGTTAACGCCCTCCAGATCCGCATCGGAAATGGCGTCGTTGTTCTGGTTCAGTTTGTCAGTCATGGTCTATGCTTTCCTGAATTTAAAAATAGATGACACACTCTTAAGCGGTAAAAACGTTATGAATTTTTACCGGCTACCTTCTCAGCAGCAACCTCGATCCCGGCCTTGGCAATCGTCTTGGTTGCTTTTTTTGTAACAGCGGTTCTAAATCCACCGCCATTGGCGGCTTCCAGTTCCTCTTCGGAAATGGCTTCGTTATTCTGCTTCAGTGCCTCAGGCATTGCGTCCACTTTCCTGAAGTTTACAGATACAAGACAAAACCATCCTCTTATCAAATTCAGTGTATGACTGGATGACCAACCATCCTTTTGCCATGGCGGTATAGTGCCTCCGATTCTCATTTTTGAGAAGTGACAAATTTTTAAACGAATTTTATATTAATTTTGGAAAATATTATAAATGAATACAAATTTTAAAAAATAAAAAATATTTTTTTTGGTTTTTAAAATAAAATAAATGAAATAACTTTCTATAAAACGATAGAATACAACGGATAAGATATTTTTATTTTTATTTAAAAAAACAAAATCAATTTTTATTACAATATTATGGGATGTCGGAGTTTTTTTTATGTATACTACACTATTCATTGCGGAGCCATTACAATAACAATTTTATGTCAGGCATCTATTACGGCCGCGTTATCTCATCGCCTGCCACACAGGCATCATTAACGCAAAAGCGTCAGAAATACGCGTATGGGGTTTTCAAAAACAGTTTGGGATATGTCCGGATTTCATTACCATTTGTACATGCGCGCCGGCCCGCCGTATGTCACGGGCAATCCTGCATTGTAGAATCCCACTTTCAGCCATATGTCAGACTGGTACTGGGCTTTATGCTGTCTCGGCAGCCAAAAACGAAATTAGTATCATACCCCAGCTGGCTGTGCAGGCGCACAGGATCAGCCATCACCGCCTCGACCTTGTGGATGGTCGGGGGCGGGGGCAGCAGGCGGTTGGTGCGGCGTATTCTGCCTCGGTTGCGGCTGGCGCCGATCACTGATTCGGCATCCTGTGCGGCGGCTATGGCAGCAGGCGTGGAGTATCTGCAAAAGCAAGTCGCCCCGGCGGTGCTGGCGTCGGCTGTGGAAGTCGGTCTTGGCCAACTGCTGGCGCATGATCCGTCGGTGACTGTCGGTGCGGCTGCGACTGCCGCCGCGGCCCACTGACCGCCATCACCAATCTGGACGAAAGAGACCGGGGCATGTCCCCGGCTTTTTTTGTGCGCGCAGGATGGTGATTTCGTGAATCAACGAATCGGCGTTAGAAATTAGTCCCGATTTTTGTCTCAAAGGGATAATTCTGGTCCCGGATTAGTCCCGGGATTGCCCGGGTAGATAAAGTTTATCTACGTATCTTATGGTTTGATAAAGCGGCATTTTATCGAGAGATTACAAGACTTTTGGTACTTTATGGCATCATCTGGAAGATGCGACTGGCGGAGAGGGTGTCCGAATGCATTTTTATTTTTTATCATATATTTCAATATATTATATTTTATAAAAAGATTTTATCCCACATAAATTACCACAAAATGTCGATTGACATCCCGTGACCCCGTCCCAATGCAGAAGCGAGCGAGAGTTAGCGGCAGAAGAATTTGGAACATATGGCCATCCAGAATCGGCCCATACCGTAGGGGACATTTAAAGGCTCACCGTCGCAGCTACCCATCCAAGAAGCGCATCCAGTTGGTGAGAAAGCAGGCAGCGTACTGTGGGGAAACAGCCATTAAGATGCATAACAACAAACCTTACTAAATTTGCCCGCCAAAATCGTTCTTGATATGTTCTGTCCGCTCGATTATAGGTTATGTTTTGTGGCTTTGGCCGCGCGTCTGTTCCAAGGGAACCCGCCACAAGGTACCCGTTTCTGCAAATCGTGAATTGAGTTATGGGGAGGGTATGTGGCTTTGGGTATGGCATCGGGAAGGGTAAGATGATCAAGACTTTCCTGTCGACGCTTTTGGGCGCGGTTCTGGGGGGCGCTGGCGTCGAACTAATTCAACGTGTGTACTTTACCCACAGTTCGTTAGATATGAGCTACTCGGACCTTGCCGCCACAATTCTCGGGGCTACCGCAGTAATACTGGCTGTTTTGGGGTTCTTTATTGCTGTTGCTGCTCTTTTGGGGTGGGCTGAGTTTAGAGGTTTAACAAAGAAGGCCGCCGAAACAGCCGCCAGAGACCGTATTGACGAAAGACTTGATGACGGAGACATCCGCGCTCATTTCGAAGAACTGACAGATAAGTTCTTGAAGTCGAAATTTGAATCTAAATCATTCCGAGAACTTGTTCTTAAACGAGTCGACAATGTGGTTTTCGCTCGAAAAGACTTCCGGCGAGATGACGAGGGTGACGAAAATGAAGAGAGCTAAGGAGGATGTGACTTATGCCGAGTAGAGAATGGCTGTCACTCCCGAGGGAAATCAGGGAAGCAATCGAAGCCCACCAGTTTGAGGCGCCGGTTAAGATTGGTGCCGTCGCGCGTGAAATGGAGCTTGAAATGAAGTCGGCGACTCTCGCGCCGGGTATTTCTGGCGAAATTAGGCCGAATGGAGTGCAGCAGGGGCGATTCGTTGTCCGCATTAATAGGCATGATCCGTCTCGCAGACAGAGGTTTACCGCTGCCCACGAGCTTGCTCATTATCTGCTTCACCGCGATCATATCGGGTCAGGAATAGAAGATGATGTTTTGTATCGCTCTTCTCTTTCAGATAGAAGAGAGGCCGAGGCCAATCGACTGGCGGCGGATATTCTGATGCCAGAGGAACTTGTGCAAGAGATGTTGGAAACTGCTCGAACCCTAAAAATCGAAAATCCCGTTGAGTATCTTGCCGATCAATTTGAAGTATCCGAAGCAGCCATGAAGATTAGGCTCGGTATTTCCTAAAATGGGACAGAGGAGTTAACGGTGAGGGCGTTAGACGAAGTCAATTATATTCCTCTTTTGTCGCTTCGCCCTGCTGAAATGCAGGCTCTGGAAGAACTCCCCGAACGTGACAAAGATTTGTTGTTGCCGTTCTTTCAGTTGGGCCCGTGGACAACTGCTCATCATCTGAGTAGCGCGTTAACTCGTATGGAAGAGAGTTATGGCGATAGGCCGTGCTTTGTAACTCTTGCGGAACCTGACCAAAACGGTGGAGATCGTCCTGTACATCAGCAGCTTGCAGCATTACGAAACCCTGAAAATGGATATGACGCTTGGTGTAAATTCATCGAGAATCAGAGCAATTTTATCCCTGCCGTTCAGCTTCATACTCCTACTCAGCTTAACACTCAGGTTTCACGTTTGCACTCGTTGGGGCGAGGGTTGATAGTATCTGTTGAGCAAGCAGGCTTTGCCGGTTTAACGGCCTTGGCTCAAATTATAGGAACATTAACCGACGCTGGAAGCGGCGTCGTGTTCCTGCTTGATTTCGGAAAAATTCGTGATGCCAACGCTGTTGAAGGTCGCGCTTTGGATTTGTCACAGCAAGTTCTGCAAGTGGCTCCCCAAAGCTTCATTTCTATATCTGCATCATCTTTTCCGGACAGTTTTGGGACTTGTACCGGCCAAGAGATTTACGAACGGGTAGCATTTAACAATGCTGCATCAAAAGCTGGTACGCGCCTCATCTATAGCGACCGTGGAAGCGCACGAGCAGAAAGGCAATTAGGGGGAGGAGGTCCCCCTATACCCCGCATTGACTACCCACTTAGAGGTGAATGGAAGTTTTTTCGATCAGAAGATGGCGAAGATCGGATAGCCGCTTACATAGAGCAAGCTCAGGATGTAATCCGTTCATCGGATTGGGATGCCGATCTACGAATTTGGGGAACTCAAATGATTGAGCGTACAGCTCTTGGGGATCATTCTGCAATCGTTTCTCCAAAAAGATCAACTGCGGCTAGAATAAACATTCATCTTCACCGGCAGCTCTTTTACGGCAACCCCGACGCCATGTATGATACTGACGATGAGTGGTCTGATTAAGGGCGCTAGACTGTCGTAGGTGTCAAGCCCATAATCTCGCTTGTCCATTGCGTCCAGCGCTGTTCATTCTGCTTCTTTAAAAAGAGCGCAGCTTCCCTCTGTGGACGATATTTACTAAGGAGATGGAGATCGAGCACCTTAATTCTTCTTCGTTTTCCGACGACATTCCAAAACAATTCACTCGTTTCACAATATCTCTTAGAAAAAGCCAGCTCAAATGCCCGACGTTCCTGCATTGGCGTTTCATCAACGCAAAGTCGCTCTCGTTCGTTTTTGGTTAAGAGCTTAAGAAGGGCTTCGCCAGAGGCTTGTTTACTGTCAGTTTGTTGGCTAATTGGTGTAATATGTGATGACTGACCTACAGCGTAAACTTCGACGCCTTGGTAGTCATTCAAGTTTATATTCTTGACGTGATTAGTTGCAACAAACATCATGACTTGATCAAAATACTCTTTGTAGGAGTTGATCTGAGTTTCCAAGCGTCGAAGACTATCAGCGGGACTTTTTATTTCGATGCCAATGAATCTTTGCTCAAGTATAGCAAGGTCAGCCCGAACGCTGGCCTTCCGTAAGGCGAATTCATTTGCGATGGCACAGCCGCGTTTTATCCTGCCCTGAAGCAAGAGGTAATTGAGTACCGCAGCTTTGATGTCATTCTCGTCCAACGCTAATCCGTCGCCTATATCCGAGCAGCTTTATGAATCACCACAATTCTGTAGGCAAGTAATCTTTTGGTTGTGAAGAGACCGGCTGTTTAACTGTCCGCACAGGACTGTCGTGCGGGTGTGCTACAGAACTACTGGCCTAGTTTCATCATGCTAGCAGTTTTCACGTCATAGGTCATGTGGGCAATCGAGCCATCTCGGATACATTGCACAGCTTTATCAATCACATGTAGTGGAACAAGAAACCACTCCCTTGGCCGGACAAGATGCCCAAAGCGATCTTGAAGGGTGAGATCAAGCTGGGCTGGGGCAAAAATTCTGTGAAATATACCCTCCAGCTTGGTCCGATTTATATCGGCCAGTTTGTAGGTCGCGACAACTTCAACATCCGCCAGCAGGTAAGTGGCATCATGCGCGGCGTTCGCTATGCGCGTCTCCACCTTGCCACCAGTCACGCCGATTTTGTGAATTAGTTCACGATGCTCTGAGACAAACGGGTGTGTCGAATGGCTCCGCAGCACATAGATAGTGCCGCTTTCAATATCATCTGGCTCCCATTGGTCGCCAAACAGCGGCCCAAGGGCAGGATCGGTGATCCGCCGCCCGCCTTCGTCTTTATACAAGGCACGCTGGAATGACCTTAAAAGCAGATCGCTTTCCGTCCCATTGTCATAGATAACCCGCAGCCGCCGGTCTGGCCGGCCATATTCTGCGACGAACTCCTCCCCCACATCAGCCACATAAGCAAACTGGCCGCCCAGGATGAAAAACTCCCCCTTCTTGATCTCGGCGTTTTCACCAAACCGCCGGGTCTCACGCGTGCCGGTATTAAGATCGGCCCGTACCTCGGCAAACAGCGGCTGGAAGATGCTGAAATCGGCGCAAACGGTCCGATTGGCTACCACTTCGGCGGCGCGCTTATCTGCCACGGACCGGACGTGCTTCAGATTAGTGATGTCATCCGGTGTGGCCGCACCCATGCCGAGCTGTGCCAGAAGCTCATCATCGTCCAACTCGTCAGGCTCCACGGCCTTTTTATTCACCTGGCCTTTGAGCAGTCCCTGGTGGTCCAAGGGTTCCAAAATCGCACGGCACTCCGCCTGTTCATGAAGCCGATCAAGCCGCACGGCATATAAGCGCTCAAAAATCTCCCGCTCTTCGCCATGTTGCGGCGGCAGGCCATGTTCATCGAAAAAGCGCTGGATTTCCTCAAACCCGGCAATGATGCGCTCTTCCTTTGGCGTTCGACTACCGTGGTGGGGAGCCTCAACCTCAACACCAAGCTCATCGAGAAGCGCGTCATCGTCCTCGGTGAATTTAGCCTTAGCCACGGGCTGCCTCCGCTTTCATGCGAGCAAGGAAGGCCACCCCCTCGGCCATCCGCTTTTCCCAAGCATCCGGTGAGGTAATGGAGGGCAACCGCCCGCGCTCTTGTTTGAATTGCAGCGCGCGTTTGGCCAAATCACGGGCATCCTCGGGCGTCAGGCTAACCCGCTTGCCCGCGATGACCGCCGCAACCTGTTTCAGGCTCTCCTCGTCCATGGTCTTGGCAAGGATCGCAATAGCCTCGCCAAACGGGTTGATCCGGTCGATCAGGTCGATATCCAAGTCCTGCACACTCATCACGTAGCGCCGCACGCCATCAACAAAGGCCGTATTCGGGCTGGGCGTGCCGTCATCGTCACCCGTCGCCTTCTTCTTGCCGGCCTGGGTCAGGTTCAATGCCGCGATGGCGTGTTGGCGAACGGCTTCCTGGTCGCCATCATCAAGCTCGGGATATCTCTCCTTGATGATCTTGCCCATGCGCACCTGGGTCAGCTCTTCCGGCACCAGTTCCTCATCAAACAGCCCCCGCTCAACCGTGCGCTTATCCTGTACAAAAGCGGCGACAACTTCGTTCAAATCTTGCCGGCAAATGCGGGTGGCCTCGGGGCTTTTTGGCGTTGCCAAGCCATTGATCTCGATCTCGAACTTGCCCGTGGCCTCACTGAATCCGACATTGCACTTCGCCGGATCATATCCTCCCTCGCCATAATCAAGCCCCGGCGTTGGTCCGCTATTCGGGTTTTTCGGCTTGAACTCGAACCGGGGCGCCAAAACCTGCTCCATCAGCAGGCTGGCGGCGATGGCTTTCAGCGTGTCATTCACGGCTTCGGTCACAGCGGCATCAGACGCATCGGGGGCAGCAATCAGGTTGCTGAACCGGGCGCGGGTCTTGCCCGGCGCATCGCGGGTGGCGCGGCCGATAATCTGCACGATCTCGGTCAAGCTGGAGCGGTAGCCGACGGTCAGCGCATGTTCACACCAAATCCAGTCAAACCCTTCCTTCGCCATGCCAAGCGCGATGATGATATCCACATGGTCCCGGTTATTCTTCTGGCTGGCATCCTTAAGCGCGGCGGCAACCCGGTCGCGTTTAGTGATGTCATCATCCACCAAATCGGCAATCCGCAGCACACGGCCATCCGAGCGTTTCACCAGCTGAAAGCCGGTAACCTGGTCGATCCCCTGCCACTCCCCCAGCGCCTCGATGATATGCTCGACCTCCCTGATCTTATCCTTCGTGCTTTCGCGCGAATTCACGCTTGGGATATGGATGATCGTCTTCTCATCCGGGTCCAGCACCTTCAAAATATCGTCGGCATAGGCGCCGCTATAGAAGAAATACCCAATGTCGAGCTGCTTCAGATATTGGTAGCCGTTGAGCTGCTCATAATAGGTATAGGTAACGGTATCGAACTTGGCCTCATCCTCCGGCATCAGCACGGCCACGGCATCGCCACGGAAATAAGAGCCGGTCATCGCCACAATATGCGCGCTCCCCCGGGCGATGAACTGGCCCAAATGGGTGCCCAGCTTATTATCCGGGTTCGCTGAGACATGGTGGAACTCATCCACCGCGATCAGCCGGTTATCGAACGCCGCCACCCCAAACCTGTCCACGGCAAAGCGGAAGGTCGCATGGGTGCAAACCAGCACCTTGTCCGGACTATCCAGAAAAGCCTGAACCGAATTGACCTTGCCCCCGTTATCCCCGCCTGGCGCGTTGCAGAGGTTCCATTTTGGCGCCACCACCCAATCGGCCCAGAACCCATACTGGCTCAGGGGCTCATCATTGAAGCTGGCGCCAATGGAGCGCTCCGGCACCACGATGATCGCTTGGCGTAACCCCTGATTCTGGAGTTTATCCAGGGCAATGAACATCAGCGCCCGGCTTTTGCCCGAGGCCGGGGGCGATTTGATCAGCAGATATTGCTCACCCCGCTTTTCATAGCCGCGCTCCTGCATCGGGCGCATGCCCAGCTCATTGGCCTTGGTCGAGTTTCCGCTCCGGGCATAGGAGACCGAAACGGAGGGAATCGCGCTCATGCCAGCGCTCCAATCAAAACCCAATCAAGAAAAACAGCGGCGCCGAAAGCAGAATAACTCATTGATATATCTTCAAATCTCATTTTTCGTCCCTGCGCCCTGCCTGCTAAAATCAAAACCCGATCAAGAACTCAGCTCATGGGTCAGCGCCTCGCGCACCAGCTCATTCAGGCTTACCCCGCGCGCTGCCGCTACCTGCACGGCCTCGGCGTGCAGCTCGCCCGGAATACGCACATTGAACTTGCCGCTGAACGCGCGGTAAGGCGCAATGCCGCGCTCACGGCAGGTGTCCAGAAACACTTGCAGCGAGACGCGCCCCTCGCGCTTCAGCCCTTCCACGCTATCGGCGTAAAAATCCCCGCCGCCGGTCAGCCCCACAAACTCGCCCCGGAACATGCCGATCTCGGGGTCGAACTGCACAACGGCCTTGTGGCCATCAATCTCCAACATATTCATGGCTTCACCCCATGGTTTTCCAGCCAGCGGCGAACCGCCGCCACGGCACCCTTGTCAGTCTCCGGCGAGGGGTGCGGGCGGTGGAACACCTGCACCTCGCCAAACAGCACCACGGCCACGCGCGAGCCTTCCCGCTCCAGAATTTCCGCACCCAGCGCCACGAACAGGGCCTCAATCTCGGCCCAGCGGATGGTGCCTGAAACGGGGCGGCGGAAGATCGCCTCAAGCGTCTTGGCGTGCCGTTTTTGCATCAGCATTTAGTACCATAAAATGGTATCAAGTCAAGGTTAAACAAGTGCGTCCTCTTGGCCCGGCGTGGCCATCTGGCCCGCGCGCGCCCCGCCCCGGCCTTTGCCCTTGGCGGCTTTGCCTTGCTTTGCGGTCATCTCGGTATAGAGGGCGAACAGCTTTTCCAGCCGCTCGGTGTCGTTCCTGAACCGGCGGCCGATATAGATGCGCTCCAGCACTTCATCATTGCGCTCATGAGCCGCGCGCAAATCGGCGGGCATGTTAGCCGGGTTGTACAATTCGGCAATGGTGGCGGGGAAATGCGCCTCGCGCGCCAGCAGAATCTCCTCGGCGCAACGCGTGAGGTCGGCTTTGTTCTTCTCGGTGAGCGTGGGCACGGGGAAGGTGTTCCAGCCCAACGTGTTGGAATAGCGGTATCGGGTTTCCAGCTTGCCGCAGACCGTGGCGATCCACACCAGATGCAGGCGCGAGGCGATGAGCGCCATGTTCCAGAGCGGGGCGTCGTAGAGGGCGAAGGCTTCCGTGACGATTGATCGCGGGGGCAATAATCCTGTTGGCAGATAATCCCGGCCTTCTGAACTGACCCGAGGCACGATTATGGCGCTGGTATAGTCACGTGACCTTATCTCGACGAACCTATGGGGCTTTGTCGCCCAGGCCGCAGTCGCGGCCTTTACGCTCTGGCGCCGATATTCGGCAACACGATCAAACCGTCGAACTAAGTCCTTGCTTCGGCGCGCATTCTCTATGTCGTGGTCCTGAACCCAAAAACAGTATCTCTGAATACCTTTGATAAACTCTTGAGCTCCGTATATTGGCCGCAGGAACCCGGCGCCGATGCGATCGATTGCCTCTAAATCATCGCGATCTATCAAAAGGTTTCCGCCATCCTTGGCAAAATTCCCAAGCAACATTTCCGACAATGCAGATAACGGGGTTGAAAATTCTTGGACGAATACTGTATGTCCGGACGTTAGATAGGGGGTAATCTCAGCAACATTTCGCCGTGCATCACCGAAAAAGAGAGTCTTTGGCGACTTTGTGCTACGTGAGGCAAGACCGAGAATAACACATGTTACGCCGGCATTTTTTGCAGCGAGATTTGACCACTTAAATGATGTGTGAGCAAAACGAATTTCGGCTTGGTTCATCACAAGCGGCCAAAATTGTGAGACCTGGACGCCTTGCGTAACAGAGTTGGTCGTCACAAAAGCGGCTGACCAGTTGCCAACTTTTGCGCCATATTCAACAGCCTTAAACAAAAAGCCGCAAACGTAATCGAAGGACCGCCACCGATCTGTCCGTCCCGCGAATAGCCTCTGAATATCCTGCTTTTGGTCGACGTTCTGCTTTTTGTCCCCTACATAGGGCGGGTTTCCACAAATATATGTCTCCCCACCCTCGTTTTCAAAATCGATCTGTGGTTGGTCGAGGGGGGTATGAAAGAGGTCCTCGGCATGGAGCTTCACGCCCGTCCCCGTCGAAGGGCAGACACTCAGCCAATCTAACTGAAGCGCATTTTCACAGACGATCCAGTTCTGGGCATCCAGCGGCAAAAATTCCGCCAGTGCCTCCATTTGGCCACGATAAAGCACATCGCACTGATATTCCGCGATAATCAGCGCCAGGCGCGCAATTTCCGCCGGAAAATCGCGCAGCTCGATGCCCCGGAAATTGGTCAGCGGGATTTCGGTCCGGCGCTCGGCTTCGCCCCGGCGGCGGTTGATCTCGGCCTCAATCGCCCGCATCTGCTTATAGGCGATGACCAGAAAATTGCCCGAGCCGCAGGCGGGGTCAAAAACCCGGATTTTGGCCATGCGGTTGCGCAAATTCAGCAATTTGCGCGCATTGTCCCCGGCTTCCTCCAGCCTGCCGCGCAGATCATCCAAAAACAGCGGGTTGAGCACCTTCAAAATATTCGGCACGCTGGTGTAGTGCATGCCCAAAGCGCCGCGCTCCTCGTCATCCGCCACGGCCTGGATCATGGAGCCGAAAATATCGGGGTTGATCTTCGTCCAGTCCAGGTTACCGACATAGAGCAGGTAGCGCTGGGCGATGCGGGAAAATTTCGGCGTGGCCGTGCTGCCTGAGAACAAGCCGCCATTCACATAAGGAAAAACAGCGGCCCAACGCGGGATGCCGGCAGCGGCACGCTCGGCCTCCTTGGTGTTCATGGCGCGAAACAGCATCTCGATCACCTCATGGGTGTTCGAGGCATCTTTCGCGCTCATCGTCTCGATGGTCTTGGTGAACAGCCCGGCGCCGTTGAAAATATTGGTGTCTTCAGCAAAGAAGCAGAAGATGAGACGGGCCATGAAATGGTTCATCTCATGGCGGCGCTCGGCGGTGCCCCATTCGGGGTTGTCCTTCAGCAGCTCCACATAAAGCCGGTTCAAGCGACTGGTGGCGCGGATGTCGAACGAGCTTTCCCGGATTTGGCGGACCGTGGTGATGCCGGCGAGCGGCAGGAAAAAGCCGAAATGGTTGGGAAAGTCGGGATAGGCACAGGCAATCGGGGCTTCGTCGGACGATAAATCCTCGGCTTCCAGTGTGATGCCGTCCGTGGCCAGCACAAACCGCGCCTTGGCCCGCGCGGTGGCCGGGCTGGACTTCAGGGCGGCAAAGGTCAGGGGCACTTCCCCCGGGGAGCAGACAGCGATGTGGATGTTATTGGCCTGAAGCACGCCGCCCCAAGGTCCAGCAATGTCGGACTTGTTGGACTCGCCCTTGCGCAGGCGCTTGATGGTGGTTTCCTTGTTCCCAAAGGCTTGCAGGAAGGCAAACGGGAACTCAGCCGCGTCAAACGGTTGCTCGGCCAGGGCGGTGACGGCCTGTTCAATTTCAACAGCGTTCATGCCCCATGCCTATATATATAGTCTTGATTCAAGGGGAGGCCGGGTCGCCGGAAATCCCTCCACATCGTTGGGCTAGGCTATCTGGTTTAGGCTCAAAGCGCCACACCATGAGATGCCACTGCTTTACGGTTCTGCTCGGCGCGGCTTGGCATCCCGCCGGTCAATTGAGGAGCAAGGGCGGTTTGCTTAAGGCCCGCACGCTCCAGCAGCGCGCCAACCAGCTTGCCCCGGTCATTGGTGTAGACGGCGGTGGTGTCCTTGGCGCGGGACAGCGCGACGTAGAAGCTCTTCTGGTCCAGCAGGTTCGTGGCGGCGCTATCAGCGTGGATGAATGTGCGCTCGGCGGTGCGCCCCTGGGCGGCAAAGGCAGTGGCGACATAAGAATGGGCGATATGCTGGTCTCGGGGATTATCCAGCGCCAACGTCTCTATCTTGCCCCGAGCAAGCTGGACTTTGGCCTCCCGCGTTGCCGGATCAACGGCGATGACCTCGCCCTGCTGGCCGTTGATTCGGCCCAAGACACGATCATTGCGGGTAAACTGCACTTGGTCACCCGCCCGCAGCTCGATCACCTCGCTGGTGAAGGCCTGGGAGTGTGACGCGCCCCATTGCCGCAGCCGCCAGTCGATGGCCCCGCCGTGCTGATCGGCCAGCGTCAAGGCGGCCTTTTTGGTGTCGATGCCCACCACGCGATAGGCCTGCGCCTTTGACACGCCTTTGTCGGCATAATCCTTGGCAAAGCGGATGGTATCTCCGATGGCGTAGCTGTGCGCGTCCTTGGCCTCAGCGCGCGTCAGGTCACGGGGCACCAGCCTGGCGGTCTCAACGGTGGGGCCATGCAGAGCGCCATTTTCCGCCAAGCGGTGGCGGATTTCCTTAGTCAACACATCACGCCCCTCGCGGGAAGGCTCGATCACCAGCGCTTTGCGTCTCTCTTTGGTGTCCAAACTGGCGTAATCCTGGGCGATCTGGGCAAAGCGGGCCTCGCGCGTGTCGCACTCGATGACGCGCCCGCCGCCCGCATCCAGCGCGGCAACCTGCTTCTCGGCGGCGCTGGCCTGGTCCCGGCTTTTGCCCCGCTCGGCCAGTCGCGCCTCAATGGCAGCACTACGCTGGCTGAACGCCTCCAGCGTTTCCGTGCCAATACCGGCAATCTCAAAGGTCGAATCCTTGCCGCGCTCGATTGCGTAGCCCAGGCGCTGCACCTCGGCGGCCAGTTCCTGCCGGTAGACGGCCCCCATCAGCTTCTGCATCTGGTAGAAAGCGCGCGGCTCCAGGCTGCGCCATTGCCCGGCCTTGTCGCGGGTCATGTTGAGAATGACATTATGCGTATGAAGCTGCGGGTCGAGCGCCCGGCTGGTGCCATGCCGGAAAGAGGCGATGACCAGATTGCCAGTTGCCTCCCGCCGGATGCTGCCATCCTCCCGAAGCCGCGTGGCGGTAAAATGCTGTTCCGCCAGCCCCAGGGCGGTTTTCACCGCCCGCTCATGCACGGCGATGAGGCGACGGTCGCCCGCCACCTCCGCCATGATCGACACGGATTTTGGCGCGCTGAAGGTTACATCCCAGCCGGGCCGATGCTCCCACTCGCCCTCGCGCATCGTGCCCAGGCTTTGCCCGGCGACATGGCCCTCCAGCAGACGGGCGAATTGCTCGTGGTCAACGGCCCCGGCTAAGTCCAGGACCTGCGCGCCTTGGCCCAACCATTCCGAGGGGGCGAGGCCACCCTCTGCGTAATAGTCATCTGCCTCATAGTAGCTGGCGGCCTGCCCGGCGCTGGTCAGGGCGGAGATCGTCGCTACCATCACACCGGCCCTGGCCCAAGAATTGTACCCTGCACGGGGGCGTCGGGCGTTACCGCCGCCTTGGCCGCCTGGGCTTCCTGCAATCCGCCCCAGAGCGTTTCCGCAATATCGGCGGGGATGAAGTCAGGCTGCCGGGCGGGGCCGCGCGCGATGATATGGTCATTCGTCAGCTTGATCCGCGCCACCGGCAAGCCATCGGGCAACAGCAGATAACCAGTATATTTCGGCAAGCGCAGATCGCTCTCCAGCACGGCGGGGCGCAATTCGCGCGTCGTGCTCAAGGTCCGCTGCGGTTTACCTGTATTCGGATCGAACGTCTCGCTGAAAGTGGGCACTTCCACCTCGGCGCTGCCACAATGGTCGCGGCCGCCCATTCCCGGCTGGCGTGGTCGCTCATTTGCAGGAACAACTTGGTGTTGCAGCAACCCAGGAGGGTTTCGGCGCCATCGGGGCCGTAATGTCCGCGCATCTGGCCAATCGCCTGGCACGACAAGATTATGCACGCCCCGAATTTCCTGCCTTGCGGCGCGAGGCGTTCAAGGTTTTGGACTCGGGGAAGATCGGGCAGCTCATCCAGAAGAAGCCACCCCCTGCGGGTTGTGCTGGCGGACAGGCCGAGCATGGCGCTGGCCGCGCATTCCAGCCACAGCGCCATCAAAGGCTTCATGGCCTCGAAACAATCTTCCTTCCTGGGCACGAATATCCAAGGCTTGCGGCCCTTATGCTGGTCGATGCCCTTGAAGAATTGGGAAATCGAAAAGGCTTCTTCACCGTCGCGAGGGGCCTTGCGCAGGAACATGAGCATGTTGACCGCCTTGACCAGCATGAACAGCACGCTGGCGGTGGCGCGGTCGGCATCCTTCTCGAAGGTGCGGGCCGATGACGTGTTGGCGAGCCAGCGCTCCAACTCCTTGCGCGGCATCGACTGGAGCGCGTTTAGCAAGGCTTGCAGCGTCCCGTGCCCCTCCCGCCACAGGTTGCGCATAACATTGGCCACCAGGTTGCGGGATGTTTCCAGCCAGATGTCCTTATCCTCGTCGCCGGTCTCATTGATAAGGTAGCGGGCAATCCGGTCGGCATCGGCCGGGTGGATGATCTCGGCGAAGGGACTCCAAAACACCCCCCGCTGATCGAACGGGTTCAAAATGATGTCACCGCGTGCCGGATTGTAATAATTCGCCACGAACTCGCCGCTGGTGTCGTACACCAAAGCAGCCTCGCCCCTGGCCTCGATCACGTCCAGTTGCTGCCGGAGCACCGTCGTCTTGCCGCCGCCAGTTGTGCCAATCAGGGCGGTGTGCCGGGTTTCCAATCCACTCGGCAAGGTAACACCACCAAATTGCAGGCGCGGCTCATCGCTTTCCTCGGCGGTCATGCTAGCCAGGGTTGCCTCACTGACCACGCGCGTGCCCCGCATGACCCGATCCGCCAGCCGCTCTTCTTGCTTGCGCCGCCGTCGGTCAGCGGTCAGCCAGAGGCCAGCCATTCCCCCGGCAAAGCCCAGTGCGCCACCCAGCCCGAGGGTGCGGGCAAAGCTTGCCGCATCCTGGCGCAATGGCTGGAACGCCGCCCATTCTTTGACCCCCGTGCGGCCTGCCTGACCGTTCCAGGTAATCGTCATCAAGGGGTCGGACGGCATATCTGACAAGAGAAAGCTGGTGAAGGCGGCGATGCCATATTCGGTGTCGGCCTCCATTTGTGAGGGGCTGGTAACAATTACCCCCAAGGCCAGCGCGCCAAGCAGCGCGCTACCGGCCAACACGCGGGCATTGAAGCGGAACTGAACCTGACCATCGACGCGGTCACGCGCCCGCAGGGCGGCGATATGTGCACGGTTGCTGCTGTCTTTGGACATCACGAATCTCCGGCAAGGTTGAGTTGGCGCGTGAAGGCGGCGTTGATTTCGGCAATAAGATTGACTTCATCGGTACGGGGACCAGCGGCGGCCCGGGCGTAGGTGTAGGCGGCGCACGTGGTAAACAGCGCTCGCTCAGTCAGGCGCTCGACATGGGCCAACCGGGCGGTCAACCCGCCTAGCTCTTGAGCCATCTCGGCTGCGAATTTTAGCTCTGCTTGTTCGCCGGAAAGGGAAGCAAGCCCGGCTCGCACACACTGCTGCAACAGAGCATAGGGGGTAATCTGGCGGCTTTGGGCAGCATGCCGCAGGGCTTTATCGAGCGCCAAGGGGACGCGCACGGAGTGCTGAACGCGAACTTCATGGTCCGTCCTCCCCCCGCATCCGGCGCGCATCCTCGGCCATACCTGGGATGGTGTCGGGTTTGGGACGTGCGCCATGAACGCACCCGGATCGCACCCGCAAAAAACCGCGAAGCTCAGCCGCAGGCCAGTGCGTGCGGTGTGTTCTTCTTTCCTTGCCCCGATGCGCAGCATCGGGGCTCTCGTGGAGGCAAAGCTTCCGGGGCTTACGCATCTTCTGCCCCCCGGTACTGATGTTGGGGGAGGGTTTTCCAATGACCGCGATTCGTCTCGTCTGCCCAGTTTCGGATGGTCGTTTCGATGGCCGTCTTGATGCGGTTATCGAGGTCATGGGCCTCGTCAGGCGAGAGGTGTGCGGTCAAGCCTGGCGTCTCGACCAAGCCACCCGCTGGGCGGTAGCCGCTCTCGTCTAACGTTGAAGGGCCATCGATGCGGCAGAGGGAACTCGACCCAAGGTAAACGTTAAGTGGCGGTACGTCCCAGCGTTGCCAGAGGGCGACGGCAAACCGGTAGGTCTCGCCAGTCCTGTCATCCCGGATCAGCTTCTCGATGATCGGCGTGACGAAACGGGCGATGCGGGGCGTCGTCCGCACGGTAAAACGGGCAACATCCTCGGGGAGGAACCTGACATGCAAACGGGCGATAATATTCTGGAAAACAAGCATGAAGCATCCTTTCCGCGCTAAGGGCGCGAATGCGTCGAGATCAATTTGTTAGGAAGACGACGGGCGGCTCCGGACTGCGCAAGAGCAGCGAAACCGGATCAGCCCATCAGGAATAGGTCTGGGTGGGGAGGCGTTGAAGCCATTGATGAATTTCGCCTGATCGCCAGCGGACACGTCCGCCGCCGATGACAATCGGGCAAGGCATAATTCCCTGCCTCATGAGGCGATATATTGAACTTCTGCTACGGTATCCCGTAAGACGCAGTACGTCCTCGATTGTCAGAAGGGGGTCTGGAAAGGTTTTCAAACTCATGTCGTGCTAACCCTTATCAAGTTGCACGACGATAATGCATCAAACAAAAAACCGTTCAAAATCAGTTGTTTAATGCCGTTCAACTTTGTCGAAACTTGTACGATCTTGTCTTCTCTTATTCGGTTTTGCACTGCCTTCCATCGAGAAAATAGTGCTTGAATGAGGTGCTGCCATAGGTGCCCTGGAGCAGATTCGTGAGGGACGATTTGCTCATGGCGGGTAGAGATACCCCCGGTATCCTGGGCATATTCTCGACCTCGTACTTTATCCGGTTGATCGTGAGTGTCAGCGTCTTCCTCGGGTTGCCTTCGCGCAATTCTTCGCGTCCGATGGTAAGCGCTCGCCGTAGAGCCGCCTCGTGATGCGCTGGCACCTTTTCCTTTAGAAATTGGTCGAGACCAGCCTGAAATTCTTGATAGGTCCCACCAGCCAGCCAGTCATATCGAGGGTCTTTGTTGAGATCAGGCTTCTCATGGGCCGCAACCACAACTACTTTTTCTGAAGTGACCACGGCAGAAGCCGTATCGGTAGAAGAAATTGGCTGGGTTGCATCCGCCTGCAATAGTCGCTCCGGGGCATCGAGGGTGCGAGGCACAGCTCTCGCCTTAATGTCTCCGTCATACCGGTCTCTCCACCAATAGCTGACCCACCGCCGCCTTTGCTTATACTCGGCGCCAGCAACCAGTAGGATGCGCCACTCACTTCTAAACAGATACTCTGGGACAAATCCTTTCTCAGTTTTTGCTTCCCAATCCCCGGCAGCAAGACTGTCGAACAACGGGGTGAGCGCCTCGGGATGGCACTCTTTAGGTAGCCGCAGCCAAGATTTGAACGGTTGTCTGAATTGCGCCAGTTCTGGCACACTCAGAGATATAATCGACATCAGGAGCGCTGGAATCGTGAGATTATAATATGCAACCCTGAACAACTTATACGGGTGGTACGGCGAGTGATGCAGATGAAAAAAGATATATCCAGCCAAACACGCAAGAAATACCCCTGCAAATAAGCTAGCTCCTTCAATGGATAGGAACTTTATCCAGCGTATCTTTTTTATCGCTCTCGAAGCCGCCTGTCTTAATTCAGCCTTGCCTATTGAAATACTATCCGGGGAAATGATGCGTGCCGCGATGTTGTGCAAATCATCCCATTCCGTATTCATGCAGCAAAAACCTTCTTTTGGTTGATGTAGGACGGCTATACCTTGGGTTGAGACACCTTCAAACAGCAATAATCGCCCCACGCCTCCATGAGCGCCTTCCGCTTCTCCAGCAGGTTGCCCCTCCGGTAAGCGGCTTCCACCTTGCTCCCAATGGCGTGCGCCAGGGCCATCTCGGCTATGTCGCCGTCAAAATTCGTCTCATCGGCCACCCAATCGCGGAAGGATGAGCGAAAGCCATGCGGCACGGCGGCAACCTCCATGTCGCGGCAAATCTTGGTCAGCGTCATGTCGGAAAGCGGCTTGCCGCCGCGTTGACCGGGAAATACCAACTCGCTCCGCGCCTCCCTGTAACGCTGCGCCCGCTGGAACACGCCCAGGGCGGCCGATGACAGCGGGACAACATGCTCCTTCCCAGCCTTCATCCGCTCGGCGGGGATCGTCCATAGTCCCCTGTCCAGATCAAGGTCGCCCCAGGTTGCACCGCGAATCTCGCCGGACCTGGTTGCAGTGAGAATCAGCGCCTCAAGCGCCAACCGCCCCACAGTATCCCGCTCTTTGAGCTTAGCCACGAACGCCGGAACCTCAGCGTAGGGCAGGGCCGTATGGTGCACCCCCTTGGCCTTAACCTTGGGCATCGATTTATTCATCGCCGCAATCGGTAGGGGTGTCGTCCGGTATCCCTTGCCGATTGCCCAGTCGATGACCGTGTTGATCCTCTGGCGCACGCGCCGCGCCGTCTCCGGCTTTTCCAGCCAAATGGAAATCACAGCATCCCGGACATGGTGGCCGTCAATGAGGGCAACCGATAGATCGCCCAGCGTGGGGAACGCATAGGTTTCAAGGGTGGATAGCCACTGTGCCCGGTGCTTTTGGTTCCGCCAGCTCGCCTTGTGCTCGGCAAACACCAGCGCGGCGGCTTCCTTGAAGGTGGGTATCCCGGCCTCTTTCCGCCGCTCGGCAACGGGATCAAGCCCCACCTCAACCTGTGTCCGCACCTTCGCAGCGCGCTCACGGGCCAAGGCCAGGGACACCTTCTTGGCACTCCCCAGGCCAACGTCCCGGCGCTTGCCATCCTTCTGCACGCGACAAACCCAGGACTTCCCGCCCCGGGGACTTATGACAAGGTACAGGCCGTCGCCGTCGCCATAGCGGCCCGGCTCCTTTGAGGCCTTCACGGAAGTGGCGGAAAGCTTGCCCAATATTATCCCACACTAGTTACCACATGGTGCGTGGGATACCATGCAACGGGATGCGTCGAGATGCAACAATAACACGCCAAAAATCGGCAGAAATCAGCCGATTTTCATACGCTATGATATTGGAAAATTCAGGCCGCTGGCGGAGAGAGTGGGATTCGAACCCACGGTACGCTTTCACGCACACACGCTTTCCAAGCGTGCGCCTTAAGCCGCTCGGCCATCTCTCCGGATGCCAGGGTGGGGTGCTATTACCTACCCTGAGGGGGGAATGCAAGGGGGGTCAGTTATCCATTTTCAGGGCGGCGAGGAAGGCCGATTGCGGAATCTCCACCTTGCCGAACTGGCGCATGCGTTTTTTGCCCTCTTTCTGCTTTTCCAGCAGCTTCCGCTTGCGGCTGATGTCGCCGCCATAGCATTTAGCGGTCACGTCCTTGCTCAGCGCACCCAGCGTCTCGCGGGCGATGATGCGGCTGCCGATGGCGGCCTGAATGGCGATCTTGAACAACTGACGGGGAATCAACTCCTTCAGCTTGGCGCAGATCTGTCGGCCACGGTTTTCAGCCGCACTCCGATGCGCGATGAAGCTCAGCGCATCCACAGCCTCCGCATTCACCAGAATCGAGATGCGGACCAGATCGCTCTCCTCATATCCATCCATCTGGTAATCGAAGCTGGCATAGCCGCGGCTGACTGATTTCAGGCGGTCGTAGAAATCGAACACCACCTCGTTCAGCGGCAACCGATACACGGCCATCGCCCGGTTGCCGACATAGGTCAGGTCAACCTGCTGGCCACGCCGTTCGCTGCACAGGGTCAGGATCGCGCCCAGATAATCGTCCGGCACCATGATCGTGGCCTTGATCCATGGCTCCTCGATTTTCTCGATCACGCTGCCATCCGGCATGTCGGCCGGGTTGTGCAGCTCCAGATGCTCGCCATTGGTCTTGTGGAGCTTGTACACCACCGATGGCGCGGTCGCGATCAGGTCGAGGTCGAACTCCCGGCTCAGTCTTTCCTGAATGATTTCCAGATGCAGCAGCCCGAGGAAGCCGCAGCGGAACCCGAAACCCAGTGCGGCAGAGGTCTCGGCCTCGAAATGGAAGCTGGCATCGTTCAGACGCAGCTTGCCGAGGCTGTCGCGCAGCTTTTCGAAATCATCGGCGTCGATCGGATACAGGCCGCACCACACCACCGGAATCGAGGGTTTGAAGCCTGCGAGTGGCTCGGCCGCCGGCACGCGGTCATCGGTGATGGTATCACCGACATTGGTATCGGCCACGGTTTTGATGGCGGCGTTGATATAGCCCATCTCTCCCGGATTGAGCGTCTCCACCGGCGTCATACGCGGGCTGAATACGCCCACCTGATCCACGGTGTAGGTCGCGCCGGTAGACATCATGCGGATTTTCTGGCCGCGCCGCAGCACGCCATCCTTCACCCGCACCAGAATGATGACACCCAGATAGGCGTCGTACCAGCTATCGACCAGCAGCGCCTTCAATTCGCCATTGGCATTGCCTTTCGGCGCAGGCAGGCGGGTGACCAGCGCTTCCAGCACCGTATCCACGCCGAGGCCGGTCTTGGCTGAGATCATCAGCGCGTCGGAAGCATCGAGGCCGATCACATCCTCGATCTGTTTTTTCACCCGGTCCGGCTCGGCGGCGGGCAGATCGACCTTGTTCAGCACCGGCACGATTTCGTGATTGGCATCAATCGCCTGATACACATTGGCGAGCGTCTGAGCTTCCACCCCCTGACTGGCATCCACCACCAGCAGAGAGCCTTCACAGGCCGCCAGAGACCGGCTGACTTCATAAGCGAAATCGACATGGCCCGGTGTGTCCATCAGGTTCAGCGCATAGACCAGCCCGTCCTTGGCGCGGTAGGTCAGGCGCACGGTCTGTGCCTTGATGGTGATGCCGCGCTCCCGCTCCAGCTCCATATTATCCAGGACCTGGTTGGTCATTTCGCGGTCCGACAATGCGCCGGTCAACTGGATCAGGCGGTCGGCAAGGGTCGATTTCCCATGGTCGATATGGGCGATGATCGAGAAATTGCGGATACGGTCGATGGGAATGTCGGTCATGGACGCCTGATACGCAAAAAATACCGTCCCGCGAAGCCCTGATATGGCCTTCCCGCCCGGTGATTTTCGAAGGGGAGCATGTGTTGAAAACAAAAAGCCCCGCCGGATCATCCCGGCGAGGCTTTCTGGGGAACAAAGCTTGCGCCACCCATGCGGGCGGCTGGTTTTTTAACGCAGCGTGGCTCCAACTGCTTTTCCGGCGGCTGCGACGATTTTGGCGCTGATCGCCTCGATCTCCGCATCGGTCAGGGAGCGTTCCAGCGGTTGCAGGGTCACTTCCACCCCCAGCGAGATCATCCCCTCCGGCAGTTTGTCGCCATCATAGACATCGAACAGCGATACGCGGGTGATAAGTGTGCGATCCGCCCCCCGAATGGCCCGCAGCAGGGCGTCGGCCGAGGTGCCGCGTTGGGCCAGAAACGCGAAATCGCGCGTCAGAGGCTGGAAAGGCGGCAGGGTCGGTGCGGCGCGGCGGCGGCGTTTCGGTTCAGGCACCGCCTCCAGAAACAGCTCGAAGGCGATGGTGGGAGAGGGCAGATCCATCGCTTCGATCAGCGCCGGATGCAATTCCCCAAACGTGCCGAGCACGGTTTTTGGCCCCTGCCGTACTACACCGGAGCGGCCAGGATGGTACCAGCCAGGTGCGTCGGCGGTGACGGAGAGACTGTCCATCGGCACGCCCAATGCCGAAAGAAGGCTGAACAGATAGCCCTTCGCATCCATCGCATCCAGTGAACGTGCCGGTTCCAGCCAATGCCGAGGCGTCATCCCGCCGAGGATGGCGGCCGCAACCTGACTTTGCCCGTTGGCAGAGAAGGCAGGCCCTACCTCGAACAGCGCCGCTTCCGGCAGACCGCGGGCTGCGTTGCGAGCCAGCGCCAGCGCCAGCGTTGCCACCGGTGTCGGACGCAACTGGTCAAGATCGGAGGCAATGGGATTGAGCAGGCGGAGGCTTTCCTCGGTGCCGCCGAACCGGGCGGCGACCTCATGTGCCACGAAGCTGAACGTGACGCATTCCATCAGGCCGGATGCGGCCAGTTCGCGCCGGGCCAGCGCCGCGCGGGTCTGGCGCGGCGACAATGAGGCCGCCGGTACGGCATGATCCACCGGCAGCGAGCAGGCCGGAATCGCATCCATACCGCGCAGGCGCAGCACTTCCTCGATCAGTTCGGCTTCCGGCTCGGCTTCGGCGGCGGCTTCCGCCAGTGTGGCGGCGCGCGCGGCATCGCATGTCGAGGGTAAGTCGAGCGGTGAGCGGACCGCCATATCATTACGCCAGGACGGGACCGAGACCGTCACATGCTCCGCATTTCGGGACAGGATGCCGAAACCAAGACGTTCCAGAGCCCCGACGGCTTCATCCGGAGGCACCGCCAGGCCGCCGAGTTGCTCCAGCCGGGCAAAACGCAGCGTGGCGTCGCGCTGCCAGGAGGGTTCCACTCCGGCGCTGGTGATGGCGCTGGCCTCACCGCCGCACAGGCTCAGGATCATGGCGGTGGCTGCTTCCAGAGCAGCAGGCAGCAGGGCCTGATCGACACCACGCTCGAAACGCTGCCGCGCATCGGTGCTGATCTGGTGATAACGTCCGCTGCGGGCGATCCGCACCGGATCGAACAGGGCGCACTCGATAAACACATCGGTGGTGGTCTCGGTGCAGCCGGTGCGCTCGCCGCCGGTGATGCCGGCCAGAGACTCTACGCCCGTTGCATCGGCGATCACGCAATCTTCCGCCGTGACGGTGATATCCTTGCCATTCAGGGTTCGGAAACTCTCGCCCGCGCCTCGTCGTACGGTGAGCGTATCCCCCTGCACCCGCGCGACATCGAATACATGCAGTGGGCGACCCAGATCGAAGCAGACGTAATTGGTGATATCGACAAGCGTGTTGATAGGACGCAGCCCGATGGCCTTCAGCCGTGCTGCCAGCCAGTCCGGACTCGGGCCGTTGCGCACGCCGCGTATCGTGCGGCCCAGGATGAACGGGCAGGCTTCACGATCCTCGATCGCCCAGTGAATGGCGGAGGAGGCAGAGGCTGCGACCGGAACCGGCTGGAACGGCTTCAGCCTACCGAGACCGGCGGCGGCCAGATCGCGGGCGATGCCGCGCACGCCCAGCGCATCCCCGCGGTTGGGCGTGACGCTGATCTCGATCACCGGATCATCCAGGCCGGCCAGCGCCGCATAGGGGGTGCCGAGCGGCAGATCGGGCGACAATTCGATGATGCCGTCATGCTCATCGCCGAGGCCAAGCTCCCGCGCCGAGCACATCATGCCCATGCTGGCCACGCTACGGATTTCGCCTTCCTTGATGACCATACCATTGGTGGGGACGACTGCTCCGGGTGTTGCCAGCACCACGCCGATCCCGGCACGGGCATTGGGCGCGCCGCAGACGACCTGAATCGTGCCGCGCTCCGTGCCGGTTTCGACCTGACAGACACGCAGCCGATCAGCATTGGGATGCTGCTCCGCGCTGACGATGCGGGCGATGTTGAATCCGGTCAGTGCGGCGGCACGATCCTCGATGCCTTCAAGTTCCAGTCCGATGACCGTCAGGGTCTCGGCAATACGGGACAGGGAGGCATCGGTATCCAGATGGTCCTTAAGCCAGGACAGGGTGAATTTCATGGCTCACACCCCTTCATGCAGGCTGACGGGGGCCAGCGGATTGAAACCATAATGACGCAGCCAGCGCAGATCGCTGTCATAGAACGGGCGCAGATCGGCGATGCCATGTTTCAGCATCGTCACGCGCTCCACCCCCATGCCGAACGCAAAGCCCTGCCACTCACGCGGGTCGATCCCGCAATTGGCCAGCACTTTCGGCTGTACCATGCCGCTGCCGAGGATTTCCAGCCAGTCGCCGCCACCGCCCAGCTCCCCGGTCTTGCGGTTCCAGCCGATATCCACCTCCATGGAGGGTTCGGTAAAGGGGAAGTAGCTGGCTCGGAACCGCACCGGCAGACCAGGCACGCCAAAGAAAGCGCGCAGAAAGTCGATCAGCGTGCCTTTCAGATGCCCCAGCGTGATGCCACGCCCAATGACCAGCCCCTCGCATTGATGAAACATCGGGCTGTGCGTGGCGTCATGATCAGCGCGATAGGTGCGGCCGGGTGCGATGATGCGGATTGGAGGCTCGGCATTCAGCATGGTGCGGATCTGAACCGGAGAGGTATGAGTGCGCAGCACGCGGGGGGCCGCACCTTCCTGCTCTGACGGCAGATAAAACGTGTCGTGGTCGGCGCGGGCAGGGTGGTGCGCGGGAATGTTCAAGGCGCCGAAATTATGCCAGTCCCCCTCCACATCCGGACCTTCAGCGACGCTGAACCCCATGGCACCGAAAATCGCGGTCATTTCCTCAATGGTGCGGCTGATCGGATGGATTGCGCCGGTCAGGCGTGGGCGCGGCGGGCGGGTGATATCGATGCGCTCCGCGGTCAGCCGGGCTTCCAGAGCGGCGGATTCCAGCTCTACCCGACGGGCTTCGATAGCTTCGCTCAGGGCTTCCTTGAGCCGGTTGAGCGCCGCGCCGCGCTCTTTTCGCTCTTCCGGAGTCGCTTGCCCCAGCGTTTTGAGCAAAGCGGTCAGCTTCCCGCTTTTGCCCAGCACACCGACACGGACAGCATCCCAGGCGCGCAGATCAGCGGCGTCCCGTAAAGCGGCATCGGTTTCTTCTCGCAGGGCGGTCAGATCGTCCGACATGGCAACTCCACATACGAAAAATCCGGAGCCAGGGCCCCGGATTTCAGCGGGGCCGAAACCCCATCGCTTTTTGGTATTCAAGCAGACCGAATGAAGATCATCCAGCCTGTTTCGATCACCCTGTCAGGGCGATCAGGCAGCCAGGGCGCCCTGCACCTTCTTCACGATTTCCGCAAAAGCAGCGGCGTCGTCGAAGGCAATGGCGGCCAGAACCTTGCGGTCCATGTCGATCTCGGCCTTCTTCAGCCCGTTGATGAACACGCTGTAGGTCATGCCATGCTCACGCACGGCGGCATTGATACGCTGGATCCAGAGAGCGCGGAAATCACGCTTTTTCACCCGGCGGTCGCGATACGCATATTGCAGCGACTTTTCCAGACGCTCCAACGCAATGCGGTAGTTGGTGGAGGAACGGCCGAAGAACCCCTTGGAGGCCTTCAGAACCTTCTTGTGACGGGCGTGCGTGGTAACGCCGCGTTTGACACGTGCCATGGATGCGCTCTCCTCAGTTCAGGCCGTAGGGGGCCCACTGCTTGACGGTCAGGCCGTCAGCATGGGTCAGCACCTGGCTGCCACGGTTCTGGCGCTTTGCCTTCTGGGATCGCGCGGAAAGATTGTGACGCTTCTTACCAGGACCAGCCAGCACCTTGCCGGTGGCCGTGATCTTGAAGCGCTTCTTCACAGAAGACTTCGTCTTCAGCTTGGGCATTTGATTCTCCTTCATGTTATCCAGCCCGTCGGCTGACCCTTGGATCAGGAGGAGCCACGGGTTGCTGCGGCCGGGCATGCCCATACAGGCCCAGGCGCGCGAACAGGGCGGGGACTTAGCGTGCCGGAGTGGAGATGGCAAGTGGAAAACGATGTGGCCTCTGCATGGCGATAGAGGCAAACTTAACGTTTGTGAGTGCTAGTAATATGATTCAGGACATTGGCAGATAAAAGTATTTTTTTGGGACCAAATCAGAGTGAGTTCAATTTTGTTTATTGGCAATTTGAAATTTTCACTATACTATTTGTGGAGCAATTACTACTAATTTCGGTAAAAATGAACTTTTTAATTAAAATATGGGCTCAAGGAAATCCTGGTAACATCCTTATGATGTACTTGAGTGCGCTCAAGATCAGGAAACACTTGGGGTATGGCGACATTACTAATGTCAAGATCCCAATATTCGGGATCGATCTGCCAGATATACGACTGGCAGGATGGGGACTGCATAATACAGCCTATGCAAATGGTCGTCAGGCCGGCTATGTGCCGGCTCCCGGTCTGGCGCATGCGGTCCGTCATTCGGATGCCAAATTTATCTCACTGGAGGGATATTGTCAGCATGTAAAAAACTTCCCGACCAGAGAAGAGCTTGATTACGAACAGTTTTTCTCCGCTATTCCTAACGGTGATGGGGGAGGCGATGATGAACTGGTCATCAATATCCGTGGTGGTGAAATTCTCCGCGGTATCCATCAGGATTACACGCTTCTTCCGCCGGAATATTATTATTACTTGGTTGCTAAAACCGGGAAAAAGCCGATTTTCTATGGGCAGCTTGATGAATCCCCCTATATGACCGAATTGCGGTCCTTTTTCCCTCACGCAACATTCATACAGTCTCGCGGAGTAAGAGAGGACTTTGATTTTTTGAGGAAATCAAAACATATCGTCCTTTGTATCAGCACCTTCTCATGGATGGCAGCGTGGATGTCCAATGCCACTACCATTCATTTCCCGATCGCAGGTGTCCTGAACCCGATGCAGCATACGACCAGTATGCTGCTGCCTTTGGATGATCCAAGGTATAAATTCTATATGTTCCCTGTTTATTACGGAACTCATGTCGACCAGTATCGTGACTATCTTGATCCTGTTCGTACAACTTGGCAGCCGATGGAGCCTGATAAGCTGCGGGAAATTGTACCCGACGGAGAGATGTATATCAATGATTATATTAGAAGTCTGAATATTGAGGAATATATTGAATATTATCCTGAAAAATCATCCGTTTTTGATTTGTTTGGGAATATAGGTATTTATAATGACTATATGAACAATGGCTTTTTTGATAACCGGGCGGCCTTTAAACTGGAACGCGGTTTTTACACCAGAACTTACCATCAGGTCGGGCTGGACATGTCATGCGGTCGTATCAAATCAGAGCGCGATCATTATGCAAGAATAGGACAGTATATGGGCCTTAAAAGAATGCCCTAATCATTTCTGATCAGTTTTTAGGCCAATAGTATTGATGATCCGGCAAGGTCATATTTAATTAATGACCTAAAGCGATGCTATAATATCTTACAGCATCGCTTTAAAGAAATATATTTTATTAATAGTATTTCTATCAGTTGTGTTTTTAAAAAATAAAAAATAAGTTATATCATAAATTAATAATGCAAATAATATCTGTAAATTGTTTATGTTGAATAAGGAAGTGAAAAATTCTGCATTTTATCAAGACCATATTTCGTTATTAATAATTGATAGCATATTGAAATTATGTCGCTTTCATTACTGAGGAGATTTGGATTCTGGAGCATTTGAACAAAACTGTGCTCGATATTCCGAGGTGCTTTATGGTCTTCAAGAGGAAGTAAAGAAAATTCTTCCCATGATTTGGGTTCAGTGCGTGAGCACGTCACTTTTCCGCCATGATATGGGGGTTCACAACATATGAAAAACTTGCTGTCTGGATGACGCAAGTAGAAAATACCTTCGTGATCTTTTACATTGACTCTTTCGTAGCGCAGGCATTTGCTCTTTCTGGGATCGCCATTGATCTGAAGAAGCGCTTCTTTAGCCCCTGGTACAATAAGATGGACCATGAAGGGGTGCTCCGCAAAAATTGCACCGATAACAGGAAGAATATTTTCGCCGATAGGGCCATTCCTAAAGCAGCGATTGATTGTATCATAACCTAAATCGTAGCCTTCAAACGTCTTAATTGAAAAAAAATCAATTTTGTTCTCTGCTTTTTTTTGCTGATTAATTGCAAATATGGAGACGGGAGATGATAAATTATACTTGAAAATTGCTTTTTCAAGGGGGCTATGATGTGGAAAGCTGTTGATAATGTCTGCCATCCGGGCTTTTACGACTGCCATCTGGATCTCATAAATGATCCCCTCAATCCGGGATTGGAGTTGCCCGGGATGTGGATCATAAACGGTTGCCATTTCCTGTGCTCCGAGCCAAGGCGTGATTGTCTGCGGAACATCGGGGCGTTTTTTTAACCGGGCAAGGAACTGTTCAAGGCTTCTGCACTGAAAATGCAGAATTTTTGCCCGCGTAAAATCTGCCTCTGTGCTGGTAATTCCGCGAGGATCAGCCCACGAGATTTCCTTGCCGCAGGCATTAACATAACGATATGGAGCAACCTCAAAATAATGAACATTGTCCCATTTCCCAGTCCAGGCTTTGGGTCTCAGAAGTGTTTTGACATGCCTGTTGATAGGCTGGGAGGCGGGAAAATGCTTATCAAAAGCTACAAAAGGATGCGTTTTTGGCTTGAAGAGATAATTGTTGGGTCCATAGCAGCACCAATGAATAGCTAGTGCGCCTACATCCTCTGGTCTGTCAAGAAAATGATGAAGAGTTTCATTTTCATTCAAAAATAAATATTCATCTAAATCAAAAAAACCAATCCAGTCAAATTCATCTTTATAAATATTAAGTGTTTCAATATAGCAGTTTTTTTGCCGATAAATATGATATTCATCGGTTGGAGGGACATCAATAATTCTTATATCATACCGCAGAGCGCACTCGCTCAAGATAGATCTTGATCGATCTGTAGAAGAATCATTGAACAAAATAAGTGTATCAAATCCCACATTAATATACCATGCAATCCATGATAATATATCGTGCTCTTCATTTTTAAAAATAGCAGCGACTGCGGTCTTCATCTGTGGCCTTAATCTAAAAATCTGTTAATATTACCAGTACTGCAAGACTTATTTTACTTCAAAGCATGATCGAAATTTACCACAGAGAACCGACACGATAACGCTCAAAATAATGTTTTTGCGGATAAATGACAATGCTTGATCAGAAGAGTCTGATCAGAGTCGTCTGATGGCAGATCCCATTGCCGCGCTACCCAACCAGAAAACCAGATTTTTTCTGTTATAAAAATCTCTATCCCACCCACAGCATGGCCCATATAAGGACGGCATGTTGATCGATTTCATCAAGATGCACGGGCTTGGGAATGATTTCGTCGTCTTCGATGCACGGAAGGGGCCGAGCCTTGCTCTGTCCGGCTCCCAGGCGGCAGCGATCGCTGATCGCCGTACCGGGGTGGGCTGTGACCAGTTGATCGTGCTGGAGCCATCCACGGTCGCGGATGCCTTTATGCGGATTTATAATCCGGATGGCAGTGAGTCCGGTGCTTGCGGCAACGCCACGCGCTGCGTGGCGGATTTGCTGCATCGGGATGGCATCGCCGCGCCCTGCATGGAAACCGTTGCCGGCCTGCTGCTGGCGGAGATCAATGGCAATGGCATTTGCATCGACATGGGGCAGCCAGGGCTGGGCTGGCGCGATGTGCCATTGGCGCGGGAGATGGATACGCTGTTCCTGCCGCTGGAAGCGCCTGGTTTGAAGATGCCGGCTGCCTGTTCCATGGGGAATCCCCATGCGACCTTCTTTGTAGCCGATCTGGCTGAATTGGATATTCCGGTGACCGGCCCACTGCTGGAACGTCATCCATTGTTTCCGGAGCGGGCGAATATCGGCCATGCGCAAATGCTGTCCCGCTCTCATATCCGGTTGCGGGTATGGGAACGCGGTGCCGGGCTGACTCTGGCATGCGGCACCGGAGCCTGCGCTACGCTGGTGAATGCGGTCCGGCGTGGTCTGGCGGAGCGGGAGGCTGTGGTGGAACTGGATGGCGGTCAATTGCTGATCCACTGGCGGGAACAGGATGGACACGTGCTGATGACTGGGCCGGCCGCGACAGTGTTTCATGGCCGCATTGCGCTGGAAAGCATCACGGGATGAGCCATGATGCTGACGAAGTGATACAGGATATTCCTCCGCCCCCCGTGTCGGCGTCTGAGGCGGCGGGGGTCAATATCCTGACCTTCGGCTGTCGCCTCAACAGCTATGAGAGCGAGGTCATGCGGGGGCATGCGGCGGCTCTCAGCGATACGATCATCGTCAATACCTGTGCCGTAACCGGAGAGGCGGAGCGTCAGGCGAGACAGGCTATCCGCCGGGCGCATCGTGAACGTCCCGAGGCGCAGATTGTGGTCACCGGCTGCGCTGCACAGCTCGATCCGGCACGCTGGGCCGCTCTGCCCGGTGTTACAAGGGTGTTGGGGAATGAGGACAAGCTGAAGCCGGAAAGCTGGGCACCGGATGCGCCTTCTGCCATCTCCGACATCATGCAGGCCAAGGAGACAGCCGCGCATCTGGTGACGGAATTCGCAGGCCGGGCGCGGGCTTTCGTGCAGGTGCAGCAAGGGTGTGACCATCGCTGCACTTTTTGTATTATCCCGTTTGGCCGTGGCCCCAGCCGTTCCGTGCCGATCGGTGCCATTGTCGATCAGGTGCGTCTTTTGGTCCAGCGCGGCTATCAGGAAGTCGTGCTGACCGGCGTGGACATTACCAGTTACGGCCCGGATCTTCCGGGCGCGCCGGGGCTGGGGCAGATGATGCGCCGCCTGCTGGCGCTGGTACCGGAGCTGCCGAGGCTGCGGCTCTCCTCGCTGGACCCGGAGGAGATCGACGAGGATCTGTGGCACTTGATTGCCGAGGAACCACGTCTGATGCCGCATTTGCATCTCAGCCTTCAGGCTGGCTCCGACATGATCCTGAAGCGTATGAAGCGACGTCATTCCCGTGCTGGAGCACTGGAGACCGTGGCGCGGGCGCGCCGTCTCCGGCCCGGCATTGCTATCGGTGCCGATGTCATCGCCGGGTTTCCGACTGAAACAGAGGCATTGTTCGAGGAAACGCTGGCTTTCGTGAGGGAGGCGCAGCTGCCTTTCCTGCATGTTTTTCCCTACAGCGAGCGCCCAGGCACACCTGCGGCCCGCATGCCTGCGATCCGGGTGGCGGAGCGGCGCGCGCGTGCAGCCAGATTGCGGGAGGAAGCAGCCCGGCAGGCAGAGCCGTTTTTCACCGTTCAGCTCGGCCGGACCATCAGCCTGCTGACGGAGACGGAGCAGGCGGGGCATAGCGAGCATTTCATCCCGACCCGCCTGTCCCGCCCGACGGAGCCGGGGCGTCTGATAAAAGCCATGGTGGTTGGGGCCGACCAGCGTGGTCTGGTGGCCGATGAAGTGGAGACAGCCTGAATGGCGCTCGGTTTTTTCAGCAAGCTCAAGGAAGGGCTTGCACGCAGCACGCAGAAGCTGACCACCAATCTGACCTCGGTGATCAGCCACCGCCGGCTGGACGATGCGGCGCTGGAGGAGCTGGAGGAAGCTCTGATTGCTGCCGATCTCGGTACCTCGGTTGCGGCGCGTGTGATCGAGGCTTTCCGCCGTACCCGCTTTGGCCGGGAAGTGACGGAGGAGGAGATCAAGACTGCCCTGGCCGAGGAGATTGCCCGGATCCTGCATCCGGTGGCTATTCCGCTGGAGCCTGATCTGACGCGTAAACCGCATGTTATCCTGATGGTGGGCGTGAACGGCACCGGCAAAACCACGACGATCGGCAAGCTGGCACAGAGCTGGAAAGATCAGGGGCTACGCTCCATTCTGGTGGCGGGTGACACGTTTCGTGCGGCAGCGGTGGAGCAGTTGCAGGTCTGGGGTGAGCGTGTCGGTGCGCCGGTGATCTCCGGCCCCGCCGGTGCGGATGCGGCTGGGCTGGCCTTTGATGCGCTGGCCAAGGCGCAGGCGGAGCAGGCGGATATTCTGCTGATCGACACGGCGGGCCGCCTGCACAACAAAGGCGCGCTGATGGAGGAGCTGAGCAAGATCATCCGCGTCATGCGCAAGCACGATGAAACCGTCCCTCATTCGATCCTGCTGGTGCTGGATGCCACCACTGGCCAGAACGCGGTGGAGCAGGTGCGGGTGTTCAAGGACATGGTGAACATCACCGGCCTGATCGTCACCAAGCTGGATGGCAGCGCGCGTGGCGGCATCGTCGTAGCACTGGCAGAGGATTTCGGTCTGCCGGTGCATGCGGTGGGTGTGGGGGAGAAAGCGGGCGATCTGCGTCCTTTCGACGCGATGGAGTTTGCACGCGGGTTGGTCGGGGCGGTGTAGCCTTCAGGCTGGGCATCACTTCCCTGACGCGATGCAGGGGGAGACGAACAGGGTGCCTTGCCATGCCCCGAGGAGAGTTCGGGCGCTGACCAGCAGCCACATTGCCGTGAGAATGGCGGCCAGGAAGGCGCCGATCAGGCTGAAGAACCCGGCATCAAGCATGACGCCAAGCCGGAATGTCGCCACCGTGTAGACACCGAGCGGGAAAGTATACCCCCACCAGCCGAGATTGAACGGCACCCCGGCGCGCCAGTAACGGATGGTGATCAGGGTCGCCAACATCATCCACCATAGCCCGAACCCCCAGAGCAGCAGGGCCGCCATGATACCCAGCCCCTGCACTGTCACACCGGTGGCGGCCATATGATGCTGTGCCAGAATAGCGGGCGCATCCGCACCGATCAGCAGCATTCCGAGCGCGCCGGTGCCGATTGGCCCCAAAGCCAGCCAGGAGGAGGCCGCCATACTGTCATGCGGCAGTTTGTGCAGCGCCATTCTCAGCACCAGCAGGGTCAGGATGCTGAACGCGACTGGCACCGAACAGGCCCACAGCACGCAGGATGTAACCAGCATGGTGAACTGATTCGCGCTGTCCGCCAGATGGGGGGCAAGTAGACCACCGCTGGCGCCCGCGACTTCCGCGGCCACGACAGGCAGCAGCCAGACCGCCGTCATGCCATCCAGACTGTGCTCATGGCGCGTGAACATCAGATAAGGGATGGCCACACCGCAGGCGAGCGACATGGCAACATCGATCCACCACATCATCTCGGCCACGGCTATGATGCCGGGGCCGAAGCGATCCATACCGAACGCCACACAGCCATTGATGATTGTGGCCAGTCCCATCGGGATGGTGCCGATAAACATCGAGACTGTGTTATGACCGAAAATGCGGCGTGCTTCATGCCCGAACAGTACCCAGCGTGCGGCGTAGAGCAGGGTGAACAGCATGAACAGCGCGATGTTGAGGAACCACAATGCCTCACCAACGGGTTTCAGCGTCGGGCCGATGCCCGGCACCTGCGGCAGGGTGAGCGCCAGAATACCGGTGCCCATGGTCGCGGCAAACCAGTTGGGGGTAAACTGCCTGATGATTTCCCTCGGGTGATCGAGGCGGCTGAAAGGTCTGAGACCTGAAATGACAGCCTGTAAGGTGCTCATGATTTCAGTCCCCTGATCAGATCGGTGAAGGCATCGGCGGCGCGGCTGCGAGAGCGTTCCTTGTGGCGCAGCGCATGAAACGAGCGGTCGGGCAAAACAAGCGGTAGTTCGATGAGATTACCCCCTGTCAGGGCGCGCTCCACCACCAACCTGGACAGCATGGCCACGCCGGCCCCGGCTTCGACCGCACTGCGCACGGCCTCGTTCGATGGGAGTGTCATGGCAATGGTGAGGCTGGCCGGATCAATCCCATGAGCGTTTATGATCCCGTCGCAGGTTGATCGCGTACCAGACCCCTGTTCCCGCATGATCCAGCGCGCGGTGCGCAACCACTGCGTATCGACAGGACCGGCGTTCTCGTGGCTGACCAGCACCATTGGATCGGTCGCCACCACCCATCGGGCCAGTGCAGCTTCGTCGATCATGCCCTCGATAAACCCGAGATCGGCGGAACCGTCGAGAAGCCGGGCGGCAACGCCTTCGGTATTATCAATCCCCAGTTCAAGCTCGATCTGCGGATAAAGCGTGCGGAAAGCGGCAAGGCGGGCTGGCAGCCAGTAACTGGCAATCGTCTGGCTGGCGACGATGCTCAGCGTGCCACGTGCCATGCCGGTGAACTCGGCCAGTATTTTTTCCGCATGAGCCGCCTGCCGCATGACGAGACGGGCTTCGTCCAGAAAGGCGCGACCGGCTTCGGTGAGGGTGATCCCACGTCCGATGCGATGAAACAGTGCGACGCCATAGCGCGCCTCCAGCGCGGCAATGGCGCCGGAGGCTGCGGATTGCGTGACATTCAGGGCCTCGGCTGCCCGTGTGACATGCTCACGTTCGGCAACGCCGATGAAGATACGTAACTGTTCCAGCGTCATGATCCGATCTCCCGCTGAAAAGATACAGAGATCAGATCAATCTGACTAACAGTTTAATGTGTTCATTTTAATCGTAAAATCAGAACGATTAGCGTGTGGATTAAGTGCCGGAGCATGCAGTTTTCTGTTGCTCCGGCGCTTTTCCGGTCAGGCGAGGTCAGAAGTTGAAGGTAATATTGCCGAACACGGTACGTGGAGAGCCGGGCATGATGCGCAAGGCCCCGAGACTATTGGCATAGTAGGTAGCATCCGTCAGATTGGTTGCATTCACTGCCAGCTGCACATGTTGCGTCAGCTTGTAGTAGGCCAGCGCATCCAGCGTGACATAGGAGGGCAGAATGATGCCGCCATCATTGCTGGTGGCAGCCCGGTTGCTGCGATAAATCACCCCGGCCCCGACCCCAAGACCTTTCAGCGGGCCGGTCTGGACTTCATAGACATTCAGCAGGGACAGGGTATGCCGTGGCACATTGATCAGCGGGGTGCCGTAGGCAAGCTGTGCATCCTTGGTCACCATGGCATCGGTGAAGGCATAGCCGCCAATGACCTGCCAGCCGGGGGCGGGCGATCCGGCGATGGCAACGTCGAAGCCCCGGCTGCGTGCCTCGCCGGCAGCGATATTGAAATTGGCGTTGGTGGGATCGACCGTCAGCACATTGCTTTTGTCGATGGTAAACAGGGCCGCCTGAATGCTCAGCCGGTTGTCGATCAGATCGAGCTTGGTGCCAACCTCATAAGCCGTTCCCTGTTCCGGCGCGAAGGCCGTGCCGGAAGCACTGACGCCGCTATTCGGCTTGAAGGATTGAGCAACACTCGCATAGACCGATGCGGCATTGGAAACTTCGTAAACCAGTCCGGCACGCGGTGTCGGCACCAGATCCGACTGGCTGGTGGTGGTGTTCCTGTTCTGCAACACGATCTGCTGATTGAAATAATTCAGCCGCAGCCCGAGCAGGAATTTGAGCCGCCGGGTGAGATCCATCTGATCCTGCGCCACCAGCGCGCCGCTATAACTCAACTCCTGCGTATCGTTCGTGATGCCGAGCGGGGGTGTCAGGCCGGTATAAACCGGATTGAGCACGTTGATGAGATCCGGAAACTGCTTGGCGTTGGAGCTCATGAACAATTCGCGCTCGGTATAGCGTTCGAATTCGGCTCCCAGCAGCAGCGTATGCCGCACTCTTCCGGTGGCGAGATGGCCGGTGGCGTAGGTTTGGGCGATCAGATCGTTCCAATGATAGTCACGATACCGGCGGGAGCGGGACATCAACACGGAGTTGGCGGGCAGGCTTGCCCCCTCGGTCGCAAAACCGGTGAGGGCACCGTCCATGACCTGAACCCCGCCACGCAGGCTCCAGTTCTGATTGAATTGATGATCCACCCTTAACTGGATAACAGCGCTTTTGTTGCGGATCAGCTTGTCATCCGGTTCACCGAGGAAGGTGGAGATGGGTACCGGGCCAAGCTGGTTATTGATGGGCACGACGCCACGATCAAACGTCGCATCTGCCTGCATCAACTGGGTTTCCAGCGTGACGGTGGTGTTGGGGGAAGCACGCCAGCTGAGCACAGGGGAGACAACCTGGCGGTTGCTGTGAACCGTGTTGCGGAAACTGCCGCTGCGTTCGCCGGCAACATTCAGGCGATACAGCAACGTGTGATCGGCGTTCAGCGCTCCGGTCGCATCGACGCTGCCGCGTGCGAGGGCGTAGCCGCCGAATATGCTGTTGACGCTGACGGCGGATTGATCAAGCGGCTGTTTGGTTTCGATATTGAAAGTGCCACCCGGATCGCCACGACCGAACACCAGGGCTGCCGGACCACGCAGCAGATCGACATTCTGGATAGTGGATGCGTCCGGCATCGGCTGATAACCACGCGCCCCGGCAGCAAAGCCGTTGCGGTAATATTCGGAGGTCGCAAAACCGCGCACCACGTAATTATCGAGCGACAATCCACCAAACGTATTGCCGACATCAAAGCCGCCACCATAGCGCAGCGCGGTATCGACGCGGGTTGCGGCAAGGTCTTTCATGACCTGATCTGGCACCACGGTCACGGACTGCGGCACATCGCGGACGGGTGTATCGGTTCTGGTGGCGCTGCGTGTCACCGGGATCAGAAAGTCCTGCGAGGGCGTGGTATGGACCTGTTTTCCCCCTTGGCCGGATACGGACAGGGTCGGAAGTTCAGGACTCTCTGCTTCCAATTGCTGGGCGACGGCCAGGCCGGGCATGGCGGCAATCCAGAGCAAGGACAGGGATGGAAGTCGCATGTGCCATGCAACCGGCTGACGATCGCGAGGAATGGGACGAAAGAGGGATGACATCGTGGTTTTCGCTCAAAAGGCGGCTGCATCAGCATGATGGCGCTCTGGCCAGTCACGCGGTTCATGCCGCAGGAAGCCGTGACAACAAGGCGGATCAGGCGATTGCCTGTATCCGCCGGATGAAAGGAGAATCACGATGCGGAAAAAGGAGGCGCCCGTGCGCGGGCCAGAAGCAGAACATGTGTTGACAGCGTATCATCTGATACAGGCCACACGAGGCGGACAGAGTATGTGTGGCTGAATGCGGCCAGCCTGATTTCCGCTGCAGGAAAAAGGACAGGCATGACGGCAAGGCGGCAGATCGGACAGCCGTCATGGCCGTGGCAATCCCCGGCGGGTATATCGGGGAGGGAATCCGGATCAGCAAGCTTATGGCCGGTAGGGATTTCCCTCGTGTCCGAAGGTATTTTTGAAACACCATGCGTGGTGTCTGCACTTCGATGCGTGCAAAGGGGGCTCTGTGGCGTGAAGGTGTCATGTCTGGCCGCATGGAGTGCCCATGCGTAGGGATGGATGGAAGGCCAGGCTACCCAGACAGGTAAGACAAGCTGAATGAGAATGACCAGGGCAGCAAGACAGGAAAAACGGTTTTCTGCCCGCTTGCCTCTGGCCCTACACAGCATCAATGTCCTCGCTGCCAGAATAAGCACCAGCCTGGCATGGCCTGCCACAGCATCATACTGTGGAAATGCCTGTGGTGCAGGGTAGGAAAGGGCACCTTGTTTTTCATAGGGCCGCTTTAATCATTTTTAATCTTTTCGCCAATGAGAATTATTCGAAGCAAGTCAATTATTTCGGTCTCGTGCTGAACAAAAACACCCTTTATAAAATACGATCATAAATTGTTATTTGTGACTTTATTGCAACTATTTGGATCGTATTTTGATGTGAATATGGAATGAGATTGACATAATTTGAATAAAAAATATGACATCTCGCCGTCAGGTTCAGTTCACTCATATGGTTGAGCAAGCCAGTTGTTGAAATTTTATGTCGCGATAATCTGTTGCGCCATAGAAACAAACTATGCGTGAGACCTGACGGTCTGGATCGGGCTTTATTGAAGTTTCCCTAAGCGGCGGCAGTGACCAATCACGGCCGCCGGGCGGTAAAACAGGAATTACTTTGTCATGTCGAAGGTCTTCAGGACGCGCGGCGTCAGCCGTCTGCCCCGGATGTCTGTGCCTGGATTGTTGTCGGTGGCTGGTCTCAGCGTGGCATCGTCATTGTGCCCTGTGCAAGGATGGGCGGCTGATCAGCAGACAACAGGAAACCGCGTTTCCTCAACCCTCGGCAGTGCGCCGGACATCTCGGCTGATCCTGAACTGGTGAAGCTGCAGAAGAACAAGCCGGGCCAGATCCCCACCGTGCATCAGGGGCCATGGGGCGTATTCAATGCCGAGGCCGGGGTGGCTGCCGGTTTCGGCCCCGTGGCTCGCTATGGTCAGGTTCGCTGGGCGGAGGACTGGAGCTATCTGCGTAATCCGTCCCTGCGCAGGGATTTCTTCGATCCGCTAAAATTCGTCAAACTGAATGATAGCGGCTCCATCTACGTTACGTTCAACGGCAGCGAACGTCTGCGTAATTTCTTCGACCAGGCACCGTTTTTTGGATATCAGTCGAAGAAAAGCTCTGATCGTCTGCTGTTGCGCAGCCAGTATGGTGCCGATGTGCATCTGGGAGATCATTTGCGCATTTATACCGATGTCATCAGTGGCCAGGCATGGGGGCATAATTATTTTGGCTATGGGGGCACCCAGCGCACCAATATGGACTTTCTGAACCTTTTTGCCGAAGTGAAGGGTAAGGTTCTGGGCGGTCAGGGTGGTATCATTGTCGGCCGGCAGCAGTTTCTGGACGTGCCGAACTATATGATTTTCGATCGCGGCAACCCGAATATCCCGCAGAGTTGGGAAGGTGTGCGGGCCTATAATGTGTGGTCACGCTTCCGCGTCGACGTGTTCGACTTCGTCTCCGTTGATGAAAGCCGCTCCGGAGCATTCAAATTCCGTGAATCCTGGGGGAACCGGCTGTGGGGTGCGTATGGCAGCTACGCCCTGCCCAGCTTTAAATTCCTCGGCAAATCCAGTCAGATCTTCGCCGATCTGTACTACATGGGCTATCTGGTGAATGGCTCCAGTGCCTCGATCGCCAATGCCAAGGTGGGCGGCACTGCTGCCGGTACGACCCATCGCGACAATGTCGGCGTGCGGTTCTGGGGTAAGGCTGGTCCGATAGAATTCAGCCTTGGTGGTACCTATCAGGGTGGCGAGTTCCGGCCCAAAGGAAGTGGCACCACCCGTCCCGTTGAGGCTTTTGCCCTGAATAACGTCATCGCATGGCGGTTCAGCAAAGTGTATGGTACGCCTTCCCTCGGGATACAGGCCGACTATTACTCTGGGGGTAATTATAACGATAAAACCGGTAGTATCGGCACGTATATCGCGCCTTTTGGTCCATCGACGAGCTATCTGGACTCATCCACCTATCTGGCGCCGGGTAACCTGATTTCCGTGGGGCCGAACCTGCTTTGGGTGCCGCACAGCGCCGTTGCCATCCGTGCGCGCCTTCCGCTCAACTGGCGCGCCAACACGGATGATACGGTCTATGGCACCAACCGCATCTATCCGCCGCGCGGCAATTTGCAGGGTGGGTTCATCGGTTTCAATCCCCAGCTTTCCGTGGCGCTGCGGATTGACCAGCATCTGACATTCACCAACGATTTCGCCCATATGTTCCTGTCGGACGGCATGCGCAAGGTCGGTGCCAAAGATGGATTTTTCTGGCTGAGTACGCTGGAATACCGTTTCTAATTCCAAGTCAGTCATGACCACCAAGGGTCCGGCATACGTGCCGGAGCCTTTTTTATATTGCGCCTAAAGAAATAAGTTCCCGGCTCACTAACTGTTCATCATGATGCGATAGCCAGAAGCAAGTGAAGCCTGTATACATTAAAAAAATAATACGGCTTGGCGGCTACCTTCAAGAACGGTTATCCCCAGATGCCTCTGCGACAAGAGATGCTTCCCCTGACCGAGTGTGATCGTGAACCGATCCACATGCCCGGTGCCATACAGCCTCATGGTTTTCTGATCGCGGTCTCACGTCTATGGAACGTGACGCATGTGTCCGCGAACATTGCCGACTATGTTCCGGCATCGGCTTCCAAGGTGTTGGGCGCCTCCCTGATCACGTTGTTGCCACCGGAAACGGTTCATGCACTGCGGGGTGCCGTGCAGATGCTGGGCAGTGCCGCAATGACGGAGCGTCTGTTTGGTTTGAAGCTCCACCATGATGCAGAGTCCGCGCTTTATGATTTTTCCATCCATATCATGGCCGATACTTATGTGATCGAGGCCGAGCCATCGGTATGCGGCAAGAGCGGCGGGAGTGATGTTTCCAGCACCGTCAGGATGATGTTCGGACGGTTACAGCAGAGCCGGGGCATAGCCCCCCTTTTTCAGGAAGCCACGCGGCAGATTCGTGCCCTGACCGGTTATGATCGTGTCATGATTTATCGTTTCGCCGAGGATGGATCGGGGGAGGTCGTGGCGGAAAGTCTGCGTTCCGGCACAGAATCCTGTCTCGGTCTGCATTATCCGGCCACCGACATTCCGCATCAGGCGAGGACGCTGTACGAGCGCAGTTGGCTCCGTCTGATTGGTGATACAGAGGACCAAACCTGCCCCCTTCTGTCTCTGCCGGAGCAGACGGAACCGCTGGATATGTCCCTTTCCACTTTGCGGGCCGTGTCGCCGGTGCATGTGCAGTATCTGCGTAATATGGGCGTGGTGGCTTCTGCCTCGATCTCGATCCTGCGCAGCGGGCAGTTATGGGGGCTGATTGCCTGTCATGCCATGCGTCCGCTCTGGCTTGCCGCAGACCGCCGGGCGGTCATGGAGATGTTTGGCCAGATGTTTTCCCTGCTGCTGGACAGCCGGGAGGGGGAAATCCAGCAGGAGCGTGATGAGCGTCTGCGCGACTTGCTGGAAGATTTGTTGCCTGCACTGCGGGAGCAGGGTGGAGGCGGATTGCGGCACCATCTGGCCGCGATAGCCGATATGGTTTCGTGTGACGGTGTGGCAGTCGTGCTGAGCGGCGCTGTATCAGCGTATCAACTGGTTCCTTCAGAGGCTGCGATCATGACGCTGGTCGGTTTGCTGGATCATGCACGGCGTGGCGAGCTTTATGCCTCTGCGCGGATAAGGACAGTGTTTCCCGCGCTTGCGCAATATCCACACTTTCCGCCCGGTGTGCTGGCCGTCCCGCTTTCTCCTGAAGGGTCTGATTATCTGTTGTTTTTCCGGCAGGAAACCATCAGCACGGTTACATGGGCCGGTAATCCACATGGCGGCAAATTACAGGGTGAGGACGGCACCCTGTCTCCGCGCAGCAGCTTTGCCGCATGGACGGAGACGGTTGAAGATCAAAGCCTCGTCTGGACCGCAACGGATGTCAGAATCGCTGCAAATCTCCGTGCCGGATTGATGGATATTCTGTTGCGGCGTCCTGCCAGCGGGCAGCACGGTGGTCAGCAGCGAGGTGGGCAGGGCCTGTAAAAAACTCTTCCTGCCGTACCTGCTTATTGAACAACGATTTTAGGGCCACTCTGCCGTTTCGAAGGGATTTTTGCCCAGATTCTCCGGGCAAGCTCGGAGAAAGCCTGCGCAGCCTGACTGGCCGGTGCTGCGGCAACCACAGGCGTTCCGGAATCCGCCGCTGCACGGATATCGAGCAGCAGGGGAATTTCACCGAGAAAATCGGTCCCCAGCCGTTCTGCTTCTTCCTTCACCCCGCCATGAGAGAAAACTTCGCTGCGATGGCCGCAATTGGGGCAGCAGAAATAGCTCATATTTTCCACGATCCCCAGCACCGGCACATGAGTTTTGCCGAACATGGCAACCCCCCGCCGCGCATCTGCCAGCGCCAGATCCTGCGGTGTGGAGACGATGACCGCCCCCGCCAGCGCTACACGCTGCGCCATGGTGAGCTGCGCATCGCCGGTACCGGGGGGCATATCGACGATCAGCACATCCAGATCACCCCACGCGACCTGTCCCATCATCTGTTCCAATGCGCCCATGACCATCGGGCCACGCCAGATCATTGCCTCGTTCTGATCAACCAGAAAACCGATCGACATGGCCTTCAGGCCCCATGTCTCGATCGGGATCAGCCTGCCATCCCGGGCTTCCGGCTTGCGGGTTTCCCCAAGCAGCAGGGGCAGGCTCGGCCCGTGAATATCGGCATCCAGCAGCCCGGCCTTCAGTCCCATTTGTGCCAGAGCCACGGCGAGATTAACCGCGACAGTGGATTTGCCGACCCCGCCTTTGCCGGACGCTACCGCGATGACGGCTCCAACCTCTGTCAGCAGTCGTGGTCGGGGTTGGGCGCCCTGACCATGGCCGGGACCATGGCCGTGCGCTGCCTGTGCGGTGGTGGGCGGGACGTCGTGATGCGCGGTCAGTACCACGGTGGCATTGCGAATACCGGGCTGGCGTGACAGCACGGTTTCAGCAGCCTTGCGCACGGTTTCCATCTCTGCCGCCCGCTCCCGCGTGGCACGCAGGGCCACCTGTACCAACCCGTCACGGCTTTGGATACTGTCGATCAACCCGGCGCTGACAATATCTTTCCCGGTTGCAGGATCGGTGACTGCACGCAGCACCTCCCTCAATTGCGCGTCCGGCGGCGTTCCGTGGGGGGAGGGGGTATCGTTCATAATTGATGTTCCTTTGCGCTCAGGCCTTTGCGCTCAGGCTGTTTCCGGGGCGTTGCCGCGGGATAGGCGTGGCAGCCGCCCTTCGCAAGAGCAAGATTGCACAAGTAGGGTGGCAAGGGAGGCATAAGCCATTTTTCTGCCTTGCTCCCTTTGTTTCTGGCAAGACCTGTTTTCTGCAACTTGCAGCAGAAGGTACTACTTATGAGTGGGAAGCTCGGAGAACAGTTTCCTGTCTTCGTGACCCTTGCCCGTCTTTGGCGCCACGCGCAGAATTGGCACCAACAGGTCTTTGAATGACGGCGTATCTGGCGCCTGAACAGTCTACCGGAGGATTATCTGGTCCATGACTTATCCTACCCCCCTACAGACCGAATCGCATCCAGCCGACAAGGCATTGCAGCGCCGGAGCCGTTGCCTGCGGGCAGGGCTGGCTCTGGCGGCGATGATCCCGCTGGCAACAGGGCTGGTTCCGGGCGGTTTGCCGCTTTATCCCGCCATGGATGCACAGGCGCGCGAAGCACCCGCCAGCTTTGCCGATCTGGCTGAAAAGCTGCTTCCGGGGGTGGTCAATATTTCCTCCACCACGACCATTGCCCGTGGGCCGGAAGGCCCGGGACCAGATATGCCGCAATTCCCCCCGGGATCCCCGTTCGAGAAATTCTTCCGCGACTTTATGAATCGCCATCCCCTTCCCGGCCAGCCACATGGTGGAGAAGAAGGAGCACCGCGCCGGGCGCAAAGCCTCGGTTCCGGTTTCATCGTCGATGCGAAGGAGGGAATCGTCGTCACGAATAATCATGTGATCGACGGGGCGGACGAAATCACCGTCATCCTTCAGGACAATACCCCGCTCAAAGCGAAAGTGCTGGGCCGGGATGAACGGCTCGACATTGCTGTCTTGCAGGTGACGTCGCCCAAGGACAAGCCGCTGACCGCCGTACAGTTCGGCGATAGCGACAAGGAGCGCGTGGGGGACTGGGTGCTGGCGATCGGTAACCCGTTTGGTCTGGGGGGATCCGTCACCGCTGGTATCGTTTCGGCGCGCGGGCGCGATATCCATCAGGGGCCGTATGATGATTTCATCCAGACGGACGCCGCCATCAATCGCGGCAATTCCGGTGGTCCGCTGTTCAACATGGATGGGCAGGTGATCGGCATTAACACCGCCATTTATTCGCCCTCCGGCGGTTCCATTGGTATCGGCTTTGCTATTCCCTCGAAGCTGGCACAAAACGTGGTGGATCAGATCCGCAAATTCGGTCGTGCCCGGCGTGGGTGGCTGGGGGTGCGGATTCAGCAGGTCACGCCGGAAATTGCTGAAAGTCTCGGGCTGAAGGAAACCAACGGCGCCATGATTGCGGGCGTAAATGAGGGCGGTCCAGCGGACAAGGCCCATCTTCAGAACGGCGACATCATCCTGAAATTCAACAATCAGGATGTAAAGGATATGCATTCCTTGCCACGTATTGTGGCGGAAACCCCGATCGACGAGACCGTGCCGGTGGTGGTATGGCGCGGCGGCAAGCGGGTCACGCTGGATGCCCGCGTCGGTGAAATGCCGGATGATGTCAAACAGGCTGCCGCGGAAAAGGCCAAACCCGGCAGTCATGACAGCGCCCAGCTTGTTATCAGGGAACTCGGCGTGACGGTTGCGGCCCTGTCGCCGGAGGTGCGGGAGCATTTCAATCTGCAGGGTGATCAGAAGGGCGTGGTGATCGCCAACATTGCTTCCGGTTCGGCAGCGGAGCAACGGGGCCTGAAACCGGGCGATATCATTGTCGAGGTGCAGCAGGAACCGGTGGCTGCACCGAAGGATATCACCCAGCGTCTGGAAGCCGTGCGTAAACAGGGCCGTAAATCCGTTCTTCTGTTGATTCAGGGACAGGACGGTCTTCGCTGGGTACCGCTGCCGCTCAGCTGAGCGCGGGATTGCCTGTGCCCTGCGGGGGAGAGGGTACAGGAAGGTTATGGAGCCGGCTGGTTATCGCCAGCCGGTTTTTTTTGCGGATAAAGCACTATTTTTATTCGTTATATAATATTTTTACGAAAATTTTATAAATCAGTATTGACGTAAATTCTTCGTTGATTTAACAAAATAAATATCACAGATATGAATGGTTAATTTTACAATGAACAACCTGTGTAGGATGTAATTTTCACGCTTCGGCGTGTGATCAGCTATCCGATCCTTATCTTTCTGAAAAAGTGTGTATCCCCATGTCATTCCAACGGGTACGTGATCGCGTACGCGCCAGCTCCCGCCTTGCCGTAACGCTGCCACCGGTCGCTCTTGGGTGTGTATTGATGGCCGGACCCGCCATGGCGCAAAGCTCCGGGACCACCAGATTACCCGGTTCCGCCATCTCTGATGCTCCCAACCCACGTGTGGTGCCGGGTCTGATCAAGCCGATCCAGACCAAAGAGATCAGGAATGATGAAGGTCCGCTGGGACCGCTGGCCCGCACTCTGCTGAAGCGTGGTATTTCCTTCCACGTCTCCCTGTTCGATTTCTTCAGCTCCAACCCGAGTGTTGGTCAGGATACCGGCAATACGGTCAATTCTACTTACCTGCTGACAGGTGCGGATTTCGACCTCGACAAAATTCTGGGCATCCACCATGCAAGGCTGCATTTCGAGGAAACATTTTTTGGCCTCCGTGCGAATAATATAGAGGCCACAAAGCAGTTTTCAGATAGTAGCACAGGATATCAGACCACCTATAACCTGCGTTCTGAACAGTTATCGACACTGACTTATGAGCAGACGTTTTTCAATGACCGTCTGAACATCGAGCTGGGGCGTACGCATCCGAACCGCTTCTTTGCCTTGCCGACCTGTCAGACACTGAACAGCTGCTACAACAATATTCTCTATCACAATGCCGGGTATATCTCGCCGCTTTATTCAATGTGGGGTGGTCGCGTCAGTTATGCACTGACACCCACCACTTATATCGAGGCAGGATCATTTGCGGCCCATCCGGATGCCAATGCCCATAGCGGCTGGGATTGGGGGCAGGAGCCTAATCCGGGTGCGCTGACATTGGTCGAGATCGGCCACAAGACCGGATATGAGACGCAATTATATCCCGGTCGATATTCTCTGACCGGTTTTTATAATTCCAGTTCTCATCCGGATAATGACACGACTGCTTATGGACGGTCTCGGGGGCTCAATCCGGGCGATCCGGTGCGTAATCAGCATGGCACGCAGGGAATTGTCATCAACACCGAACAGGTTGTGTGGCGTGCGGATGGTGGACATCCGGATGCTGACAGCCTGCGTCCTTCAAAATCCAATCCTGCAGCGATTTCGCTGTACAGTGGATTGGGATATTCCTTTGATTCAACAGTACCTTTTCAGTCCGATTTGTTTGTGGGTGCCAATCTGCACGCACCTTTCGCATCACGGCCTTATGACCGTTTTGGCGTCAAGTTGCGCTGGGTGCGGATGAACGGCAGCTTTGCCCGCTATCTGGCGGAGGCAAATGCGGAGGCTGGCGGATCAGGAGCCGGTTTTTCTCGTGATAAGGCGATTTTCGAAATCAACGCTCATGTACAAGTGTTTTCGGCCATCGCGCTGGAGCCGGTGGTGCAATATGTGCTCAATCCTGACAGCTATTATAATCCTTATTCGGCCCGACGCCCGCGGGATGGGTGGTATGTCGGTGCTGCCCTGATCGTTCCGGTCGGCGCTATACTGGGGCTGAAGCCGCTATGAGCACGTGCGAACAGAATCATCCCATTCTGTCGCTGGAAGGTATTGGCCTGAGCTTTGGCCGGGCGGTGGTGTTGTCCGATCTGTCCTTCACGGTCGGGCGACAGGAAATCCGGGCCATTATCGGACCAAATGGTGCGGGTAAAAGCTCGCTGATCAACATCATCAGCGGGTTGTATCAGCCTGATCATGGTATGATCCGCTATGATGGCGTGCCATACCGGCGCATGCGGCCGGAGCGTCTGGCAGCGCAGGGCGTGGCGCGCACTTTCCAGAATCTGGCCCTGTTCGGCGCGCTGAGCGTGCGGGAAAACGTGTTGCTCGGTTTGCGTGGAGTGACGCGGCCCGATGTGAAACCGGCCTCTGTTCTGGCGGAGTTTTTCAATCTGCCTCATGCACGGCGTATCCGCGACCGTGGCCGGGAGGAAACCGATATCACCCTGCGCCAGCTTGGCCTGTGGGAGATCGCGGATCGCCCCGCGGCCTCCCTGCCTTATGGGCTGCGTAAGCGGGTAGAACTGGCCCGCGCCCTGGTGGCCCGTCCGCGTCTGCTGCTGCTTGATGAACCGTTTGCGGGGATGGAAGCACAGGACCGGCATGAACTCGCTGCCCTGATCCGTCATGCGCATCAGGAGCGTGGCGGTGCTATTCTGTTGATCGAACATGATATCGGGCTGGTGCTGAGTTTCGCGGATCGGGCTGTGGTCTTGGATTACGGGCGGCTGATCGCGGACGGCACGCCTGCCGAGATCCGTGCCGATCCGGCTGTGCTGGCTGCCTATTTGGGGCAGCGCAGCCATGAGGCAATCCAACAGGAGAGGGCGATATGAGCTTTTTTCTGGCGGTTCTTACGGGCGGTCTGCTTTCCGGCGTGATGTATGCATTGGTCGCGCTGGGGTTTGTGCTGATCTACAAGGCATCGGGCGTGCTGAACTTCGCGCAGGGCAGCATGCTGCTGTTTGCGGCGCTCACCTATGTCAGCCTGGTCGAGCGTGGCCTGCCGGTCTGGCTGGCTGTGCTGGTGACACTGCTGGCCTTGATCCTGTTGGGCAGCGCCATTGAACGCTTCGTGCTGAGGCCGTTGATCGGGCGTCCTTCCATCGTGTTGTTCATGGCGACTCTGGGCGTCAGCTATTTCATCGAAGGTGCTTCCCAGCTTGTCTGGGGTTCTGATGTACACGCGTTATCGCTGGGGATTTCGGATAGCCCGGTTTCCCTTGGAGGGGTGCTGGTCAGCAGGCTCGATCTTGTGGCGGCGGCTGTGGCCGGTGTGCTGGTCACGGTGCTGGCCCTGTTTTTCCAGTACACGCCAGCCGGTCTGGCATTCCGCGCCGTCGCGGATGATCAGCGTGCGGCACTGGCAATCGGCCTGCGCCTGACACGCATCTGGGCGCTGGTCTGGGCGGTGGCCGGTGGTGTCGCACTGGTGGCCGGGTTGCTGTGGGGCGCACGCCTCGGGGTTCAGTTCTCGTTGTCGCTGGTGGTGCTGAGGGCGCTGCCGGTACTGGTGCTGGGCGGGTTCGGCTCCATTCCGGGGGCTATTGCAGGTGGCCTGCTGATCGGTGCCGCGGAGAAGTTGGCGCAGGTCTATCTCGGCGATGTGCTGGGGAACGGTATCGAAAGCTGGTTTGCCTATGTGCTGGCGCTGGTGGTTCTGCTGATCCGTCCGAACGGGCTGTTCGGCGGCGGTGCGACGCAGCGTGTGTAAGACAGGGAAAAGCAGACAATGCTCTCATATATCTGTGATGCGGTGATCCTGCCGTTCCTGTCGCTCTCCATCGCTGCGCTGGGGCTGACAGTGGTGACGGGGCGAGCCGGGCAGTTATCGCTGGGAACCGGGGCATTTATGGCCATCGGCGCCTTCGCGGCCTATGATCTGGATGCCTATGTGCCGGGTACGCCGCAACTGGTCAGTTTGCTGTTCGGTGGTCTGGTGGCGGCGGCTTCTGGTCTGGTCGTGGGACTTCCCAGTCTGCGCCTGCGTGGTTTCTATCTGGCTGTCACCACATTGGCTGCGCAGTTTCTGGTGCCATGGTTGCTGACCAATATCGGCTGGTTTTCGCTGGATGATCCGTCCGGTGTGCTGAGTGCACCGGTGTTGAAGATCGGATCGTTTGTATTCGATACGCCCGTGGCACGGGCTGGTTTTGCTGCTGTAGTAGTCGTGGTGCTGACAGCGGTGCTGCTGCGTCTGTCCCGCACAAAGGCCGGACGTGACTGGATTGCCGTGCGAGATATGGAAACCGCGGCCACTGTAGTGGGTGTTCCCGTTCTTCGTACCAAGCTGACAGCCTTCGCCGTTAGCTCCTTTTTCTGCGGTGTAGCTGGTGTGTTATGGGCTTTTGCTTATCTGCGTACTGTTGAGCCAGCCGGGTTCGACCTCAACCTGTCTTTCCGCATCCTGTTCATCGTCATTATCGGTGGCGCAGGTTCTTTTGTCGGAGCATTTTTCGGCACGGCTTTCATGGTGGCAATGCCGCTGCTGCTCTCACGTCTGGCAGATTATATCGGCGGTGGGGTCATTGATTCCGGTCAACTCGCCAATATCGAAAAAATGCTGATTGGCGGCCTGATCGTTCTGATTCTGATCCGTGAGCCGGACGGCTTGTCCGCCCTGCTGCGCCCACGCCAGGCTACGCGCAAGCTCAGCCTTTCAAAATCTCTCTCTCAGGAAATAGTGTCATGAAGAAAAGTTCTTTTGTACGCTCTGCTGTTGCCATATTGGCGCTGGGGACTGGTTTGGCGTCCTCCTTTCCCGCATGGGCCGATGAGCAGTATTTCCCGCTGCAAACCTATCGCGTCGGGCCTTATGCGGCGGGCGGCACTGGCGGGGCTGGTGGCTATATCGACTATCTGACGCTGATCAATGAGCGTGATGGTGGGGTGAACGGTGTAAAACTGACCTGGAGCGAATGCGAAACCGGATACATCGTGGAAAAAGGCGTTGAGTGCTACGAGCGTTTGAAAAATCATCGACCCCCGCCGACGGTCTGGAATCCGATGAGTGTCGGTATCGCCTATGCGATGCTGGAGCGTGTGGCGAAGGACAAGGTGCCGATGTTGACGCTCAATCATGGTCGTACCGACACGACTGATGGTGCGGTGTTTCCTTATGTCTTTCCGTTGCAGCTGAATCCGTGGAGCGAGACCTCCGCGATCGTCAACTATATCGGTCAGCGTCTGGGTGGGGCCGACAAGTTGAAGGGCGCGAAGATCGCGGTGCTGTATCACGGCTCCCCTTACGGCAAGGAGACGATTCCGATTTTTGCTTTGCTGGCAAAGAAATTCGGATTCAGCGTAACAGAGATCGAGGTTCCTGATCCGGGCAGTGAGCAGCAATCCCAGTGGTTGCAGATTCAGCGGCTGAAGCCTGATTTCGTGGTTCTTCGCGGGTGGGGTGTGATGAATCCGGTGGCCCTGCGTACGGCCGTGCAGACCGGATACCCGGTTGATCACGTCATCGGCAATGTATGGAGCAATTCCGAGGAAGATGTGCGTCCGGCAGGGGATGCAGCAAAAGGCTATGTCGCAGTGACGACACATCCGGCAGGGGATCAGTTCCCTGTTCTGAAAGAAATCAGAGAGATTGTTTACAAAAGCGGAAAGGGTAATCTTCAGGATCAATCCCGTATCGGCAGCGTGTACCACAATCTTGGCATCATCAATGGCATTCTGACGGTTGAAGCCATTCGCACGGGCCAGGCAAAATTCGGCCATCGCACGTTGACGGGAGAGGAAGTGCAATGGGGGCTTGAGCATCTCAAGCTCGACGATGCCCGTATTGCGCAATTGGGTGCAACGGGGCTGATCCAGCCGATCACACTGTCCTGCGCTGATCATGAAGGGGGTGGCGCTGTGCGTTTCCAGCAATGGGACGGCACGAAATGGACGCCGATCACGGACTGGATCCATGCGGATCGCGCCTTGCTGCGGCCTCTGATTGAGAAGTCAGCCAACAATTACGCCCGTACTCACAACATTACACCGCGTGACTGCAAGGCGCTGGACCAGCCTTCCTGAAGGAGGAACGGGGATTATGAGCCGGACACAGTTGTTACAGGCAGAGCATCTGCGTGTCGTCTATAACGATGCGATCCTCGCGCTGAAGGATGTTTCCTTCAGCGTCGAGGCGGGGCATGTCGTGCTGCTGCTGGGTGCCAATGGTGCGGGCAAAAGCACGGCGTTGAAAGCAGCGGGCGGCCTGCTCGCCGCCGAGCGTGGCAAGCTCGAACGGGGGCGTATCCTGCTGGATGGTCTGGACATAGCCGACCGCGCGCCGTTTCAACTGGTGCGCTCCGGCCTGGCCCAGGTGCTGGAGGGGCGGCATTGCTTCCCCTCCCTGACGGTCGAGGAGAATCTGCGCACTGGCGCTCATGCGGTGGGTGCGGGATGGAAAGAATGGAAACGCAGGCTGGAACTGGTCTACACGATCTTCCCTCGCCTGCGGGACAAGCGGCAGGTTGCCGCTGGACTGACATCGGGCGGGGAGCAGCAGATGACTGCGATCGGCCGGGCCCTGATGGCCTCGCCCCGCCTGCTGCTGCTGGATGAGCCATCGATGGGCCTTGCCCCCTCGGTCAGTGATGAGGTGTTCAGCCGTTTGCAGGATTTGAACCGGGAAGGGGTTACCATTCTGCTCGCCGAACAGGGGGCGGAGGCGGCGCTGGAGATCGCCCATGATGTCTATGTGCTGGAACACGGCCTCGTGGCGCTGCATGCCTCGCCGGAGGATGTCCGTCGCAGTGGCGCACTCGCCGCGCTTTATCTGGGGGAAGAACTGGAACAGGCGGCGTAAGTCACAGCACATAGCCCTGCGCGAACAGGGCAGCGCGCAGGCTGCCATGGGTAATGCGGTTCGGGATTGCCTGCGTTACCGCTGGCCGGGCATGAAAGGCGATGCCAAGACCAGCCGCTTGCAGCATCGGCAGATCGTTCGCCCCATCGCCGATTGCAAGGCAATCAGCGGCGGTCAGGCCCAAAGCTGCGGCATGATCCAGCATGATCTGTCTTTTGCGGTCGGGATCGAGCACCGGTTCACGCAGCAGCCCGGTGAGGCGTCCCGTTTCAATCAGCACCTCATTGCCATGATGTGCGTCGAACCCGGCCAGTGAGGCTGCCTGTGATGTGCAAAGCATCAGGCCGCCGGAGATCAAAACCGTATATGCTCCGTGCGCCTGCATGGTGCGGACCAGCAGATCAGCCCCTTCATTCAGCGTGATCGTGCGAATGATGTCGCCGATGGCATCTACCGTCATCCCCTGCAAAAGAAGGATGCGGCGGCGAAGGGATGAGGCGAAATCAATCTGCCCCTCTACACTGGCTTGGCTCAGCGCGGTGACTTCGGCGCCACACCCGTGCAGGGCGGCGATCCGGTCGAGCGTTTCTCCCACCACGATCGTGCTGTCCATATCGGCTGCCAGCAGGCGTTTACGGCGCGGCAGGGCGGCGGATTGCACCAGATGGTCGATCCTTGCCTCATCCAATGTATGGAGCGGCAATAAAGGGCGGAGTGTTTCCGGTGACAGGGGAGAGGACCATTCGACGGCTTCTCCGGCCGCCAGGACACGTAGGGTGCCCCCACCGGTGGCGCGCTGCGTTGATTCCACCAGATCATCCGGCAGACTTCCCGGCTGTGCCGCAATGAGCATCACGATGCTTTCAGAGTTCATCTCAGCTTCACCTTGCATGGCCGGGCAATCATGACAGAAAAGCGGGTATGAAGGAAAAACGTGCTCTGTTTGTGGCCGGTCCGACCTGTAGCGGCAAATCCGCCCTTGCTCTGGCAGTGGCGGAGAGGCTTGGCGGCACGGTCATTAACGCCGATTCCATGCAGATCTACCGCGAATTGCGGATTCTGACCGCTCGTCCGGACCAAGAGGAAGAGGCAAGGGTACCGCATCGTCTGTATGGCGTGCTCCCCGCGTCTCAGCCTGGCAGTGCGGCATGGTGGCGGGATCAGGCCATAACAGCGATGGAGGAAAGCTGGCAGCAGGGCCGGCTGCCGATTCTGTGCGGCGGGACGGGGTTGTATTTTCACGCCCTGATGCATGGTTTCGCCGACATCCCCGATCCGGGAGAAGAGGCAAGGCAGGAGGCGCGCAGCTTGCTGGCGGAGCTTGGGCCGGAATCGCTGCACGCCCGTCTGGCAGAGGCGGATCCAGCCACGGCAGCACGGCTGAAACCGCAGGACAGTCAGCGTATCGCCAGGGCATGGGAGGTCTGGCGTGGCACGGAATCAGGTCTGTCAGCCTGGCAGAATCAACCCCCTCGACCTTTGCCTGGCTGGGACTTCGCCGCCATCCGGATCGACCCGCCGAGAGAGGAATTGCGGCAGGCCATCACGGCACGGTTGCATGGGATGCTGGACAATGGGGCACTGGCCGAGGTAGAGGCCCTCCGCGTTCAGGCACTGGACCCGTCTCTGCCGGCGATGCGGGCGCATGGGGTGCCGGAGTTTCTGGCTTTCCTGCGCGGAGATATCTCCCTGCCTGAGGCCATGCAACGCGCGGCTCAGGCGACGATCCGCTACACGAAGCGGCAGGCGACATGGTTTCGTAACCGTCCGTTCGTGAAACCCCCCTTTCTGTATACGATTGATGCGCGAATTGCGTCATTTCAGCAACTTTCAGAAAGAAGTATGGCTGATATGCTCAATTTTATTCGTGCTTTCCATTGACCCGGACACCCTGAAACGATTACCTCTCAGCCTTCGCGCGATTATACCGGGTATCTGTGCGCCGGTCCGCCGAGGGGTTAGTCGAACATGTCCGAAAGCATACCGGCGGCAACGCCGTCCGATCCTTCCCAGACGGAGGCTCTGCCCGGTGCGGAGCTTCTGCTTCGTGCGCTGAAGGATCAGGGTGTAGAGGTTATTTTCGGCTATCCCGGCGGTGCGGTGCTGCCGATTTATGATGCGCTGTTCAAGCAGAATGACATCCGCCATATCCTCGTGCGTCATGAGCAGGCGGCGGTGCATGCTGCGGAAGGCTATGCCCGCAGTACGGGCAAGGTGGGTGTGGTTCTCGTCACCTCCGGTCCCGGTGCCACCAATGCGGTGACCGGTCTGGTCGATGCGCTGATGGACAGCATTCCTCTGGTGTGCCTGACCGGTCAGGTGCCGACCCATCTGATCGGCAATGATGCGTTTCAGGAGGCCGATACCACCGGTATCACGCGCCCCGCGACGAAGCATAATTATCTGGTGCGCTCCTCTGCCGATCTGCCGCGCATCGTGCATGAAGCCTTCTATGTCGCCCGCTCCGGCCGTCCCGGCCCGGTGGTAATCGACCTGCCTAAAGATATCGTGATCGGCAAGGCGACCTACACCGAGAAATCCGAGAAACCACATCGTTCCTATCGCCCGGTGACGCAGCCTGATCCGGCCCGCATCGCTGAGGCCGTGGCGATGATGAAACGTGCCAGGCGCCCTGTCTTCTATGTCGGGGGGGGCGTGATCAATGCCGGGCCGCAGGCATCGCAGACCCTGGGTGATCTGGTGCGCCGCACCGGCTTCCCCTGCACCACCACGCTGATGGGTCTGGGGGCTTTCCCGGCGAATGATCCGCTCTCGATCGGTATGCTGGGCATGCATGGCGTGTACGAAGCCAATATGGCGGTGCATGGCTGTGACCTGCTGATCAATATCGGTGCGCGTTTCGATGACCGTGTGACCGGGCGGCTTGATGCGTTCAGTCCCTTCGCTCGCAAAATTCACGCCGATATTGATCCGTCGAGCATCAACAAGAATGTGCGGGTGGATCTGCCCATCGTCGGTGACGCAGGCCGCATCATTGAAGCGCTGCTGACGGGCTGGATGGAAGACGGCACCGAGCCTGAAAAGGAGGGTCTGGCGCAGTGGTGGCGGCAGATCGACGAATGGCGGGCGGTGGATAGCCTGAAATACACCCAGTCTGGCACGCGGGGTGCGATCATCAAGCCGCAGCACGCCATCCGCCGTCTGTATGAGATCACCCGTGAAACCGGGCGTGAGACATTCATTTCCACCGAAGTCGGTCAGCATCAGATGTGGGCGGCCCAGCATTTCCGCTTCGATGCGCCGAATCGCTGGCTGACCTCAGGCGGCCTCGGGACCATGGGGTATGGCTTGCCTGCCGCGATGGGTGCCCAGATCGGAAATCCCGATGCGCTGGTAATCGATGTTGCCGGTGAAGCCAGCATCCTGATGAACATTCAGGAAATGGGTACGCTGGCGCAATATCGCTTGCCGGTGAAGATTTTCATCCTCAACAACGAATATATGGGGATGGTGCGCCAGTGGCAGGATCTGCTGCATGGCGGCCGTTATTCCGAAAGCTACAGCGCTGCTCTGCCGGATTTCGTGAAGCTGGCGGAAAGCTTCCATGCTGTCGGGCTGCGCGCCAAGACTATTGACGACCTCGACCGTGTTATTCACGAAATGCTTGCCACGGACAGGCCGGTGATCGCCGATATTCTCGTCGATCAGAAAGAAAACGTATTCCCCATGATTCCCTCCGGCGCAGCACATAACGAAATGCTGTTGGGCCCTGAACATAACGACCGTGCCCGTAATGAACAGAGCGGCGGGATCACCGATGAAGGCATGATGTTGGTCTGATCGAAATGTCCAGGAACATGCCCCTCCTTATGAAGGATCTGCTGCGCAACCAGTCTCAGGAAGGTAGCGCAGCGCAGAAGCAGCACGATGCCGGTGCCTATCGCACCGCACTGATCTCCGTGCTCGTTGACAATGAAAGCGGCGTGCTGGCACGGGTGATCGGCCTGTTCTCCGGCCGTGGTTACAACATTGACAGCCTGACTGTGGCCTCGGTCGAGAGCGATGATGGTGTTTATGCAGGCCGTAGCCGTATTAACATCCTGACCTCCGGCACCGAAATGGTGATTGAGCAGATCAAGGCGCAGCTCGACCGTCTGGTTCCGGTCCATCGTGTGATGGATCTGACCATGCAGGGGCCATATCTGGCCCGCGAACTGGCGCTGATCAAGGTCGTGGCGCATGGGGAAAATCGGGTGGAGGCGCTGCGTCTGGCCGATGCCTTCCGCGCCAAGGTCATCGACGCCACACTGGAAAGCTTTGTGTTCGAGATGACTGGCGATCCGGACAAGCTGGATGCGTTCCTGGAACTGATGCGCCCGCTTGGTCTGGCAGAAGTATCACGTACCGGCGTTGCGGCTATTCTCCGCGGCGCGGGAACGATCTAGAGAACCACCTGCCGTCCCCTGTTGATCGGGAACGGCCTGACTGAATTGCTGGCTGGCTTTCCGGGGGAAAGTCTGGCCCGCCCGCAACACGTGGCCTTTCTGACAACCATGGCCGCCGAGAGAATGGAGTGAACCGATGCGCGTCTATTACGATCGTGACGCCGATCTGAACCTGATCAAGGGCAAGAAGGTTGCGGTCATTGGCTATGGCAGCCAGGGCCATGCCCATGTTCTGAACATGCGCGACAGCGGCGTAAAGGATTTGGTGGTCGGCCTGCGCAAGGGCTCTTCCGCTGTTGCCAAGGCCGAGGGCGAGGGCTTGAAGGTCATGGAACCCGCCGAAGCTGCCGCCTGGGCCGATGTGGTGATGATCCTGACCCCGGATGAGAGCCAGGCCGATCTGTATCGCGAGCATCTGCACGCCAATCTGCGCCCGGGCGCAGCGCTGGCTTTCGCACATGGCCTGAACATCCATTTCAACCTGATCGAGCCGCGCTCCGACATCGACGTGTTCATGATCGCGCCGAAAGGCCCTGGGCATACCGTGCGCGGCGAGTACCAGAAGGGTGGCGGCGTGCCGTGTCTGGTCGCGGTGGCGCAGAATGCATCCGGCAATGCGCTGGAAATCGCGCTGTCCTACGCCTCTGCCGTTGGTGGTGGCCGTGCTGGTATCATCGAGACCACCTTCAAGGAAGAATGCGAAACAGACCTGTTCGGTGAGCAGGCCGTGCTGTGCGGCGGTCTGGTCGAGCTGATCCGCGCCGGCTTCGAAACGCTGGTCGAGGCTGGCTATGCTCCGGAAATGGCTTATTTCGAGTGCTTGCATGAAGTGAAACTGATCGTTGATCTGATCTATGAAGGCGGTATCGCCAACATGAATTACTCGATCAGCAACACGGCGGAATATGGCGAATACGTGACCGGCCCGCGCATCGTGACGCCGGAAACCAAGGCCGAGATGAAGCGCGTGCTGGAAGACATCCAGAGCGGCCGTTTCGTGCGTGACTTCATGCTGGAAATGAAGGTCAACGGCGCCAGCTTCAAATCCATCCGTCGTCGCAATAACGAGCATCAGATTGAGCAGGTCGGTGAGCGTCTGCGCGCCATGATGCCGTGGATTGCAAAGGGCAAGCTGGTCGACAAGGCCCGTAACTGATCTTTTCTTTCTATCTTTTCTATCGGACTAAATGAAAACACCCCCGTCCTGTGACGGGGGTGTTTTTTATTTGACTACCTGAATTGCTACGGAACGAGGGGAAACGAAACAATCAGGCATCAAACGCCTTTTATCAGCCAGGTGAACTCAACGGGCTGGTGTGGCGGGGTAATAGCCCGGCGGCGGTGGCACATAAGGGGTGACTGGCGGTGCATAGTTTGGCGTGCCTGGGGGTGCGTAAGTACCAGTTGTAGCAGGCGGATACGCACCTGTAGGATATGGCATCGCTGGACTACCGACCGGCGCCGTGCCGAGAGCAGGGCCGTTGGTGGCACGAATGCTCTGCAATTGCTGCGCGTTCAGCGCTTCAATTGCTTCATCGCCCGTGTCATTGCCCTGATCGACCTGACGATCGATATTATGGCGCGGATGTCGGGCATTGGCCGCGTCTGCGTGGCCTGCACCCCCAAGCATCATTCCTGCGAGAGCGGCAACACCTAACAGGCTGCGAAGGGAATGAACTGTCTGCATAAATGGCCTCCTTCGTGGCGCATTGTCGTTCGGTCACACCTGCCAGCAAGCCGGCGCAACTGCGATAGCATGTGAACGCACCAACAGGCGCGGGTTTCCATGACGTTTTCGGGGAATGAAGTCTGTCTTACTTTTTGCCTCTCGATGCGTTGCTATTTCCTCTCAGAATAAGACAGTCTGTGACTGCCGAGCAAAAGCAGAGGAAAATCCAGCATGGCCTATGTCGAGACGCGCGATGGAACACGGCTTTTCTATAACGACTGGGGGCAGGGGCGTCCGGTCATCCTGATCCATGGTTGGCCCCTGAATGCCGATATGTGGGAATATCAGCAGGTGTTTCTTGCAGAGCATGGGTTCCGGACCATTGCCTATGACCGGCGTGGCTTTGGACGATCGGATAAACCCTGGACTGGCTATGATTACAACACATTGGCCGATGACCTTGCTGATATGATCAATGCGCTGGATCTGCACGATGCGGCTCTGGTCGGATTTTCAATGGGCGGTGGAGAGGTAGCGCGTTACCTATCAAGGCACGGTGCTGCTCGTATCGGCAAGGCTGCGTTGATTGCTGCAGTAACGCCATTTCTGTTGCGGACGGAGGATCATCCGGAAGGGGTTGATGGGGCGGCCTTCGATCACATGATCAATTCAATTCGATCAGACCGGGCCAGTTTCATGGCTGGCTTCGGGCGGATTTTCTTCGGGGCAGGCTTGCTGAATTTCCAGGTGACATCAGACATACTGCAATGGAGCTGGGGTCTGGCAATGCAGGCCTCTCCCAAAGCAACGCTCGACTGTGTAAGGGCCTTCAGTGCCACCGATTTTCGGGCAGATATGAGCCATTTTACCATGCCGACGCTGATCGTTCACGGTGATGCTGATGCGACAGTTCCCCCCGACATCACGGCCCATGAAGCTGCAAGGCTGATCCCTCATGCCACGTTGAAAGAATATGAAGGGGAGCCTCATGGACTCTATTTTACCGCTAGAGACAGATTAAACCGTGATCTGTTGGCATTTTTATCGGCCTAGGCTGAATTAACATGCAGTATAGCCAGATCATGATGGTCAAGAGATGACTGATCTGACTAAGTACATAACGGCTTGCATGTTAATTGGGGAGAGAGTGACGTCACTCTTGGCATTTGTAGGCTGCAATGGTGCATGTATGTTATAATTCTACTTCGTTGATGAATTTAAGCATATCAAGGAAATAATATAAAGTCTCGATTGGAAATATAGGTCCAGAAATTATAAATATCTATGTCTCATTTAGTAAAATAATTTTTTAACATCCGCATCTATTATAAAAATAATATATTATTTGTACAAAAATATATCATAATTATTTTAAATTGAATGTAAATTACTTTTTTCAAAATGAAATTTATAATTTTTGTTTATTCAAATTGGATGCAATTATAATGATTGATCTTTTTGGTGATTTAAATTTTGCATGAAATTTAATAAAGCAGAATTTCTTGCAATGAAAACTATAAATTTCAATCATCCATCAGTATTAATTATATCAATATTTAATTTATAAAACTTTTTTATTTACTTTAAAAAGATATTTTTGGAAAAATATAATATAAAATAATAAAATATTTTATAATTTAAATAAATTCTATATTTATTTTAAATAAATAAATTATTTTAAAATATATAAACCTTAAATTTTAATTTTCAAAGAATATTTCTTATTTTATGAAATAAAATTCATCATGAATTTATAATGTCTATTTGTTCTAAATTTTTTTTTGTAAACGTATTTAATTTTTATTAATTATAAATTAGTCCAAAAAACTAAAAATGTAAAAAATATGCTTATATTGATATTGAAAGCTTTTATAACTTTTGAAAATGAAGTTTTTTGTAAAAAAATTAATATTTTAATGATTTTAATATAGTAAAAATAAAATACAATATAATGATAATAATATTTTTGATATAAAACAAATAATACAGTAAAAAATTAAAAATTTTACATTTTAACTGTATTTATATTTACAATATCACATGATGTGTCTTATAGACTGTGAGAATATACTTGGTGCCAATCTAACAGAATATTGTTAATTTCTTTAATTTTTTAAGGCGGTTGTGATATGACCACGCTGACGTCCACTACCTCGGGTGTTATTCTTACGACTGCCTCATCAAATCCGATTCTTATTCTGGCGGGGACGACAGTTGCGAATACCGCTGGCATCGGGATACAGAGCAGCCTTAGTACAGCCTGGACGATCAATAATACGGGTGCGGTTACAGGAAGCACTATTGGTATCAGCCTTGCCGCGGCTGGAACGATCAACAACGTTGCTGGCGGCATTATCAGCGGCGGCAGTTATGCTATCACCATTGCTGGAACTGGCGCTGTCATCAGCAATGCCGGGACAATTACTAGCACTTCCTTCCGTGGTATTGATGCAGGCACAAGCGCTGCGATCAATAACTCCGGCCTGATCAGCTCGGTTTCGGATGGCGTCAATGGCACCAGCAGCACGCTAGTTAATTCCGGCACCATCCTGTCCAGCTCTACCAGCCAGAGTGGTGCCTTCCTGTTTGGTACCGGTAACGTCATTACCAACAGTGCTGGCGCGCTGATCCAGGGTGGCTTCTACGGTGCTGGTGTCAATGGTGGTTCCATCAATAACGCAGGGAGCATTATTGCGTTTGGCTCTGGTGGTAGCGGCGTTAGAGGACTTGGTAATGCGGCCACACTTGTCAACAGTGGTGTCGTTAATGCCACTGGAACCTTCGGTCAGGGCGTGTTGTTTAACACGGGTGGCCGGGTCACGAACTCTGCCGGTGGTACAATCTCCGGCAATTTCAATGCCATTAGCCTTTTCAGTACCTCTGCAACTGTTGCCGGCACTGTTATCAATGCCGGACTTATCACCGATAATGGTGGTACTCTTACGGCTGCGCATGGCGTGTTTCTGTCCAATACCTCGGCAGATTATCTGAACAACTCCGGAACGATCCTTGAAACAGGAACTGGTGCAGCCATTGGTGATCTGGCGGCCGTTCGTCTTGCGTCAGGCGGAACGGTTATCAACACTGGCAGCATTGGTGTAACAGGCACCGCCGGTACGGGTATCCGTCTCGATGTAGGTGGCGCGATCACCAACTCCGGCACTATCTCGGCTGCCGGAACCGCCAATGTTACGAACGGTGCTGGTGCTGCAATCTATATGAGTGGCACAGGAGCTAACCTGCTGCAGCTCGGCGTTGCATCCGCTATCATCGGCACCGCTGTTGCTAACTCGGCCGGCACCAATACACTCGAAATGCTCTCCGGCAGTTCGGCGGGCAGTATTAGTGGTTCCAACTTCGTCAATTTCCAGACCGGCACTGTCGATGCCGGCGCCAGCTGGACGCTGGGTGGTAACAGCACCTTTACCAACCTGCGTAACAGCGGATCTTTGACAAACACAGGCACTATCAATGGTGCCAATGTCACACTGATCAATGGTGCCCTGCTGAGCAACGCGGCTGGTGCGACCATCGTCAGCGCGGGCAACGTGGTCATTGCTTCTGATAGCGTTCAAGCAACAGTGATCAATGCGGGTAGTATCCTTGCGACGGGCGCTAATCCGTGGGGTGTCCTGATCACGGGTAATGTGACCAACCAGGCCAGTGGTCTGATCCGTGCCCAGCTGAGCAACGGCTATGGCGTGCAAATCACGAATGGTACCGTTGTCAATGCCGGCACCATCACGGGCGGTGTCGCGACCGGTGGTGCTGGTGTCTATCTTGCTGGCACGTCGGATTTGGTCAGTAATACTGGCACGATCAGCTCCAGTGGTGGTTGGGGTGTCTATGCCTCGGCTACTACAGTTGCGACTATTACCAATAGCGGCCTGATTTCTGGCGCAAGATTTGGCGTTTCCCTGGGTGGGACGGGAACAGTTTCCAACCTTGCTGGCGGCATTATCAGCAGTTCGAGCAGCTTTGCTATCACTATCGACGGAACCGGCAATGTTGTCAGCAATGCCGGCACAATTACCGCCGCGGTAGTGGGTATTGCTGCAGGCACGAGTGGTTCGGTTAACAACTCCGGCCTGATCAGCTCGGTTTTCGATGGTGTCAATGGCACCAGCAGCACGCTAGTTAATTCCGGCACCATTCTGTCCAGCTCTATCAGCCAGAGTGGTGCTTTCCTGTTTGGCACTGGTAACGTCATTACTAACAGTGCTGGCGGACTGATCCAGGGTGGCTTTGCTGGTGCAGGTATTGCAAATGGTACTATCGCCAATGCTGGTACACTGATTGCCAATGGAAATAGTGGTAAGGGCGCCTGGCTTTCAGGTGCGGGTCTGGTAAGCAATACCAACCTCATCAGCGGCTCGACCTATGGTGTGTTTATTGGTTCAGGTACAGTCAGTAACACGGGAACTTCCGCACAGATTATAGGCACAGCATCTGCAGGCATTGTATTTGGCAACACGACCAGCAGCGGCAATGTCATCAATAGTGGTCTTATATCTGGTGCCACATATGGCGTCTCATTTGCTAACACCGGCACAATAACTAACCAAACTAGCGGCATTATCAGCGCTACTGCCACTGGTAGCAGTAGCTATGGCGTATTTGTGTCCGGCACTAGTGCGGTTATTAGCAATGCCGGGACAATCACCAGTACGGCAGTGGGTATTAATGCAGGCACAAACGCTGCAATTAATAACTCCGGCCTGATCAGCTCGGTTTCCGATGGCGTCAATGGAACCAGCAGCACGCTGGTCAATTCTGGAACTATAAAGTCCAGCTCCAGCAGCCTGAGTGGTGCTTTCTTGTTTGGCACTGGCAACGTCATTACCAACAGTGCTGGCGGACTGATCCAGGGTGGCCTCTACGGTGCTGGTGTCAATGGTGGTTCCATCAACAACGCAGGGAGCATTGTTGCGTTTGGCTCCGGCGGTATTGCCGTTAGGGGAAATGGCGGTGCGGCCACGCTTTTTAACAGCGGTGTCGTCAATACCACTGGAAGCGCTAGTCAGGGCGTGCTGTTTAGTTCTGGTGGCCAGGTCACAAACTGGGCCGGTGGCACGATCTCCGGCAATTTCGTTGGCGTCAGCGTTTTTGGTAATACGACTGTCGCAGGCACCGTCATCAATGCCGGGCTTATCACCGATAATGGTGGCACTCTCACAGCTGCCAGCGGTGTCTATCTTTCGAATACCTCGGCAGATTATCTGAACAACTCCGGCACCATCCTTGAAACAGGAACCGGCGCAGGTATCGGCTTTCTGAATGCCGTCCGTCTTGCGTCAGGCGGAACGGTTATCAACACTGGCAGCATCGGTGTAGCAGGCACCGCCGGCACGGGTATCCGTCTCGATGTAGGTGGCACGATCACGAACTCCGGCACTATCTCGGCTGCCGGAACCGCCAATGTTACGAACGGTGCTGGTGCTGCAATCTATATGACCGGTACAGGAAACAACCTGCTGCAGCTCGGTGTTACATCCCGTATTATCGGCACCGCCGTTGCTAACTCGGCCGGCACCAATACACTCGAAATGCTCTCCGGCAGTTCGGCGGGCAGTATTAGTGGTTCCAACTTCGTCAATTTCCAGACCGGCACTGTCGATGCCGGTGCTAGCTGGACGCTGGGTGGTAACAGCACCTTTACCAACCTGCGTAACAGCGGATCTTTGACAAACACAGGCACTATCAATGGTGCCAATGTCACACTGATCAATGGTGCCCTGCTGAGCAACGCGGCTGGTGCGACCATCGTCAGCGCGGGCAATGTGGTCATTGCTTCTGATAGCGTTCAAGCAACAGTGATCAATGCGGGTAGTATCCTTGCGACGGGTGCTAATCCGTGGGGTGTCCTGATCACGGGTAATGTGACCAACCAGGCCAGTGGTCTGATCCGTGCCCAGCTGAGCAACGGCTATGGCGTGCAAATCACGAATGGTACCGTTGTCAATGCCGGCACCATCACGGGCGGTGTCGCGACTGGTGGTGCCGGTGTCGTTCTTTTGGGTACGTCGGGCTTGGTCAGCAATACTGGCACGATCAGTTCCAGTGGTGGTTGGGGTGTCTATGCCTCGGCTACTACAGTTGCGACTATTACCAATAGCGGCCTGATTTCTGGCGCAAGATTTGGCGTTTCCCTGGCTGGGACGGGAACAGTTTCCAACCTTGCTGGCGGCATTATCAGCAGTTCGAGCAGCTTTGCTATCACTATCGACGGAACCGGCAATGTTGTCAGCAATGCCGGCACAATTACCGCCGCGGTAGTGGGTATTGCTGCAGGCACGAGTGGTTCGGTTAACAACTCCGGCCTGATCAGCTCGGTTTCGGATGGCGTCAATGGCACCAGCAGCACGCTGGTCAATTCCGGCACCATCCTGTCCAGCTCTACCAGCCAGAATGGTGCTTTCTTGTTTGGCACCGGCAACATCATTACCAACAGTGCTGGCGGACTGATCCGGGGTGGAAGCTACGGTGCTGGTGTCAATGGTGGTTCCATCAATAACGCAGGGAGCATTATTGCGTTTGGCTCCGGTGGTATTGCCGTTAGAGGACTTGGCGGTGTGGCCACGCTTGTTAATAGCGGTGTCGTCAATGCCACTGGAAGCGCTAGTCAGGGCGTGCTGTTTGACACGGGTGGCCAGGTCACGAACTCTGCGGGTGGCACGATCTCCGGCAATTTCAACGCTGTCGCTATTCTCGGTAACAGCACTGTCGCAGGCACCGTCATCAATGCGGGGCTTATTACTGATAATGCAGGTACTCTTGCAGGTGCCAGCGGGGTCTATCTTTCCAATACCTCGGCAGATTATGTAAATAACTCCGGCACGATCCTTGAAACAGGAACCGCTACAGCGGTCGGCTTTCTGGCAGCCGTTCGGTTGGCGCTCGGCGGAACTGTTATCAACAGCGGTAGTATCGGTGCAACAGGCACCGGCGGCATCGGTATCCGTCTCGATGTAGGTGGCACGATCACGAACTCCGGCACTATCTCGGCTGCCGGAACCGCCAATGTGACGAACGGTGCTGGCGCTGCTATCTATATGAGCGGCACAGGAAACAACCTGCTGCAGCTCGGTGTTGCATCCCGTATCATCGGCACCGCCGTTGCTAACTCGGCCGGTACCAACACACTCGAAATGCTCTCCGGCAGTTCGGCGGGCAGTATTAGTGGTTCCAACTTCGTCAATTTCCAGACCGGCACTGTCGATGCCGGTGCTAGCTGGACGCTGGGTGGTAACAGCACCTTTACCAACCTGCGTAACAGCGGATCTTTGACAAACACAGGCACTATCAATGGTGCCAATGTCACACTGATCAATGGTGCCCTGCTGAGCAACGCGGCTGGTGCGACCATCGTCAGCGCGGGCAACGTGGTCATTGCTTCTGATAGCGTTCAAGCAACAGTGATCAATGCGGGTAGTATCCTTGCGACGGGCGCTAATCCGTGGGGTGTCCTGATCACGGGTAATGTGACCAACCAGGCCAGTGGTCTGATCCGTGCCCAGCTGAGCAACGGCTATGGCGTGCAAATCACGAATGGTACCGTTGTCAATGCCGGCACCATCACGGGCGGTGTCGCGACTGGTGGTGCCGGTGTCGTTCTTTTGGGTACGTCGGGCTTGGTCAGCAATACTGGCACGATCAGTTCCAGTGGTGGTTGGGGTGTCTATGCCTCGGCTACTACAGTTGCGACTATTACCAATAGCGGCCTGATTTCTGGCGCAAACTTTGGCGTTTCTCTGGGTGGGACGGGAACAGTTTCCAACCTTGCTGGCGGGATTATCAGCAGTTCGAGCAGCTATGCTATCGCTATTGCCGGAACCGGCGGTGTTGTCAGCAATGCCGGCACAATCACCAACAGCTCTTTCCGTGGCATTAATGCAGGCACAAGCGCTGCGATCAATAACTCTGGCCTGATCAGCTCGGTTTCGGATGGCGTCAATGGCACCAGCAGCACGCTGGTCAATTCCGGCACCATTCTGTCCAGCTCTACCAGCCAGAGTGGTGCTTTCCTGTTTGGCACCGGTAACGTCATTACCAACAATGCTGGCGGACTGATCCAGGGTGGAAGCTACGGTGCTGGTATCAGTGGTGGTTCCATCAATAACGCAGGGAGCATTATTGCGTTTGGCTCCGGTGGTATTGCCGTTAGAGGACTTGGCGGTGTGGCCACGCTTGTTAATAGCGGTGTCGTCAATGCCACTGGAAGCGCCAGTCAGGGTGTATTGTTTGATACGGGTGGTCGGGTCACGAACTCTGCCGGTGGCACGATCTCCGGCAATTTGGTTGGCGTCAGCGTTTACGGTAATACGACTGTCGCAGGCACCGTCATCAATGCCGGGCTTATCACCGATAATGGTGGCACTCTTACAGCAGTCAGCGGTGTCTATCTTTCGAATACCTCGGCAGATTATCTGAACAACTCCGGCACCATCCTTGAAACAGGAACGGGTGCAGGTTCCGGCCTTCTGGTGGCCGTTCGGTTGGCGCTCGGCGGAACGGTTATCAACACTGGCAGCATTGGCGTAACAGGCACTGCCGGTACGGGTATCCGTCTCGATGTAGGTGGCACGATCACCAACTCCGGCACCATCTCGGCTGCCGGAGCGGCCAATGTTACGAACGGTGCTGGCGCTGCTATCTATATGAGCGGCACAGGAAACAACCTGCTGCAGCTCGGCGTTGCATCCCGTATCATCGGCACCGCTGTTGCTAACTCGGCCGGTACCAACACACTCGAAATGCTGTCTGCTGCCCTTTCCGGAACTATAAGCGGATTAGGTATCAATTATCTTGGCTTCCAGAATGCTGTTGTTGATACCGGTGCAGTATGGAATATGGGCGGAAGCAACACGATTGTTGCTGGTAATACTCTGCTCAACAAAGGCATATTGACGAGCAGCGGTACCCTCGCAGTTGGGGGCATCATGACCAATGCTGCCAGTGCAGCTTTCAATGGAAATGTTGGTTTCTCGGCCGGTGGCACGATCAACAATACCGGTGCAATTTCCGGCATGGTCAATGGCGGTGGCACGAATGCGCTACTGAACAATCTGGGCACTGTCACTGGAACCGGCGCAATTGCAGTCAGCCTAGGTAGTACAGGTACTATCAGCAATTTTGGTACCATCTCCAACGCAGGTAGCACCGCCGTCTATTTGGGTGGTGTCGGGACCAGCGTTCTGAATCTGAATGCCGGACAAGTTATCATTGGTTCCATCATCGGTGCAGGGAGTGTCAATCGTCTGAATCTGATTGGGGGAGGGGCAACCAATACACCCACTCTCTCTGGTCTTGGTTCAACTATTGTCGGTTTCAATCAGATTACGGCTGCCTCCGGCTCTAACTGGCAGCTGACCGGTGGTAACTCGATTTCCACCAGTCAGACTTTCGTTGCGACGGGAGCGAGCCTGACCAACACCGGAACATTTACTGGCAGACTAACCCTGAGCACAGCGAGTACGCTGAGCAACACCGGTAGTTTGATCGCGAATTCTGATGGAACCGCCCTTTCGATGAGTGCGGATGCCAATCGGCTCATCCTGGTACCAACGGCAGTCGTCAATGGAACAGTGGCGGCTGTTGGAGCGGCTAACATACTGGAACTGGCATCTGGAGGAACGCGCGGGACGATCAGTGGAATCGGCACTCAGTATACCGGTCTTAATGTTCAAATTGATCAGAATGCTTATTGGACAGTAATTGGCAGCAATTCTGTTGCAAGCGGCTTGACAATGAGTGTCGCAGGCACGCTTGAGAATCGCGGCATTATAAATAATAGCGGAACAATTCTGGATACAGGCCTGATCGATAACTATGGTACAGTTAACGGTTCAGTCAGTCTGATTGCAGGCGGTCGGTTTACCAATAGTGATGGAGCAGTCTTTAATTCTAGTGGTGCTGCGATTTCTGGGCAGCAAGTGACTATCAGTAATAGCGGCACGCTTTCAGGGAGTGGCACAGCCGGATATGGAGCCTCCGTTGCCAGCAGTGGAACTATTACTAACACTGGTCTTATCCAAGGAAGCTTCCGTGGTATTCAGTTTGGTAGTAACCCTGCTACTGTTTATAATTCCGGTATTGTTACTGGTAGCGTGGCAGATGGTATTCGACTGCTGAGCGGAGGTTTTGTCAGCAACATTGCAGGTGCCATTATCCAAGGTGGTACAGTCGGTATTTACGCCACTGGCACGAATACGGCCATTATCTCTAATGACGCTGGTGGCCTTATTCAGGGGACATCTGCCTCCGGTATCGGCATCAGCCTGGTATCCTCCGGCACAATTACCAACGGTGGTTCAATTGTTGGCCAGAGCGGTACCGCTGTTGTTATGGGCGGAACAGGCCAAAATCTTCTTCAGTTAGCTGCTAGTTCGCAGATTGTTGGTTTGGTAACTGCCAATTCTGCGGGGACAAATACCCTGTCGTTAATGTCCTCTGCAACGACAGGAACTATTAGTGGTCTTGGTGTCAGTTATGTTAATTTCCAGACCGTCAATGTAGCCAGCAATGCAAACTGGGCTATGACGGGTAACAATACTCTGGCGGCTGGCTATGTGCTGACTAACAACGGCACATTAAATAATAATGGCACACTGTCAGTCAGTGGCTTGGTGATAAATTCAACTAATGCAACCCTTACAGGCCCCATAACCCTAACAAATAGTGCCGCTGTTTCTAACAGTGCTCGTGTAAATGGGAGCATTGTTGGTGCAGGTGCTGCAAATACCGTTGTCAACTATGGTACGCTTGTTGGAACGGCTGCAGCCGGAAACAATATTTCTTTTGCTGGCGCCGGCACTGTCACCAATTATGGTTTGATCGGAACCAATGGCGGAACTGCTATTGTCTTTAGTGGTGCAGGCTCTAATTTACTACAAATTGGGGTCAGTTCCCAGATCAGTGGGGCCGTTTCCGCTAACGCATCAGGCACGAACTTGTTGGAAATGCTGTCTGGAGCATCTGCCGGAACAGTCAATGCTTCCAATTTCCTTAATTTTCAGACCGGCACTGTCGATGCAGGTGCAACATGGACTTTGTCCGGAACAGGCAGTTTTAATAATCTGCTCAATAGCGGCACACTGACAAATACAGGAACCCTGAATGGTACGACTGTTACTTTGTCTAATGGGGCTATGCTGACGAATGCGTCTGGTGGAACCATTACAAATTCCGTTGCAAATGGCTATGCTATTGCTGTTAATACTAGTGTAGCTGGTGCTATTATTAATAATGCCGGCACGATTATCAGCAGCAGCTATCGCGGAGTTAATGCAGGCACGGGTGGTTCGGTTAACAACTCCGGCCTGATCAGCTCGGTTTCGGATGGGGTCAATGGCACCAGCAGCACGCTGGTCAATTCCGGCACCATTCTGTCCAGTTCTACCAGCCAAAGTGGTGCTTTCTTGTTTGGCACCGGTAACGTCATTACCAACAATGCTGGCGGACTGATCCGGGGTGGAAGCTACGGTGTTGGTGTCAATGGTGGTTCCATCAATAACGCAGGGAGCATTATTGCGTTTGGCTCCGGTGGTATTGCCGTTAGAGGAATGGGCGGTGCGGCCACGCTTGTTAATAGCGGTGTCGTCAATGCCACTGGAAGCGCTAGTCAGGGCGTGCTGTTTGATACGGGTGGCCGGGTCACGAACTCTGCCGGTGGCACGATCTCCGGCAATTTGGTTGGCGTCAGCGTTTACGGTAATACGACTGTCGCAGGCACCGTCATCAATGCCGGGCTTATCACCGATAATGGTGGCACTCTTACAGCAGCCAGCGGTGTCTATCTTTCGAATACCTCGGCAGATTATCTGAACAACTCCGGCACCATCCTTGAAACAGGAACCGGTGCAGGTATCGGCTTTCTGAATGCCGTCCGTCTTGCATCAGGCGGAACGGTTATCAACACTGGCAGCATCGGTGTAGCAGGCACCGCCGGCACGGGTATCCGTCTCGATGTAGGTGGCACGATCACGAACTCCGGCACTATCTCGGCTGCCGGAACCGCCAATGTTACGAACGGTGCTGGCGCCGCAATCTATATGACCGGCACAGGAACCAACCTGCTGCAGCTCGGCGTTGCATCCCGTATCATCGGCACCGCTGTTGCTAACTCGGCCGGCACCAATACACTCGAAATGCTCTCCGGCAGTTCGGCGGGCAGTATTAGTGGATTGGGCGTCAAATATATTGGCTTCCAGAACCTGGTCGTTGATGCTGGCGCATCTTGGGTTGCGGGAGGATTCAATACGGTTTCCTCCAACTCCACATTGCTCAATAAAGGGACTTTGACAAACACTGGCTCCTTTGCCGGTGCTGTGACGATGGCTGCAAATGCTGCATTGACCAATGCGGCAACAGCTGTTCTCTCGAACGGAAACTTGTCTTCTGCTATCTTTAGTGCAGGAACTGGTGTGGCCATTACTAACATGGGCACCATTCAGGGTGGACAGCCTATAAATGCGTTGATTTCACTGGGTAACGTCGCAACGCTGGTCAATAGTGGACAGATACTGGGATCAGGCTCTGCCTCTACCGGCGTGACAATGGGAGCCGCCGGAACAATCAATAATACCGGAACGATTGCTATTACCGGTGCAACCAATACCGCAGTTGCAATTGTCTCTGGAGTCATCAGCAATACCGGCTTGATCAGTGCTGACATTGGTCAGTCAACTGGTATTAGTGTTAGCGGCGTGGGGAGTATTACCAACTCCGGGACAATCAGTGCAATCGGTGCGCTCAGTCAAGCAATTGTGCTGACTGGCGGAGGAACGGTTGTTAATACTGGAACAATCCAGACCCAAAGCACATTCAGAAGTGCTATCAATTTTGGTGCTGGCAACAGCCGTCTGGCCATCAGCGGCAGCAGCGCCATTATTGGTAAGGTTACGGCTGCCGGCACTGGCAACGTGCTTGAATTGGATGGTGCTGGCACCACTCTGAGCGGGTTTGGGACCCAATATACCGGGTTCCAGACGATCAACGTGAAGGGTGATGGATGGGTGTTGGCGGATACGCTGACCAACACGAATATCCTGATGCAGACGAATGGCACGTTGACGGTCTCGCAAGCGCTGGATTCCTCCAACACGATTACGTTGGGTGGCACGAGTTCTGCGGGTGTCGGGTCTGGTAACATTATCATCAGCACGCCAGGCACAGCATTGGCCGCGACTGTTTCCGATTTTGGTAACGGTGAATCCATTACGCTGATGGGATTGGCTTCTCAGGCTTCCGACGTGGTGGATGTGGTGAGTAATGGGGGAAATGTCTTCCTGATCCTGTCTCATGTGGCCAGTGACGGGACCAAGACCCAGTATTACTCGATCAAGCTTGATCCCAATGCGCATGATCAGAACTACAAGATGCGTCAGGCTCAGGGCGGGAATGGGGTAACGGTCTATGATGACGGCACGCCCTGCTATGTGCATGGCACGCTGATCCTGACGGATCGTGGTGAGGTTCCGGTTGAAGATCTGCAGATCGGGGATCACGTGATCACAGCGGGTGAGGCAGTTCGTCCGATCTGCTGGCTGGGCCGTCGGAGCTATAATGGTCGCTTTATCCAGGGTCGTCGTGATGTGCTGCCGGTTCGTATCCGTCAGGGTGCTCTGGATGGCGTGCTGCCGAAGCGTGACCTGCTGGTCTCCCCGCTACATGCAATGTTTATCAATGGCGTTCTGGTTCCAGCCGGTCGTCTGGTGAACGGTGTCTCCATCGTTCAGGAACAGCATGTGGAGACAGTGAGCTACGTGCATATCGAGCTTGATACGCATGATGTGGTGATTGCCGAGGGTGCTGCCTCCGAAACTTATGTGGAGGACAACAACCGGAACATGTTCCACAATGCACATACCTATACTGGAAAAGGTGCAGCGAAGGTGAAAGCTCGTGGAAGGAAGCGGAACGGTATTCCTGCCGCCCGCTACTGCGCACCGCGTGTAGAGGATGGGAGACAGCTAGAAGCCATTCGTGCAAAAATAGCAAACTTGATTTTAGAAACAGGATCAAAAATATCAAAATTGGGATAATTAAATCAAAATAAATAACAATATTTTGATCTAAAAATAGAAAAATAAAACGAAACTTAATAATAAAAAGAAAATTTTCGTTTTATTTTTCTTTGCCTTGACCGTTATCAACTTTTATGATTTGTTTAATTAACAAATTAAATATTGCTTGGTTTCTAAAGTAATTTTGCTGGTCAAGTCCGACAATATTTGGCCAGCAAAAGTTTAAAATTCATTTGGAGGTTAGATTATATTTAAATAAAAATTTGAAAATCATAGTATAAATTTATAATATAAATGATTATCTGCAGTTAAGCGGATATCTTGGATGGTTTGCCAAAATATGGAAAACATGAACTCTGATATTCATATGAATGATGATATTCTTTATCAGGATAGTGATGTGAATAATCGGAGTGACTTTCTTCAAGTAAAAGAAAGATCGCAGCGACTGCGGCAAATAATGAAAGAATTTGGCGGCAATAATTTGTTGTCAAAAGAATCGGGTATTCCGGTCGGAAATCTCAATCGCTATATCGCTGGGCAAGAGATGAAAGTGAGTGCTCTTGTTGCGCTGGCAGAAACGTGTGGCGTCAGCGTGGAGTGGCTTGCAACAGGTAGAGGTAGAAAAAAGGTTACCCCGGAAGGCAGCATTGCTGCAGATCTTGGTCATAAAGATATTATCAATCTTCCTTATTTTGATAAGGAAGTGGCAAGCAAATATGCATATCTTAATGATCATCAGGAAATTGTTCCCAAAAGTTATCTTTTTGAGCGCCAGTTTGTCGAAAGCTGCTTTAAGGGGGTAAACGGGTTGGTTATATTTAATGTCCTGGCTGATAATATGACCCCTACTATTTATAAAGAAGATAATCTTGTTATTGATACAAATGAATCTGTAGTATATGATGGCGTTTATGCCGTTGTCATGAATGAAATTATAAATGTAAAACGCATTAAATCAAAACAAAATAATAATTTTATACTTAGTAGTGATAATGCTTTATATAGTTCTTCTGATATAGAAATTAAAAATATAGGATATGACAAAAATTCTGAATGTTTTATATTTGGAAGAGTTGTTTCAATTATTAGATCTTTTTGATGGTAAGCTATTTTCTTCATTGTTTGCCGCTGCATATCATATGTAGCGGCTTTATTTTTTATGTGATCATCAAAAAACAGCTTTCAAACCCTGATTTTCGTTATGTGCGATGCCGATGAGAGGATAAAGCTTTCCAGTCATTGTCCCGCAACTTGTACTTGCAAAAAGATACCTGGCCGCTTTATGGATTCAGAATGAATGATGGAGCAGCCATAGTGCCCGGTTTTCAGGGCCTGATTATCAGCAGGGGGGATAACTCATGCTGTGCTGCCGGTATCTCTGCCTTCCGCTTTATCCTTCGACTTACGTACCCCTGAGCATATAGCCGGGTTTACGGTCGGCTGTGCTCAGGGGATAGCTTCTCCCCGCTGCTGTTGCTTTTGTGGTGCATGCGGTAGGAGTGCTCAAGTGCAGATCCGCCATGCGGAAGCTGCCCGGTCCCAGCCTAGCCTGGACCGTCTAAAAGGGAAGCAGCGACGACTGATCGCCAAGGATACAGCGCATCATGACCATCAGCCACCCCAGTTTCGGTGATATTGACGATAGCCGAATCATCATTTTCGACACGACACTCCGCGATGGAGAGCAGTCCCCCGGTTTCTCCATGAATCTGGATGAGAAGCTGCGTATGGCCGACATGCTTGCGGAGCTGGGAGTGGACGTGATCGAAGCCGGTTTCCCGGTTGCTTCTCCTGGTGACTGGGAAAGCGTCAATGCCATTGCGGCAAAATTTGCCAAGGATGGCCCCGTCGTTGCGGGTCTGGCCCGCACAGGCGGTCGCGATGATATCGCAAGGGCGGGAGAGGCGATTCGTCCGGCGGCACGGCGCCGTATCCATAATTTTATCAGTACTTCACCGCTGCATATGAAATACAAGCTGCGGATGGAGCCGGAAACGGTTCTTGAGCTGATCGTTCAGGGCAATGAGCAGGCACGTCGCTTTACAGATGACGTGGAATGGTCCGCCGAAGACGGCAGCCGGACAGAGCCCGAGTTCCTGTGCCGTTGTGTGGAGGCTGCTATCAAGGCTGGTGCCACCACCATCAATATCCCCGATACTGTCGGCTATGCCACGCCGGAGGATATGGAACGCATCTTTCGTATGTTGAAGGAGCGGGTTCCGGGGGCGGAGAAGGTGATTTTTTCGGCTCACAATCATGATGATCTGGGCTTGGCCGTTGCCAACACTATTGCGTCGATCAAGGGTGGGGCGCGTCAGGTGGAGTGCACCATCAACGGCATTGGCGAGCGTGCGGGCAATGCTGCGCTGGAAGAAATCGCCATGGCCCTGCGCACCCGCCACGATGTACTGCCCTATGTCAGCGGCCTGGTGACGGAAAACATTCTGCGTACCTCTAAATTGTTGGCCTCCATTACCGGTTTTGATGTGCAGCCGAACAAGGCGATCGTTGGCCGGAACGCTTTCGCGCATGAAAGTGGTATCCATCAGGACGGTGTGCTCAAGAACGCTGCGACCTATGAGATCATGACACCGGAGAGCGTGGGCTGGACCAAATCCTCGCTGGTCATGGGAAAACATTCCGGCCGTGCGGCATTCCGCGACAAGCTGAAGGCGCTGGGCTATGGCGAGCTGGGTGAAAACGCCCTGAATGACGCTTTCCGTCGCTTCAAGGAAGTCGCGGATCGTAAAAAAGTTATCTATGACGACGACATCGTGGCGCTGGTGGATGATGAGGTGAACCGGAGCCATGAGCGCATTCGTTTTGTCTCTGTCGAGGTGCGGGCCGGCTCACGTGGTCCAGCCACCGCGGCGGTCGAGCTGGAAGTCGATGGTGAATTGAAGCAGGCGGATGCACAGGGGGATGGCCCGGTCGATGCGATTTTCAACGCGATCGGTATAATCTTTACGCATGATGTGGAGCTGAAGCTCTACTCTGTCGGTGCCGTGACCGACGGCGCTGACGCGCAGGCCCGCGTGACTGTGCGTCTGGAAGAAAACGGGAAAATGGTGGACGGGCAGGGGGCAGATACCGATACGATGGTAGCCTCCACCCGTGCGTATGTGCACGCACTCAACAAGCTGCTGGTCAAGCGTGACCGGCGGGAGCCCGAGGCTTTGACGGCATAAACAAAAAAAAGGCGGCAGGCTCCAGAACCTGCCGCCTTTTTGATATAAGAGGCCGGTCTCAGGGCTGGTTTCAGTATCGGCGACCCTGCGGCGTAGTGGCTGCGCCAACAGCAGCACCGCCCACTCCACCGATCAGGGCGCCGACACCGGCATTGCCCCCGGTGGCGGCACCCATCAATGCGCCACCACCAGCGCCGATGGCGCCCCCACTCAACGCGCGGGTACCCATGTCATGGCCGCATGCGGACAGGGCGCTTCCCAGCGCCATGATAAGGGCAACGGTTGCAATCATACGCATCAGCTTATTCCTCTCCCGTGAGATATCGTTCTCCTCTGGCTCCGCACGGGGCATTTCCGACCACTATACTTTGAAGCCTTATAGGTGGCCGAACCTCTTGCGTGCCGATAGCGATGGATGAACGTTTGGGAGAAGGCTGGGATGCGTTTGCAGGAGGCAACGAGCATAATCCCGGGATGATCTGTATTATGAAGCCATTATGCATCCTTGGGATCATATTCCGATAGTGGATCGGTTGTTGCTGCCTCTTGCCCTGTGCGCTCAGCCCCGCTAAGCCCAGCCGGCCCCTTTCCATTCCGTTTCAGAGGCCTCCGCGGATGTTTTCTCGCCTCCTTGGCGTCATGTCGGCAGACATGGCCATTGATCTTGGGACTGCCAACACGCTGGTTTACGTCAAAGGCAGGGGCATTGTACTTGCCGAGCCGAGTGTGGTCGCCATTGCGGATTCACGCGGTCGTAAGCAGGTGCTGGCAGTCGGTGAGGAAGCCAAGAACATGCTGGGCCGCACGCCTGGCAATATTCAGGCCATCCGGCCTCTGCGCGATGGTGTGATCGCTGATTTCGAGGTGGCGGAAGAAATGATCAAGCATTTCATCCGCAAGGTGCACAGCCGCAGCCGCTTTGCCTCTCCCCTGATCATTGTGTGTGTGCCGTCCGGCTCCACCGCGGTGGAGCGCCGGGCTATTCAGGAAAGTGCCGAAAGCGCGGGCGCGCGCCGTGTGCTGCTGATTGAGGAGCCGATGGCCGCGGCCATCGGTGCCGGTCTGCCGGTGACCGAGCCTTCAGGGAGCATGATCGTTGATATCGGTGGCGGCACGACCGAGGTTGCGGTAATCTCGCTGGGCGGGATCGTCTATGCGCGTTCGGTGCGCGTCGGTGGCGACAAGATGGATGAGGCGATCATCAATTACATCCGCCGGAATCATAACCTTTTGATCGGTGAAAGCTCGGCCGAGCGGATCAAGATGGATATCGGTGCAGCCAGCGTGCCATGGGACGATGATGATGGACCGTGGCGGCAGGTAAAGGGCCGCGATCTGATGAACGGTGTGCCGCGTGAAGTGGTGGTCAGCCAGCGCCAGATTGCCGAAAGCCTGATAGAGCCGGTGACGGCGATTGTGGAGGCCGTCAAGGTGGCGCTGGAAAACACGCCGCCGGAACTTGCAGCCGATATTGTCGATAAAGGTATTATGCTGACAGGTGGCGGCGCGCTGCTGAACCGCCTGGATCAGGTATTGAGAGATGCGACCGGCCTGCCAGTGGCGGTTGCTGAGGATCCTCTGCAATGCGTGGCGCTGGGAACAGGCCGGGCGCTGGAGGAGATGAAGCGGCTTCGCAATGTGCTGACAACGATGTATTAGGTTTGGCGAGGGAGCAGAATGATGAGGCTGGTTCCCTTCCTGTATCAGCCGGGGCACGACTTATACCCGCGCGATTTTGAGGAGCGAGCGTAGGCTTGATCCGTTTATCGGTTCCCGTCCGGCAGGCTCTGGCGCGGCTGACTTTGCCGGTCCTGATGGCTGCCGCCTTTGCTTTGATGCTGCTTGGCAAGGTTGATGTCAGGCTGGCAGAGCAGGCCCGTACGACGGCGGCGGACCTTCTGGCTCCGATCTATGCCGCGCTTGATGCGCCGATCAGCGCCATCCGCACGGTTTTTGACAATGTGCGGCATGTGACGACCCTGTCCCATGACAATGCCGTGCTGCGTGAGGAAAATCAGCGCCTGCGCCGGTGGCAGGCTGTGGCGTTGGCGCTGGATGACGAAAATGCCATGCTCAAGGCACAGCTTCACTGGCTGCCCGATCCACCTGCCCCCTATGTCACGGCAAGGGTCGTTGCGGATGCGGGCGGCATTTATGCACGCTCCGTGCTCCTATCGACCGGACCGCATGCTCCAGGTGGCGGAGGCTTTGTGCGTAAGGGTGAAATCGCTCTGGATGATCGCGGGCTTGTCGGGCGGGTGAACGAGGTCGGCAACAGAAGTGCGCGTATTCTGCTGATCACAGATATAAACAGCCGGGTGCCGGTTTCTCTGGGTAAAAGCCAGGCCCGCGCCATTCTGGTCGGTACCAACGGTACGAGGCCTCGTCTGCTCTATTATCCCGACAATGCACAACCGATGGAGGGGGAGCGGGTGGTGACGAGCGCCGAAGCTAATGCTTTTCCTGCCAATCTGCCTGTGGGGATTGTTCACTATAACGCCAATCACGTGCCCGAAGTGCAGCCTTTCGCTGATCTGTCGCGGCTGGAGGCGGTGCGTATTTTCGATTACGGTCTGCATGGTATCCTGCCACCGGATGCGAAGGTGACGCGGGTGGAGCCGCGCCAGAAATCCTCCGCCCGGGTGCATTAATCGGCTTGGGGGCGTCATGCCCGTAGAAAAGCCACTGGATCGTGTGGCCCGGCGGGTCAATCCCATTACGCCGAGACAGACCCTGTTCCGACGTCTGGACCATGCGGCGCGAAGCAGTCTGCCAGTGGTTACAACGATCCTGCTGCTGTTGATGCTCAATGGGCCGCTCGGTCTTCCCGCGCAGGCGGAACTGCCACCGGCTACGATGCTGGCCTGTGTCTTTTTCTGGTCCCTGTTCCGCCCCCGCGCGATGCCGCCCCTGGCCGTGTTTCTGATCGGGGTTCTGGCCGATCTATTGGGGCAGTTTGCGATCGGTGTTTCTGAACTTGCTCTGCTGGCGGCGCAGGCAATGGCCCTGCGTCTGCGACGGGGACTGAGTCAGCAGGGCTTTATGATCGTCTGGCTGGCTTATGCTCTGGTCGCCAGCCTCTGCACTGCGGTAATCTGGTTTATGCAGTCCCTTCTGACCCTCACCATCATGCCGCCCGGACCTGCCCTGTTGCTTGCAACTCTCAGCATCGGGTTTTATCCGGCTCTGGCGGTTTTCTTTACCCGCGCGCATCGCGGTATCACGGATCCGGATCCGGTATGAAGCGGGAAATCAAACGCAGCGGCGTCTTTACGCGACGGGCTTTGGCTCTGGCCGGTTTGCAGGTTGGTGTGATCGGTACGCTGGCGGCCAAACTGTATCAGGTGCAGGTCGTGGAGGGGCAACGCTATGCGCTACTGGCCAAAACCAACCATATCAGCGAGCGCCTGATCGCGCCTCCGCGTGGTCATGTGCTGGATCGTTTCGGCAGGCCTGTTGCTACCAACAGGCTGCATTGGCTGGCAACCCTGATGACGGAGGAAACCGGAGATCCGGATGCCACACTGGATAATTTCCATCGATTGATCCCTCTGGATGATCATGACCGTGCCCGCATAGCCCGCGATATACGTCGTCATCGCCGCTTTATCCCTGTTGTCATCAAGGATTACCTCAGCTGGGAAGAAATGGCGCTGATTGAGGTTAATGCGCCCGATCTGCCCGGGATTGCGATTGATGTCGGCACGACCCGCGTTTACCCCTACGGTGATACGCTGGCGCATGTCGTGGGATATGTTGCCCCACCCAGCGAGCACGATATGGGTGATGATCCGATCCTTGCCTTGCCGGGGGTACGGATTGGCCGGGCGGGGTTGGAAAAGTTTCACGATCAGCCTCTTCGTGGTCGTGCGGGGGCGATGCAGCTGGAAGTCAGTGCTGTCGGACGTGTGATCCGGGAGCTGGACCGGCAGGAAGGCATGCCCGGTAGCGAGGTCGGCCTTACAATTGATGCTGAATTACAGCGCTCCGTCATAGCGCGGCTGGGGGATGAAAGTGCCAGCGCCGTGGTTCTGGATGCGAAAAACGGGGAGGTGCTGGCCATGGCCACCAATCCTTCCTTTGATCCATCCCTTTTCGATCATGGCGTTTCTCAGGACCAGTGGAAAGAATGGACCCGCAACCGCCGTGCGCCGTTGATCAACAAGGCCGTGGCCGGGATCTACTCACCCGGATCGACCTTCAAGATGTGTGTGGCGATCGCCGGTATGGAGTCCCAGCTTATCGGGGCAGGTGACCGGGTATTCTGCCCCGGCTATATCGATGTCGGGACGGCACGCTTCCATTGCTGGTCCAAATACGGCCATGGCTCGGTCGATATGCATCAGGCACTGAAATTTTCGTGTGATGTCTATTTTTATGAGGTCGCACGTCGGGTCGGGATGGACCGTATTGCCAACGTGGCAAATCGGATGGGTTTGGGGGTCGAGCTTGGGATCGAGCTGCCAAATGCCAAGCGAGGATTGATTCCCACCCGTGCATGGCGGGCAGCAAAGGGACATCCATGGAATGTCGGTGATACCATCGTGGCCGGGATCGGGCAGGGCTATATTCAGGTCACGCCTCTGCAACTGGCGACTTATACGGCTCGTCTGGCCACCGGCCGGGCCATACAGCCGCATCTGACCAGAAGCATCGGTGGTATGGTGGGAAGCGGCACAAGACCCGAGGATTGGCCGGCGCTCGATATTCCTCAGGCTGCCCTGAAAGCGGTTCGGGGGGGGATGTTCGCGGTTGTGAATGAGCAGCATGGTACCGCGCCACTGGCAAGACTTCCCCTGCCAGTGCAGATGGCCGGAAAAACTGGCTCTACGCAGGTCCGTCGCGTTTCCCGTGAATTGCGGGAGCGCGGTAATTTTAAATCCGAAAATCTGCCATGGGAATTCAGGCCGCATGCGCTGTTTGTCGCATATGCGCCTTATGATGATCCCCAATATGCACTGGCAGTCGTGGTGGAACATGGGAATGCGGGTGCCCAGGCCGCAGCCCCGGTGGCGAGGGACATCATGATGGATGTGCTCTCACGCGATCCGGCCAATAAAAAACCCGGACAGACAATCGCGGAGAAAGGATAATGGGGGTTTATGAGCGCCGCCTGCTGAATGATCGTTCAGCAGCGTTCGTCAATAAACTCTGGCGGATCAACTGGTTTTTTGTGTTGTTGCTCTGCCTGTTGGCGGGGGCGGGATATATGGCCCTTTATGCCGCAGGGGGTGGATCCGCACCGTATGCCGACAAGCATCTGATCCGTTTTGCCGTCGGCATGGTGATGATGCTGGCCATTGCCATGACGGATATCCGGATTATCTGCCGTTTCGCGTGGCCTGCCTATTTTTTTGCTTTGGGACTGTTGGTCCTGGTGGCCCGTATGGGTCATATCGGCAAGGGTGCCCAAAGATGGATCGAACTGGGGCCTTTGCAGCTTCAGCCCAGCGAGTTGATGAAGCTGTTTCTGGTCCTCGCCCTCGCTGCCTGGTTCCGCAAAGCGTCGTGGGAGCAGGTTGGCAGGCCGTTTTTTCTGATCGTCCCGACCCTTGCAGTGCTGGCTCCCGCAGCGCTGATCCTGAAGGAGCCAAATCTCGGCACCGCTGTGATTACGGCCATCGTGGGTGGCTCCGTCTTTATGACGGCAGGGGTGAGGCTGTGGAAATTTGCCCTGATTCTTGGGGCGGTGGCTGGTATCGCCCCTTTTGCGTATCATCATCTGCATGATTATCAGCGTCAGCGCATCATCACATTCCTGAACCCGGAAAGCGATCCGCTGGGGGCTGGCTATAACATTATCCAGTCAAAAATCGGTCTTGGCTCAGGGGGGATGTGGGGACAAGGCATTCTGGATGGCACTAGGGGTAATCTGGCGCTCCTGCCGGAAAAGCAAACCGACTTCATCTTTACAGTATTTTCGGAACAGTTCGGATTTATTGGGGGTGTTGCTCTGCTCTGTCTGCTCTGTCTGATCGTGTTGAGCGGTATGGCGACCGGTATCCGTTGCCGTCACCAGTTCGGGCGGTTACTGGCTTTGGGATTATCAGTCAATTTCTTCATGTATATTGTGGTGAACGTTGCGATGGTTATGGGCGCTATCCCGGTCGGAGGCGTGCCGTTGCCATTGGTATCGCATGGCGGTTCCGCGATGTTATGCGCGATGCTCGGATTCGGGCTGTTGATGTCGGTTCATGTACATCGTGATGTGGAGTTTGAAGATAACAGAGACGAGTTTTTAACGTCGCCACGTTTTATGTAGTGCATAAAGTAATCAAAAAAATGGCGCTGCTCACATAAAGAGCAGCGCCATTTACATTAGAATAAAATAGAAAATTTAAATCAGGAATTGAAAACCTGACCGGAATTCAGATGGCTTACACCGATCAACGTAATAGTCGTATTGTCATTCAGTGTCAGACGGGTGCCAGCGGCATCATTGACCTGATTGGTGACAGCCGCGTTTTCCGCATCCACACCCCATCCATTCAGTGACAAGGTCGAAGATGTATTGAAGTTAAAGATTGTAGTGGCCTGCATCCCTTTGGAGAGAACGAATATGTCATTTCCGCCACCACCAAACATTGTCGCGGAGCCGGTTCCAGAGAACATGGTATCATTACCATTACCCTGGCTTCCGAACAGCGTATCGCTGCCACTACCGGCCTTCAAGATATTACCGCTGTCGGAGAAGGCAGTAGAGAGAATATTATCTCCCCCGACTGCAACCAGCTGATTACCGCCTGTTGTGTTGCCAACAAGATTTATGGTGGCATTGCTGCTGAAATATCCGTTATTGGCTACATTTGCCCCGTAGACAGTCTGCGAGCCACCGGTCGCCATAAATTTCGTTTGGCCATTGCTTAGTACGAAAAGACTTTGACCCGTTCCGGCAAATAATGTGGATGCACCCGATCCACCAAACATTGTATTGCTGCCGGAACCATTGACAAACGCCATTGATCCGGATTGGTACTGATAGAGGCCATTTACGTTATTTGCATAGACGGTGCTGTCGCCAGAAGCGCCAACATAGGTTGCATTACCGCTGCCTGCGCGTGAGTTGTTCGAGAATACGGTCTGTGTTCCCGCTTTGCCGCCAAAGAAAAGCGAACCGCCTGAAAAGGCAGCCAAGGTTGCACTGCCAGTGCCGCCAATATAAGTATCAGTACCGAGAGCATTCAGAACAATGTTGCTGTTCTGACCTTTGATATAGCTTCCGCCGATGGATGGACTGCTACCGTCTGTCTGAATAGTCCAGTTGCCACCTGTACCCATAATGGTATTGGCACCGAGAGAACCCAGAATAGTACCTTGACCTGCGCCAGTCTCGAGATAGCCGCCCGCAGTACCAAAAATTACTGACTGATTGGAAATCGTATTGGTATTATTAACAACAACATTACTGACAGCGCCCGGCTGCGAGGTCGCGCCGATAATCATACTGGAAAAACCAGTCGGCACAGACGACATGCTGGTGGTAATTAAAGCAATGGCATTGGCTGCTTCAACTGTTGGTGCTGCAGTCGGATTGTCCACCGCTTGAAGGGTATTATTTGCCGCAGCTGCATAGATAGAACTCAACAACTGCGTCGTAATGGGCGCAAGATTGCGGTTGTAATCTAGGCTTACTGTTGACAGAGGGGTATTGCCCCCGGGAACAGTTACATTTGAAGCCATTTCTAAAATTCCTGACTCTCTATAGTGTGCATAACTATCCAAAAAAAAATCAAAAATCTAGCATTATTTGAGATGTTATTTTTAATTTCTTTATAGTTATTAATATAATTAAATTAACAAAATAATTTATATTATTAATTTAATTTTCTACTTTTTAATCTGACTCTCTTCCGACTAACCTTGCCTTGCTGTATGCCCTGCGTATGGTCGAACCTGTTTCCTCACGGACAAATGCCTGTTCCGGTCCAGTCAGACGAGATGGCGTTGAACTGACAGTCGTCGTTCCCTGCTATAACGAGCGGGCGAACGTCGCTCCGATGGTCGCAAAGCTGGATCAGGCCCTGAAGGATTGTCGGTGGGAGGTTCTGTTCGTCGATGATAACAGCCCTGATGGTACGGCAGATGCGGCCCGTGATCTGGCGAGGCATGACTACCGTGTGCGCTGTATCAAGCGGGTCGGTCGCCGGGGGCTGTCCTCAGCGGTGATTGAGGGCGCATTGGCGTGCTCTTCCCCGTTTGTGGCTGTGATAGATGGTGATCTGCAACATGACGAAACGGCCCTTCGTCCGATGCTGGACCTGCTGAGGAGTGGTGCCTGCGATGTAGCGGTCGGTAGCCGCCATGTTGAAGGGGGCGATGCATCCGGCTTGGCAGGAGAATGGCGGCATCGTCTGTCACAGGGGGGGACACGGCTGGCGCAGGCGATGCTGCCGGTTCCGCTCTCTGATCCAATGAGCGGTTTTTTTATGATGCGGCAAGACCGGTTTGAGGCTCTGGCCCCGCGTCTGACCGGGCAGGGTTTCAAAATTCTGCTCGATCTGCTGCTGGCTTCACCAGAGCCTCTGCGCGTAAGGGAGGTGCCGTGCCGTTTCCGGGACCGTGTGGCAGGCGAGAGCAAGTTGAATGCGCTGGTTCTGATCCAGTTCATGGCCTTGCTGGTCGACAAGGCTTTGCACGGGTTGGTTCCGCTGCGTTTTCTTTCCTTTGCGGGGGTGGGAGCCATTGGCCTTGTGGTGCATCTGGCGGTGCTGATAACCGTCAGGCCGTTCATGCATTTTCATCTGGCCCAGCTTCTGGCCACGGTTGTCGCCATGGCAATGAATTTCGAGCTGAATAATCGCATTACTTATGCGGATCAGCGCTTGAGGGGCAGGCGTCTATGGGTTGGCCGCCTTATGTTTTTCCTGGTGTGCGGGTTGGGGGCGGCAGCTAATATCGGCATTGCCCAGATGATCTATGAAATGGATCGCGCCTGGAGCTTCGCCGGTGCGACAGGGGCCATGATCGGGCTGGTGTGGAATTATACCGTCTCCGCCACCCTGATCTGGCGTGCGCGCTGATGGAGAAGGCGAGGCGGCCGGCAGGAGTGCCATGGATCGCCGCTCTGACGGTCCTAACCCTGGTGAGATTGGCGGTAGCGGCATGGATGCCGTTATCGCCGGATGAGGCCTATTACTGGATATGGTCGCGTGCTTTGGATCTGTCCTATCTGGACCATCCACCGATGGTGGCGTGGTGGATAAGGATTGGCACTACTCTGGTGCCTGACGGGGCCGCATGGCTTCCGCTGGGTGTCAGACTACTGGGGCCAGTATCGGCGGCGCTCGGGTCCATATTACTGGTCAAGGCCGGGACAGACCTGTTTGCCTCCCGCACGGCCGGGCTGAAAGCGGCGCTGCTGCTGAATGCCACGCTGTTTCTGGGGGCAGGTTCGGTGATCATGACACCGGATACCCCACTGCTGTTTTTCTGCGTACTGCTGCTGTTTGCTCTCGGACGCATCGTGGCTTCTGCACGAGATGGGGTGGGGCAGGGAGGATGGTGGCTGCTGGCAGGACTGGCTGCCGGGTGCGGATTACTGAGCAAATATACGGCGGCCCTGCCGATCATGGGGATGGGGCTGTGGCTGCTGGATCAGAAAGCGTCGTTCCGTTGGGTCAGACGTTGGCAACCATGGGCCGGCCTGATGGTGGCGGCGGTCTTGTTCTCCCCGGTGATCCTGTGGAATATGCAGCATGGCTGGGCCAGTTTTATCAAGCAGGGTGGCCGTAACGGAGCCTTTCACTGGACTTTCCGCTATCTGGGTGAGTTGCTTGGCGGGCAGGCAGGGCTGGCAACGCCGGGTGTTTTTCTGCTTTGTGCGGCTGGGGCCGGTCAGGCTTTTCGCATCTGGTTGCGGCAGAGGAGGCAGGTTGAGCCTGCTGAACTGGCGACCGCCGCGTTGCTGGCGGCCCTGACTCTGCCGGGAATCATTTTTCTGGAACATGCGCTGGGTGACAGGGTGCAGGCCAACTGGCCCGCCCTGCTTTATCCTGCTGCCTGTCTGGCGGCGGCTGGATTGCTGCCGGGCTGGCGGTGGTTCCGGGTTGCGAGTGTGCTGGGGCTGGGGATCACCGCACTTGTCTATATGCAGGCGACCCTGATGCCTCTGCCCTTGCCGCCGAAACTGGACCCGGCAGCTTCTCGCATGGGGGGATGGCAAGCCATGGCGCAGAAGGCGGCAGAACTCGCCAGGGCAAACGGCATGAAAGCCGTCGTGGCCGATAATTACGATCTTGCCTCTGAATTGGCTGTTTATTTACCGGTTGATGTTCAGGCATGGGGTATGGAACCTCGCTGGCGCCTGTTCCGTCTACCTTGCGTCAAAGCGGATGGCGCATCGGTCCTGCTGATTGAAACAGCAAAGCGGAAGGAACCTCCCGATCCGCTGGATTGGGCTGACCTTCAGAGTCTGGGGGATGTGCTAAGACAGCACGATGGGCGGGTGATCGAGATTTATCATCTCTACCGGGCCCGACCACTGGGGGCAGCCACCCTGTTGCCACGCCAGCCCTGAACATCGCAACAAAAGGGTATGATCCGCATGCTATCAGCATCTTGTCTCAATCACATGCGATGTCGGTTGTTGCAGGGCGCTTTAATGGCTGCGCTCATTCTGATGCCATGCCGGGGATGGAGCGCGGAGCCTGATCCGTTACTGGGTCCATGGCTTACACAGGATCGGGAAGCGGTGATCGAACTGGTGCAGTGCAAGCCCCGCAGCGATAGGTCGGGTCAATTGGGGCTATGTGGTCGTATCAAGGGTATCACCCTTGATCATCCGGATGATCCGATGCCGGTGGATGTCTGGGGGCGCCCACAATGTGGGGAGACCATCATCGAAACTGGTCCCCGCGATGCAGACGGACATTGGCCGGGCAGGATTCTCGATCCCCGCAAGGGCAGCTGGTACAGCGTATCCCTGTGGATCGGGCCGGATGGAAATTTGCGGGTGCGTGGCTATATCGGCATATCGCTGTTCGGAGAGACACAGAGCTGGACCCGCTATCATGGCCGTTTGCGCACGGATTGCCTGATGCAACGCATGGCCAAAGCGGATTAGGTCTGCGAGGACTGGGAGAGGAAACGTATCGTGACCCTCTCGTCAAAACTCATCACGATACCGATATCAGAACCCGGTCAAGGGTTGAGGGAGCAGACTGCGTGGCTGATCCATACGAGACGCTGGGTGTCAGGAAAGACGCATCCGCGAAGGACATTCGGGATGCATATCGTCGGCTTGCCAAGAAATACCATCCGGATGTGAATCCGGGCGATACAGTGGCTGAGACGAAGTTCAAGGATATTTCTGCGGCCCATGCCCTGCTGTCGGATACGGACAAGCGCGCCCGCTATGATCGCGGTGAGATTGATGCCACCGGACAGGAGCGTGGGCCAGCCTATGGATACTCCCGTACTGCTCAGGGCCAGCAGGGCAATCCGTTCGAGGGACAGGATTTTGCCGATCTTTTCGGCGATCTCTTCAATGGTGGCCGTCCGCGTGGCCCGGCAAAAGGCCAATCCACCCGTTACCAGATGACGATCAGCTTTCTGGAGGCGGTCAATGGCGTGCCTAAAAAGCGCATCACGATGCCCGATGGCAAGGCGATTGATCTTCAGATTCCTCCCGGCGCGGAAAGCGGTCAGGTGCTGCGTCTGCGTGGACAGGGGGCGCCAGGCCATGCGGGTGGTCCGGCAGGTGACGTGCTGATCGCGTTATCTGTTGCACCGCATCCCATCTATCGAAGGGAGGAGCAGACCATCCATCTGGATGTGCCGATCACCTACGCAGAAGCCGTACTGGGCGCGAAAATCGAGGTTCCTACACCGCGTGGGGCGGTAACAGTGACGGTTCCGCCACACAGCGATAGCGGAACCAAACTCCGCTTGCGGGGACGCGGCGTTCCGGCCCATGGCGGCAAGGCGGCCGGGGATGCGATCGTCACACTGCGTCTGGTTCTCGGCACGGTCGATCCGGCGCTGGAGGCGTTCCTGCGTGATCATCAGCCGGAACAATCGGAAGCCAATCCGCGGCAGTCCCTGTTGCATGATGCTGCCTGAGGCTTTGTCTGCACCATCAACGAGGCTGCGTTGCATCACTGTCGCGACGAGAAGGCTTTTGTCCCGGCTGTGATGGGCTTAGTTTCATAAGCAAGCTTATGAAAGCGGAGCAGGCAATGACTTCTTCCCGCGTGACCATTGCTGCTGCCCAGGGCAAGGCCATCATGACGGCATTGGCCGGTATGCTGGGTTTTATCCTGATCATGGGGTTCGGTCGGTTCGCGTATACCGCTATCCTGCCCCTGATGATCCGGGAGGGGAGCGTCACGGTCCATGGCGGCTCATTGCTGGCGACGGTTAATCTCGCCGGCTATCTGGTGGGTGCGCTCAGCGGTATGGCAGCGGGGGAACGTAGCCGTCCCATGCTGCTATGGGGGATGGTCCTGACCGCGCTGGGTCTGATCGGTATGGGGATGACCGGATATCATCCGGCGTGGCAGGGGCTGCGTTTCCTGTCCGGTGTCGCCAGCGCATGGGGGCTGGTTGGTATCACGCATTGGAGCATGCGGCGTCTCGTAGCGTCCGGTCATGGCCACTGGCGCGGCATTGTTTTCAGCGGTCCCGGCTTCGGCATCATGATCACGGGCCTTTTGGTGCCCATGATGGCCGGGCATGGAATGAGGGTTGCCGGGATATGGCTCTGGCTGGGAATACTGGCTGCTTTCGGCGGTGCGCTGGTGCTGGCTGCGTCATGGCGGGAGAATATGCCCGTTCATCCCCCCATTGTTATGCCGCTCCATATTTTCACGCCCGCCAGTGGTCCGCAATTCCGGCTTCCGAAGGCGATGCTGGCGGTTGCCTATGGAATTTCAGGGGCCTGTTATATCGTGCCGGCGACCTTTCTGCCGCTGATCGCGCGGGAGGTTCTGCCGGGCGGTGGGCTGGATCAGTTTCTCTGGCCTGTCATGGGGTTGATGGCCGGCTTGTCCACCATCCTGTGCGGATTTGTGCCGCCCCGGCATCATGCGCGTACGCTGGTGTTGGTCTATCTGTGTGAGGCAGTCGGGATCGTGATCCCGGTTTTCCTGCCTTCTCTGGCCGGGCTGGCATTGAGCAGCGTGCTGGTCGGATCAACCATGATGCTGGGCGTGATGCTGAGCATGGATGCAGCCAAAAACCGCTATCATGATCCCTCTCTGGTGGCGATGCTCACGGCTGGATATGCGGCTGGGCAGGTGGTCGGCCCGTATATGGCAGGGACGCTTTATCAGTACACGCATTCGTTTCTGCCCTCTCTGGCTGTGGCGGGGGCATGGCTTGCGCTTTCGGCTCTGCTTTCGGTGCTGGAGCCGATGATCTGGGGAAAACGTCGTCTGGCGATGGATCAGGACAGCAGGGACACTGCACAGAGCAACGCGGCCAGCAAGGAAGCCATACCAGCGGCCTGACGGGTTGCCACGGGACGATAGGCCAAAACCAATGCCAGCGTGATGGCAGCCATTGTCAGCACGCCAAACCATGCGACCGGCCCCGCGGCCCAGCCAAACCCGATGGCGCAGAGTATCAAGGCCACCACCAGCCCGATCCATCCGGCGAGTCTGCCAATCTGGTCATGCCAGTCCGGCTTTTCCTTTTTTTTCAAAGGGATCGAGGGTGCCATTTGCCGCTTATGCCGCTCCATGCTCCATGCGATGGCGGTAAAAGCAGCGAAAGCGATCAGAAAAGCGGCCAGCAGAGCAAGGGGAGGCATCATGGGTTCTTCAGGCTCCTGCCGTGACCGCCGAACGACCGGAACGAGTGGTTTTCGGACGATGCACCGCGATTTTCCAGACGGCCCAGCCCGCGGCCAGCCCGAGCATGAAACCGGTCAGATCAACGCCTGCCCGCGCCCAGTCCCGTTCCGCACCGTGATCGAGCAGTGTGTGTGTCAGGCCGGTTTGTGTCGTGGCCATGTTCAGAAAGGGCAGCAGCAGCAACAGCGCGGCCAGCAGGGAAAGCTGTTCCAGCCAGGCCCGGCGAGGCGAACGGAACAGCGGATGCAACAGCGTCAGCAGCCAACTCCCGAAGAAGATTTTGATTTCCGCCTGATCATGTCCCGGCAGATCGGGTGGCAGCAGCCGGTTGGCCCATAAATAGGCCACGCAGGCGATGCTGATCCCGGCGATGAAGGTGACGTTCAATTTTTCGGCGGCCAGAAAAAGCGCATGGGCCACAGGATCGGTCTCATGCCGCTGCCGCCGCTTGATCGTGAACAGCACCAGCCCGCTGGCGATCATCCCGCAACTGGCCAGCCCGCTGAGAAAATACAGCCAGTGAACCGGCCGGCCTCCGAACTGGGCGTAATGCAACCCCCAGAGAGTATGGGCCGTGGTGGAGACCCCACCTTGCATGATCGCTTCATGCAGCATGTCTCCGGTGGTGCCGTCATAGGCGATGTGATCACGGCTCCATGCGACACGGTCACCGTCATAGCGATAGATTTCAACCGTCTGCGCCCGGTCTCCCGGATTGAGGATTGCGATATAACCGGCGCTGCCCGGCCCCATACGGGCTTCCGCCTTGCGGACAAAAATATCGAGCGGCAGCAATGGAGCGGTCATTCCGGTTTCCGGACGGGCATAGGGGGCAATCCCTGCTTCCTCGGCAAAGCGCGTCATCTGACCGGGATAGCGGGCCATGATCCCGCTGGGCATCAGCTGGGTGAACAGGATGAACAGCCCGGTATAGGCGAACATGGTGTGGAAAGGCAGTGCCAGCACGGCTCCGGCGGCATGGGCATCCAGCCATGAACGCTGCGGGGAGGAAGCGGGGCGGAAGGTGAAAAGATCCTTCAGCAACCGCTTGAAGTGAATGATCACGCCGCTGACAATGGCGGCGAGCATGGCCATCGCGGCGGCCCCCACGAACCATTCTCCGGTCCGGTCGGCAAACAGGGTGAAATGGAAAAGGAAGAAGAATGCTCCCCCCTGACTTTGTCGGATGTGAAGCGGTGCACCCGTGACCTGATCAATCAGCGTGCCCTCGCGACGAGGACCGGATGCTGCCACCCGCAGTTCCGGCACGCGTCTTGTGGGAAGAGTGATCAGCCAGCGGCGGACTCCATGCCGATTGGTCCCGGTGCGTGGCTTTGCTGGATCGGCGGTGGTTGTCGGCGCGTGGCCAGTGACCTCCCGCATGGCCTGATTAAGCAGCCCCTGCGTCTGTAGATAGAGGGAGGCGGCTTTGGCTGCCGTTTCCGTATCCATGGCGATGGGTGGAAGCTCAGGCCGCATCCACTGGCTGATTTCCTTGTCGAAAATCGTCAGCGTGCCGCACAGAAACACCGCGAACAGCAGCCAGCCGAACACCAGCCCGCTCCAGCTATGCAGCCAGGTCATGGACTGCACGAACCCCTTTTTCATCGGTGTTTTCCTTTCGTGCCGCCGTCAGAATGCAGGGTGAGAGGAGTCGCGGGATGTGTTGCGGACCAGTAACCAAGCGCGGCGCAGGGCAGTGTTACCAGCACCAGGCCCGCCCAGGCGCGGCTGGCGCTGCGCGTGGCGAAAACCCAGATGATCACCCCCGCGAAAACCGGAAAAGACAGCATGGCCGCAATAATGACGGCTTCGGCACGAGGCAGGGGCAGCAGCACGGCCAGGGCGGCATTGATGGCGAGGGTCGCACAATATCCGCCGATCATGGCCGCCATGATGCGGGAGAAAACTCCCCATCTGCGTCCCTGCATATTATCAACCTTCCCTGTCTGGCCGTATAATGGCGGCCTGAGGTCAGTCGCTTAGTAAAGTTGCGAATATTTCGCAACATCTAATGACATGAAGGTCTGTCAGGTGTGGGGGGCATAGCGATCAAGGAACATACGCACGGTTTCCCGGACGACATAGTCCCGGAATGCCGGATCAACGTCGTGATCCAGACACAGACGCCGCCGCAGCCCGGTGCGGGTTTGAACAAGGGCCAGGAACTGTTCGGCGGCGAATTGCGGATCTTCCACCGTTAGGCGGCCATCAGCGGCGGCCCCTGTCAACCATAGTGTCAGGCGCCTGATCGCCTCGGCGGGGCCTGCCTGATAGAAGGTCTGCGCGACATGGGGAAATTTCGCCGCCTCGGCCATGACCACCCGGTAAATCACTATGCAGGCCGGGTCTGTCATCATGGTCAGCATGCGATCCGCGACCGAAAGAAGAACCTCCTCCGGTGCGCCATCTTCCTTCACGTTGGAGAAAACATGGCTGAGAGAGGTGGAGCAGGCATCCTGCACATAGACGGAAAAAAGATCCGCCTTGTTCTGGAAATGATTATAGAGCGTGCCCTTGGAGACAGCGGCCTCATGCGCAATGCGCGACATGCTGGCGCCTTCATAGCCTTCTTCTGCAAAGACCTTTGCCGCGCCGGCCAGGATCTGGCTGCGTTTCTCCGTCGACAGACACTCCATAACACTCATGATAGCAAGTCACGCCTCCACACAGGGTCATGATGGGCAGCAGGGACGCTGGCCGTGCAATTGACGATTTGCCCGTCCTGATTAATTTGTCAAAAGAAAATGACCGAACCGGTCGGTCAATCTGGTGGTGTGGTCGCGATCCAGAAAGATGATTCGGCTTCCGGTGGCCTGCCTGATAAGGATTTTTCATGCCGTTTTGGTTGCGGAAGACAGCACGCCGGATCTCGTTCTCCGGTTCCACGCTGATTGTGCTGGCTCTGGCCGGCTGCAAGATAGGCCCGACCTTTGTGCCGCCCCGGCAGGATGAAGCAGCAAAACCATGGGCGCCGCGTGCCGGGCATTTTGAGGCACAGCCCATCGCCAGCCATGTCGTCCCTGAACCGACGGAAGCCAGTTGGTGGAGCAGTTTCACCGATCCCGTGCTGACCTCGCTGGAGCAGCGGGTGGCCGCCAATAATCTGGATGTGCAAACCGCCACTGTGCGTCTGGCTGAAAGCCGGGCGCAGCTGGGTGGTACCCGTGCGGCCCTGTTTCCATCCCTGAACGGGGCCGCGTCCTATCAACGACTCAAGCCTGTCAGTGATCGCTCTTTGCAGGTAGGGCTGGGAAAGGCGGGATTGAACGGGTTGCTGGCGGAATCCGGGCAGAAGATTGAAGTCCCCCCGATCGACTATTTCCGCTATGGTATTGATGCCAGTTGGGAAATTGATCTCTGGGGCCGTGTGCGGCGGCATATCGAGGCCGGGGAAGCGCAGATTCAGCAGAATCAGGAAGCGCGGCGTGCCACTCTGGTCAGCGCCATGGCGGAGGTCGCGCTGGATTACATGCGTTTGCGCAATGTGCAGGCGGATATCGACATCGTGCGCCGCAATGCCGAGGTGGCACGGCAAAACCTGAATCTGGCCCGGCAGCGGCAGACGGGTGGCTTGGGGTCTGATCTGGATGTGCAAAATGCCCGCGCCCAGCTGGCTCTGACGGAATCGGCGTTGCCGGCACTGGAAACACAGCAGACCGCCCTGATCAATGCGTTGAGCCTGCTGCTCGGGCAGGCTCCTCAGGCTTTGTCGGGGGAGCTGATCGTGCCGCGTCCCGTGCCCCCAGTGCCACCGCGCGTCCCGGTCGGGTTACCCTCAGATTTGGTCCGCCGCCGCCCTGATGTTCGGCAGGCCGAGGCGACCCTGCACGAAGCCACCGCCAATATCGGTGTGGCGGAGGCCAGTTTCCTGCCACGTGTGATCATCAATGCCAATCTGATGATGAGCGCGCTGACCTTTGCTGATATGGGCAACTGGGGATCGAACACATATGGGATCGGTCCGATGATCACACTGCCGATTTTTGAGGGTGGGCGTCTCAAGGCCAATCTGGATATGGCGACCCAGCAGCAGAAAGAGGCTGCCATTGCCTATCGCAAGACAGTGTTGCAAGCGTTTCACGATGTCAGCAATGCCATGGCTGCCTATGAAGACGAGCAGCGCCGCAACGAAGCCCTGCGTCAGAGCGTGGATGCTGACCGCCGTGCTGTCGGCTTGGCACAGAATGCGTATCGCAACGGGCTGGTCACGTTTCTGGATGTGCTGAATGCCGAGCGTCAGTTGCTGGCGGCGGAGCGTGATCTGGCCGATAGCGATGCCGCGATTTCCACCAATCTTGTGCAGCTTTACAAGGCGCTTGGCGGTGGATGGGAAAATGATGCACCTGTCTCCCTCCCGATACCGGTTGGCAACGCATCTTCACCCGTAAAGGCGCAATAAACGGGTTTTTGCCTTACTTGGCTGGCCGGACGATCCGGTCAGCCAGTTGCAGCAGCATGCTGCGCATCATGCGGGCAATATCATCATCGGTTTTGACGGGTCCGGAGGCGGTGATCACCGTCCTGTCCCGTTCCGGTGGGTGTTTGCTGCCGATCCGGGTGATGGTCCAGCCGGCTTCCAGCAGGGCCTGACCATCCTCGCCGACATCGAAGCGTGTCACAACGATCTGGATGCGGCTATCCGGTGACTGGCTCTGTGGTCCCTGTACGATCTGGGCATCCGGCCAGCGGGCTGCCAGACAGTCACCGATGGCGGCTGTGATACCCAGCGATAATCTGGTCGCCCAGCGGCCATTGCTGCTGCGATGCAGTTCCTGACCATGGCGCAGGATAATGTCCTGTGTGTCGAGATAATCGGGCACTTGCACCCGTGACAGACCGATGATCTGTCTGGCAGGGATGGATTCAGGCGCCGGAGCGCGGGATTCCTGCGCACTCAGCGTATAGACGCGCAAGGCTGGAGCAGCACAACCCGCGAATAGCAGCAGGGCGGAGAGAGCGAGAGCTGAAGGATGTCTCATTGTTTCCGTCCGGTCAGCAGGAGTTGCGGATTGCGCTCCACATCGCTGGCAAAGCCGCGCAGGGCGGCGGCGGCGGCGGCAATGTCACGGAGTGCATCATCCAGATTGACGCGGCTTTCCGATCCTGTTGCTGTCATGGAGCGCAGATTATCGAGCGTGGAGGTCGCACGCTGGGCAGTGCGGGCAATGTTCAGTAAGGCGACATGCGCATCGGCGCTGCGGGCATCGAGTTGTCTGTTGCCGTTCACCAGCAGCGCGTTCAGATTGGTAATTGTTGTGGACAGGTTTTTCTGAAGATCAACCATCGTCTCTGCAACGACGTCCAATGTCTTTTGGGAGTGCTCGGAGGAAGTGCGAATGCTGGCCAGCAACGGTGGCAGATCATCATCCAGACGTTGCGACAGGATGCGGATATTGTCCATCACAGCGCTGGCACTTCCTGCAAGTTCCTTAAGCGGCAGATCAGCCAGCACATCCTTCATCTTCTGAATAGCCGAGGGTTTGACAGGAATTTCCGTCAGGCTTGTGAGACGCGGATGCAGCGGCGCGGGAGAAGCCGGATCGAAATCCAGGTTGACGTTGGATTGGCCGGTCACAAAACTCTGCATGTTCAACTGCGCGCGCAGACCATGGGCGATCAGTCGTTTCAGATCGAGCGTGCTGTTGTTCTCATGCTGGCTTTCCACCACCGTCACCTGATCGGGATCAAGGTCGATCACCACAGGAATATAGGCGGCCTGATCTTCCTGATCGAAATTGATGGCAATGCTTTCCACGGCGCCGACCCGCACACCGCGAAACGTCACCGGCGCACCGACGGCAAGACCGCTGATTGATCCCTGAAACACTACGGCGGCGCGGATACTCTGTGAGAAGAAACGGAAATGTCCGAATGTCATCAGCGCGGCGGCACCGAGGATAAATCCGCCTATGACGAAAGCACCAACGGCGGTTTGACGATTGACCATGCGGTCAGTTCTCCGTGTTCAGGGCATCGCGGTTCATGAAGGCACGCACTTGTGGATCGTCGCAATGATCCCGCAGGTCGCGTGGCGCACCATGGGCGATCGTGGTCCTGGTATGCGCATCCAGAAACACACCGTCATCGGCGATGGCGAAAAGGCTCGGCAGTTCATGGCTGACGATGACGATGGTGGCCCCCAGACCATCCCGCAGCGTCATGATCAGATCATCCAGCCTGGCGGACGTGATCGGATCCAGCCCGGCGGATGGCTCATCGAAGAACAGGATGTCGGGATCAAGCGCCAGAGCACGCGCCAGCCCTGCACGCTTGCGCATCCCGCCGCTCAGTTCAGACGGCATCAGATCGATCGCGTGGGACATTCCGACCAGACCAAGCTTCAATTCCACCAGCGAACGGATTTGGCGGGGCGCCAGTTTCGTAAACATCTCCAGCGGCAAGGCGATATTTTCGCCGACGGTCATGGAACTCCATAGCGCCGCGCTCTGGAACAGCACACCGAAACGGCGGCCGGTCGCGGTGCGGTCGGCATCGCTGCCGCCCCAGTAATCATTCCCTTCCACATAGACCCGGCCCGCTTTGGGGCGCAGCAAGCCGACCATGCTTTTCAGCACGGTGCTCTTGCCGCAACCGGAGCCACCCATTACGGCGAAGATCGACCCTTTGCGCACATCGAAAGACAAATTGCGCTGAATGATCTTCGGGCCGAATCCCAGCGTGACGTCTCGCATGCCGAGCAGCGCGTTGTCGGGATGATCGCCTGGTTGCAAAAGCTTAAATCCCGATGATGGTGGCAAGGACAGCGAACATGGAATCCAGCGCGATGACGCCGACGATTCCGCTGACCACGGCGCGGGTTGCGGCCACACCGACATCGGCGGCGCTGCGTCCGGCCTTGAGACCGATCCGGCAGCTGACCAGCCCGATCAGCATGGCAAAGGTGATGGTTTTGACAAAGCCGAATACGAACTGGTCGATATGGACTGAGCCGAACAAATGATTCCAGAAACCGGCCATGGTCACATCCAGCATCCCCTGTGAGACGATATAGCCTCCGACAAGGCTGATCAGGCAGGCATACAGATAGAGAATGGGCATGGTCAGTACCAGCGCCGCGATGGAGGGCAGTAGCAAATAGCGTGAGACCGGAATCCCGAACACGCGCAGCGCGTCGATTTCCTCATTTCCGGTCATGGTGGCAATGCGCGCAGCATAGGCTCCGCCGGTACGTCCCGCCATGATGATGGCTGTCATCACCGCCGACATTTCGCGGACCGAGGCCAGCCCTACCAGATTGGCGACGTAAATATCTGCGGCGAATTTGCGCAATTGCACCGCGCCGACAAAAGCGAGGATGGACCCCATCAGAAAATTCACGATGCCCACGATCAGCAAAGCGGAAGGCCCGGCATCGCTGATATCACGCAGCAGATCGCGCCAGCGCATGCCATGTCCGCCAAACAGGGTGGCCCCTGCACCGCGCAGGGTTTCCACGCCCAGCTCCGTCACGGTGCCGCATTCCGTGAGCATGGACAGGGTCGAGGCACCGATGGCCTGAACCGGCGCAAAATGCTTTGCCGGAGCGGGGGCAGATGGGTGTGGATGCTCCGGCAGCAAGGCGAGCAGACCTCTGGCAGAGTGCGGCAATGTGCTGTTATCCAGCGTGATTCCGCTGGTGTTGCATCGCTGCTCCAGCGACCAAAGAAAGGAGATCAGCGCGGAATCCCAGCGCTGCAATGCGGAAACGTCGATCAGCAATCGTTCCGTGCCAACTGGAAAGGCATTGATCGGTCGGGTGTTCAGCCCACCCGATGCGACAGTCCATTCACCCGACAGGCTGAGTGTTGCCACCATGCCCTCACTGGCCATGGTCCATGCAGGCGACAGGATGGAGGCACTGGTCTGGTCGATTCCCATAATGGTTAGGGGAGATGATCCGCAGCCATGATGCAAGAGCGCCGTCAGTGAGACGGCTCACTAACGGCGCTACAAAAACGGCTTCGTGATCAGAACGGGCGCTTTATTCCTGGAGCATCCAGCCGCTGCGCATCATGCAAGCCCGGATGACCGCGTTGCGCCCGTCTTCATTCGCATCACGGGTACCCCAGATCGGCGGCTCATAAACCTGCTTCTGCTTGCAGTCATTGCCCCCGCTGCTGGTTTTTTTGCACTCGATTCCAGCACTGGTATAAGATCCATTGGTCAGCTGGTAAGGCACCGCATTGGCGGGCATATGCGTATAGCCCTCGGCTTTACACTGGGCCATGGTGTACTGGTATTCCTGCTGGCTTGCACCGGGCTTGATCCAGTGATCGGCGCAGCCAGCCAGCGCACCGCCCATCAAAAGGCTTCCAGCGATAAGACGGAGGCAGCCAGAAGAATGGCTCATGATGATCAGATCCATCGTTGAAAATGCAACGGACTGCTCATCGCATGAAATAGTAAGCAAACGAAATGAATTAGCAGCAACACCTGTGTTATCTGACCGTATGACATGCGGGTGGCGTGCTGTCGGATTCTCAGACTTCCCGACTGTCCTGCGGCAATCTTATCCGGTTGCGCAGCCACATCACACCCAGCGTATCCCTGATCCCGACCATCAGGCGGCCGAAATTGGTGTATTTTGACTGTCCGGCCAATCTCGCCCGATCATGGATGGTTTGCAGCACGATGGTATGGCCATAGCTGCGGAACAGGGCGGGCATGAAGCGGTGCATGCCCTCGAAAGCGGGCATGCGGAGGAAGTCCTCCCGGCTGAACGCTTTCACGCCGCACCCTGTGTCGGGGCAGTCATCCCGCAGCAGTCGGGCGCGGATGCCGTTGGCAAGCCGGGAGGCATGACGGCGGGATTGCGTATCGATGCGGTTCCGGCGAATTCCCGCCACCAGAGGCGCTTTTCCTGTCGGGGAGCGATTGCCCTCACTCCGCAGGGCGGCGACCATGGCGGGTACGTCGCGCGGGTCGTTCTGCCCGTCCGCATCCATGGTGACGATCCATGTTCCCCGGGCTGCTTCCACACCGGTGAACAGGGCGGCGGTTTTGCCGCAACGCTTCGGATGACGGATCACGCGCAGGGCCGGATGTCTTGTACGCAGCATGGACAGGCGTATCGGCGTCTGATCGGTGCTGCCATCATCCACCACCACGACCTCGAAGGGGATGAACCCGTCCAGCGTGTCGATCAACTCGTCACAGACCCGGTCGATGGTGGCTTCCTCGTTCAGCGCGGCAATGACGATCGAGACCAGCGGCGGCGACAAACTCATGGCCTGGTCTCCGGAGCAGACAGGGTATCTCCAGCCAGAATGGGCCGGCAGGCGGCAGGGGGAGCCTCTGGAGGCCGGGGAGGTGCTGCCGGTGGAGCAGGGTGGGGCTGGAACCACCATGCCAGCGTGGTATCGCATCCATCCCCCGTGGGCGGCGGTGGAGCCTGCACACAGAGCGTCTGACCAGCCGGGCATCTGAAGCGTACATGCATATGGGCTTTGTGACCCCACCACGGACGGATCAGATGCAGCCAACTCCGGTCTCCACTGACCTGTTCGCATAAAGCGCGCTTGATCACCGGATTGACCAGCACCCGATCCACATTCGGGAGAGTTGCAGCCATATGCAGCAGCGTCACTGTATCCTGCGTCCAGGCCGGGCTGAGGCTGTTGCCATCGGCTGAGACCATGGAGGGCGGTTCCAGAACGTTACGTTCATCCGGCGTCAATGCCGGGCGCGGGGTGAGGTCGAGGTACAGATCGACATCCAGCCCGTTCTGGTGGCTGCCATGGCCGCCGGGCAGCCTGCCGCCATGTGGCGCGGACATATCGCCGACATACAAATCCGGCAGCCCTTGTGCATGCAGGCGCGTGGCCAGTGTTTTAACCCCGTTGATCGTTACCGGGGCAGACCAGAAGGAACTGCGGTCCCGGCGGATGGTCTGCCAGCCCGGTCCTTCATCGGGCAGACGTTGTGCCCCGGCGATGCAACCATTGCCGGCAGGGCCGATAATCTGCACCGGCTGAGCCAGAACGGGCGCGGACAGGACCATGCCGGAGCATGACAGCAGCATCACGATGCCCACCAGCAGCTTGCTTTCCTGCATCAGCGGAACACCACGCGACGGGAGAGTTCATAATTCACACCCAGCCCCATGATCGCACCGGCAGCCAGCGGAACCACCGGATGGGCGGCACAAAACGGCACAATGGTGATCAGCAGCATATAGGTACCGCGATTAAGCACCGCCCCTACCAGATTAGCGGCCAGAAATTTGGCCCATTGTTTTCCGGCATGGGCATGCTTGCCATCCGTCGCGGCATGGTTGCGGAAGGTCCATATCCGGTTGACCAGCCAGTTGGCGCTGGCCGCCACGCAATAAGCGAGGATTCCGGCCCAATATAGCCCAAGCCAGTAACGGGAGGCATAGACGGTCGCGGTATCGACCATAAACCCCATCACGCCCACCATGCCGAAACGCAGGAACTGCATTCTGGCCGGGGTCAGCAATGCGGCAATCGGGCCGGGCAGGGGGAGCCTCATGGAACCGGACAAAGCCCGTCAGCCTTTGGCTGTTTTTTGAGCGCCCGAGGGAGCGCCCGAGGGAGCACCCGGGGGAGCAACGGTATCACGCCGCAGGCGGTGCTCACCCAGCAGTAACAGGATCGGTGCCGCGATGAAGATCGAGGAAGAGGTGCCAACCACGATCCCGAACAGCATCGTCCACGCAAAGCCGGAAAGGGATTCTCCGCCAAACAGCGCCAGCGGCAAGCTGGCCAGAAACACCGTCATGGAGGTGCCGAGGGTGCGGTTAAGCGTCTCGTTGATCGAGAGGTCGATCAGTTCCCGCAAGGGCATGGTGCGATATTTGCGGAGGTTTTCACGCACGCGGTCATACACCACCACCTTGTCATTGGTGGAGTAGCCGATGATGGTCAGGATTGCGGCGATGATGACGAAGTTGAACTCGATCCGGGTCAGCGCCAGAAACCCGACCGCCTTGGTTACATCCAGCACCAGCGTGACCACTGCGCCGACCGCGAATTCCCATTCGAAACGGACCCAGATATAGCCGAGGATCATCAGCAGGCTGACGCCCAGCGCCAGCATACCATCACGGAACAGCTCCCGCGAGACACTGGCCCCCACGACATCCACCCGCATCACCTTGGTGCCGGGCAGCGCCTTGGCGAGGCTTTCGCGCACCGTGTTGGCAGCCTGCTGGGTGGCGGCTTCGTTCGGCTGGGAGTCGAGGCGGATCAGCACATCATCCTCGGCGCCGAAACGCTGCACCCCGGCGGCTTCCAGATGGGCGGCGCTGAGGGTAGCGCGGATTTTGTCGAAATCGGCTGGTCCCTGGGTGCGGGCCTCGATCACGATGCCGCCGCGGAAGTCGATGCCCTCGTTCAGCCCGGGATGAAAGAACAGAACAATGGAGATCAGGGACAGCACGGCAGAGGTCGCCAGACCGGCAAAGCGGCCCTTCATGAAGCGGATGCGGGTGCCATCCGGCACCATGCGCAGCATCGGACGTATGAACATCTCTCTGTTTCCTTTCCGATTCAGCGCGTCAGACGGGCAATTCAGCGGGACGGTTGCGGGCGAACCACTTCACCATCAACAGCCGTGCCAACATGAAATTGGTGAACAGCGTGGTGGCGATACCCACGGTGATCGTCACCGCGAAGCCGCGCACCGGGCCGGTGCCGAACACAAACAGCATGACATGGGCCAGCAGTGCGGTCATGTTGCTGTCCAGCACAGTGGCCCAGGCCCGCTTGAACCCGGCCTCCATCGCTGCAACGGGTGGACGGCCTGCTTTGGTTTCCTCACGGATGCGCTCATTGATCAGGATATTGGCATCCACCGCCATACCCAGCGTCAGCAGGATACCCGCCATGCCGGGCAGCGTCAGCGTCGCTTCCAGCAGGGACAGCGCGCCGAGCAGCATGAACAGGTTCATGAGCAGCGCGAGGTTGGCCATCCAGCCGAACAGGCCATAGAACAGGCCCATGAACAGGATCACCAGTACGAAGCCAGCCGCCAGAGAATAGGCTCCGGCGCGGATACTGTCGGCCCCCAACTCCGGCCCCACACTCCGTTCCTCAACCACGGAAAGCGGGGCGGGCAGCGCACCGGCGCGTAGCAGCACCGCCAGATCCTGCGCGGTTTTGGCCGTGAAATTGCCGGTGATCTCGCCGCGTCCATCCGGAATCACGGATTGAATGACCGGCGCGCTGATGATGCGGTTATCCAGCACGATGGCGAAACGCTCACCCTGATGGGCTGCGGTGATGTCTGCTACCTTCCGCGCGCCTACGCCATTGAATGTGAAGCTGACCGACCATGCACCGGCACGCTGCTGGTTCGGCACAGGCCGGGCATCGGTCAGATCGGCGCCATCCACATCCGCCCGCCGTTTGACGACCAGCTTCTGCCCGGTTCCCTCCTCCGGCAGCGCAATATCATCCGGCGGCACGGCGGCAGGGGTGGCCGACGCATCGACCATATGGAAAGTCATTTTCGCGGTGGTGCCCAGCAAGTCCTTGATCCGCTGCGGATCGTCCACACCGGGAAGCTGTACGACGATCCGGTCCTCACCCTGGCGGGCAATGTTCGGATCGACGACACCGGTCTGGTCGATACGGCGGCGGACGATTTCAATCGACTGCTGCACCGCAGCCGTTGCCCGGTCATGCAAAGCGGCTTCGGGCAGGATCAAGGCGATCTGGCCGGCTTGCGCGCCCTCCAGAGCCTTGACCTCAACCTCTCTGACCCCATTGGCGGAGACCTCATTCTCGACCGCCTTGCCGAGCGCCGCGACGGCGGCATTCAGCTGGGCGGGATCGCGGGGACTCAGCACGATGCGGTTGGCATCCGGTTCCGCCTTCAGACCGGTATAGAAAATATGGGCATTGCGCATCGCCTGCCGCGCCGTGTCTGACAGCGACTCCAGCCGTTCCCTGACCACGGCTTTCATGTCGATCTGCATCAGCAGATAGCTGCCTCCGCGCAGATCAAGGCCGAGATGGACCGTGCGCCAGGGCAGCCATGCCGCCGGGCGTGCCATCAGATTCGGCAGGCAAAGCAACATGCCAAGCAGGCAGACAAGATAGATCGTCGTGGTTTTCAGACGGCTGAAATACAGCACGGCAGAACGTTCCTCCGGCGGTGGGGCCGCGATTTTATGCGGTTAGGAAACCATTTGGGGCGGCAGATGACACGGGCGAGCCTCCCATGGCAAGGCGGCATCTCTTCGCAATAAATAAAAGGCCGGGCCGGCAGGAGGCTGGCAAACGCCGCAACCCCTGCTAAACCGGCAGGCCATGAGCCAGACACATGATACGCTGCCTTCAGGATCGACCCTTCGCATCGGGCTTGCCGGTGCCGGTCATTTCGGGCGGTTTCACGCCCTGAAAATCGCCTCAAGCCGCCGGGCGGTGCTGGCAGGCATCTTCGATCCCGATGAGACGCGGGCGCTGGTGCTGGCGAAAGAAACGAAAACTGTGGCGTTGGGCTTTGATGCCTTACTGGCGCAGTGCGATGCAATTGTCATTGCCGCCCCAGCCGAGGCGCATTTCGCACTGGCCGAGCGTGCTCTGGCAGCCGGGCTGCATGTGCTGATCGAAAAGCCTATTGCTGCCACTCTGGAGCAGGCAGACCGGCTGGCGGCGCTGGCCGAGGAAAAAAGGCGCGTGCTGCAAGTAGGGCATCTGGTGCGCTACTCCGCCGAATACGCGGCGGTTGCGAACCGTATGGAGCGGCCACTTTATATCGAGGCTACGCGCATTGCGCCGTTCAAGCCACGGGGCACCGATGTCTCGGTGATTCTGGATCTGATGATCCATGATCTCGATCTGGTGCTGGCGCTGGTCGATAGCCCGATCCTGTCGGTGGATGCGGTGGGTGCCCCCGTTGCCGGGCCGCATGAGGATATCGCCAATGCCAGGCTGCGTTTCGAAAACGGAGCGGTGGCGACCATCACAGCAAGCCGGATTTCGCTCAAGACCGAGCGAAAAATGCGCCTTTTTGCGCAGAATGGCTACATGTCCGTGAATTTTATGGATCGCAAACTGATGATGATCGGACGGGATCGCGGCCTGCCCATTCCCGGCGGACAGGGTGCCCGAATCGAGGAAACCGGTTGGAAGGATCATGACGCTCTGGCGGCGGAGCATGAGGCTTTTGCCGCTTCGATCCTCGATGGTGCTCCGGTTCTGGTGAACGCCTATGCTGGCAGGCGCGCCCTGGCTGCGGCTCTGGCCGTAGCAGAGAGTATGAATGATACTCGTGCCCGTCTGGAGGCCTCCGGCCTCATACGTCACGAGGGATAACGGCAGGTCAGGAAGAGGGAACTACCTTCTGTCCCCTCTTCTTTCTTGCCTGCTTTTAGACCATGAAGCTGTTACTGTTCAGGGAGGAGATCCCTGTCAGAGTAATGTGCGTATTGTCACTCAGCGTCATCGACAGGCCGGCTGCACTTTGTGTTGCGTTGGCGAGAACAGTCTGCACCACGTTGTCGCCATATCCCTGTAACTGGATGAAATCTTTTCCGACCTGGAAATTGCTGATTGTGACGTTTCCTCCGGCCTGTCCGTTGGCGAACAGGAACAGATCGGTGGAGGCACTGGCCCATGCGTTGCTGGTGCCACTGCCGAAGCCGACGGCGTAGGAACCTGTCTCTCCGACGATAGTGGCATTGGCGCTGTTGGTGAAGATGGCGGCATTCTGACCACCGAACAGGGTGGTGGCGCCCTGATCCATCACCACCAGATCGTGAGAGCCATTGCTGAGGATAGTGCTGCTACCTGTGCCGCCAAAGACGGTGTTGTTTGCTCCGGCTGTCACCAGGGTCGATGCACCTGTATTGCTGCCATAAAGAACGCTGGAGCCGCTTTCACCAAACAGTATTGATCCGGAACCATTGGCAGCCAGTTGGTTGTTCCCGCTGTTGCCACCAAGAATGGTATCATTGCCGCCACTGCTGCCGAAGACGGTGACGTGTGCGCTGCCGCCGTTGACCGATAATGTGCCCGTTCCACCAACGATGGTGCTGGCCCCTCCCGTACCCACGAAATTCAGCTGGGCTGCATTGGAGAAGATTGCGGCATGACCGGAGGCATTAACCGTAGCAGCCCCCTGAAGCGCAGTGATGGTATCATTACCGATAGACTGAGCGATTCCCGTGCTGCCTCCCAGCAGAACACTGTTATTCCCACGACCGGGAGCCAGAAGCTGTCCGGTGCCTCCGACCAGCGTATCGTTTCCATCACCGCTGAAAAATGCGTCAATTGATGGCGTGAACCCAGAAGAAGGAATCGCATGGGTGGTTGAGACATATGTCTTAACCCCGTTGATGCTGATTGTGTTGTTTGGCAGATCGGCTGAAACGGAGCCTGTCACGGCCGAGGCATTCATGATGACGTCTGTATTGGCGCTGGGCACGATTGCATAGGCCCGACCAGGATCATGAGTCACCTGATCTGCGTAGCTGTCAGTGTAGAGAAAGGATTTATAGCTGTACTGGCTGCCGCTGAGTCCAAGATTGGCGGAGTTGAGTGAAATTGGTGTGCTGCCCTGATTGGTAATCGTGACATGCCAGCGGCCTGTAATCTGGCCGGAACTGGACAGAACGGTCGAATCTTCACCCATGAAAGCAAAACTGCCAAGGCTGAAAGATCCCGGCCATGCAACGTTGGCTGATTCTTTAGAGACATTCGGCGTTTGGTCAACAAGGTTGACAGATGTTCCGGCAGGCGATTCGAGGGTAACTGTCAGCGCACTCGTATCCGGCGCATTGAGAGATAACAGAAGATCGATATGCTCCACACTCATCAGATTCTGATAGCCGGGATTGAATGTATAGCTTTGTCCGGCTGCGATGGTGATCGGGCTGGAGGGAGTAAAATTGACATTTTGCTGTGTAACGTTCAGTTCGGATTTGCTGAAGCCTTTCATGCCATATTCGGTTAGCACGCCATAACTTTCTGCGACCCGCACAGCGGCATGTGCATCAACCAGTCCAAATCCATAATCGCGACTGAAATGGAGACCTCCGCCATTGCCGGTTTGGGCTCCATTGTCCAACCATGATGTGTCGGAGGCATCATTCTGCCGTGCCGTATAGGCCATGATCTGCTGAACATCACGATAGCCGAGGGAGGGGTTGGCCTGCAGCATGAGGGCAGCTACGCCACTAATAAAAGGCGCGGCTGCTGACGTGCCGTTAAATCCATATGTATTATTACCCGCATTACCCGGCGTTTTGTTGTAACCGTCTGAACCTGTCCGGTCAGAAGTCACGATCCCGCCTGTGGGCGTGGTTGTGCTTCCTCCCTCACTTCCTGGTGCAGAAATCAGCAGATTTGCGCCTGCAGAACTGTATGACGAATAGTGTCCATTTCCATCAATGGCAGCGACAGCAATGGTAAATCTTGAATTGGTATTATTATTCAGATTGGCATCGTCATCATATTTGCGGGCATTTCCGTTTGAAAAAACGATGACAGTGCCTTTCCCCTGTCGGCCATAAGTCGCGAGTGCGGAGATGGCGATGCCTTCCTGATTCTGGCCGCCTGACCAGTTATCACTGAAAACAGTTTTGGCATTTGGGCCTACGCCGGGATTGGTCGGTCCCCAGCTGTTATTGATGACATCGACATTTGCCAGAAGTGCTTTGGAAAAGCCGATGGTTGTTGCCTTTTCCGTTGCGTCACTATCCCGGCTGTCATCCGTCTGATTGCCCAAAACTCGCAATGATAACAGTGTTACGCCTGGGGCGACACCCGTCCCGCCAATAGCGTCGTTGATACCGGCGCCGATAATGCCGGCGACTGCTGTACCATGATTGTCATTGCCAGTAACAGGGCCTCCCCCTGGTGTATCGCTGACGGCATCCCAGCTTTCTGTTGTATCGACGCGCCCGGCAAAGTCGGGGTGATCAAGCTGAAATCCGGTATCCGCGACGGCTACTTTCACTCCAGCGCCGGTATATTCTGACCATAACGGGAGAACATTGATATCAATTCCAGCAATATAACCGTTAAACTGACCTGTGTTCAGCAAACCCCACTGATATTTGAAAAGAGGATCGTTTGGGAGAGTGGCCATAATGGGTGCTTTCCATAATCAAGATTACCCTTATTTACATTCAAAAATCCTGACAAGGAAATAATTGTTTGATTATGGAATATTTATTATTTTTCATGTGATATATTTAAGATATCTGATTTGTCCCGGCAGGATATCGGCGCAAAATGTGCTGCCTGTCATCGCTGCGCCAACTAGCTTATTGTCGATCAGGATCTCTGGCTGGATGGCCATCGCGATGGAACCCGTACTTCCGTAAACCCAGATAGGGCTCTGCCCGGATGGTAGTTCCGGCATTCTTGACGCAACATCAGAATAATGCAGGCCGGAGAGAATCGAACACGCGATCATCAGACCGTGTCAGTCCTACGCCAGATATCATGAAAAGGCTGTTGAGGAGGTACTTTGTCATGGCATGCATGACGTGCACCCTTTGGTCAGGCTGGCTGAAATGCCTTGATAAAGCCCTTGATCAACTGTTATGCGACTTCATAACGATATTCTTCCAACAGACGTCTGACAGTGACTGGACGTGTATCGGAACGACGTACGAAAATGGATAAATCACGCTCGCGGGCGATGGGGCGCGCAACAGTCTCAACAATGTGGTAATGTTGACGCGTCGTGTAATCGTGCAGGGCGATGCATGCATCCGTTGGAGCATGCAGTAAAATCTGCATGAAACATGCAACACGGAACCGTCCATCCACCAGGTAGAAGTCGCCTTCCGACCAGGCGGGATCACCCCAGCATTCCTCATGATAGTTGGGCCAGAGAGGACGCTTGCTTAAATCGGTTGGTCCACCCAATGCAGTAATCGGGCCTATATCAACAAACCGCGTGACAGGAAAAACGGGTGTGTTGGCAGAACGGCAGGTGTTTTCAACATGCTGTAGCCAGTCGATGGAGGAATCAGTTGTATGAATGCTTTTGCCGACATGTTGGGCGGCAAGGCAGGTGCTGCCTCCTGCTCCGAATTCGACATAATTTTGGGTCGACCCTAGAAAGGTGGTCAATAACTCGATTTCTTTTTCATGCATGGCGAGCGGCATTAGCAGGGTCACAATCACTCAACCTTATGCAATCAGGAATAAACAATACGTGTATCGATAACATCCCTGATGGTTGTTGTCGATTTACCAACCGCAATCAGCTGGATGATTATTGGCCCAGCACCTCCATGATGGAGGCCGCAGCGGCAGAGGAGGGCAGTCCATCTGACGCATGCCGATTGGGCGCATGCAGGGAAGCAACCACTGCCTTCAAGGCCTGTTTCTGGCTGTCGGCGGCACCCATGCCATTTGTATCAGGGGCATTGTTCATCAGGCTGGTTAAAACCGCAGCTATTTTTGTGGGCGTGCAGTTTTCCTGAAGAAGTTCCGGAACGATTTCACGGCCTGCCAGCAGGTTGACCATGGCGACATACGGTACACGGATCAATCTGCGTGCCATCATGGCGGTGATGCGGTTGACGCGGTAAGTCACGGCCATCGGAACGCCGCCCATGGCCAATTCCAGCGTTGATGTGCCGGATTTAGTCAATGCGGCCTCGGCGGCGGCAAACGCATCGTGTTTGTCGGCAATGTCGGTGATGAAAATCGGTTGCACCGGCCAGGATGAGACAGCCCCCCGCACCGTATGCGCCGTGCTGGAGGCGAGTGGAATAACAGGCGTGATGGTGGGGATATTCTGCATCAGCAGACGCAGGGTCTCGCCATAGACGGGTAGCAGCCTGCCTGCCTCATTGGCCCGGCTGCCGGGCATCAGCACGATAACGCGGGCATTATCGGCCAGACTATGCCGCGCGCGGAATCGGGCGGCATCCCCCTGATCAGCCCCGGATTCCAGCACCGGATGACCAACGAATTGCCCCGGCACATTGCGCTCGGCAAACCATTTTTCCTCGAAAGGCAGCAGACAGAGCATCCGCTCCCACAGACCGGGAAACCGTTTGACGCGATGTTCCCGCCACGCCCAGACCTGTGGTGCGACGTAATGCACCCTTTTGATGCCGAAAGGCTGTATGGCGCGTAACAGACGCAGACAGAAGCCGGGACTGTCGATGGTCAGCACCAGATCGGGGCGGCGGGTTTCAATATCCTGAACCGTCTGTTGCAACCGTCGTCGCAGTTTCAGCACCCGTGGCAGGATTTCAATCAGCCCCATGACGGCCAGCTCATGCATGGGAAACAGGCTCTGGAAGCCGCATTCTTCCATGCGAGGCCCGCCAATCCCCGCAAAGCGGATCGACGGGTTGATGGCTCGCAATGCATGGATCAGCCTGGCGCCGAGTACATCACCGCTATGCTCGCCGGCGACGATATAGATCAGCGGAGCTGTCACGCGTTGTCTCCGCTCACGCTATTTCCAGTGGTCCGCGTGGCAGGATGGCGCATTGGCCGACCGATGCCGGCCAGTCACGATGATTCAAAACGCCGCCATTGACTCGCACGTCCTGAATTTTCGCCGGATCAAGCGCGGCATAAATCCAGCCCGGCTCATCCAGTGCACCGCGGGCCAGCATGCCATCTTCGGGAAAGCCGCGATCCACCGGGCCATACACGGCTGCATAGCCGCGATTGGTGTCCAGTGCACCTGACCATGCAGCATCGCCCACCGTGGGAGCCACGGCGACATAGCACTGGTTTTCCAGAGCCCGTGCCCGGGCGGAAAAGCCGACGCGGTTATAGCCACGCAGCGTATCGGTGCAGCAGGGCGCCAGAATCAGCCAGGCGCCGGCTTCTACCTGCGCACGGGCCAGGGCGGGGAATTCGGTATCATAACAAATAGTCAGTCCTATTTTGCCCCACGGGGTTTCAAAAATCCCCGGTGGCGCGCCGGGCGAGACGAACCAGTGTTCGTTTTCGAACCGTGTCATCACCCGCTTGTCCTGAAAGGCGACGCTACCGTCAGGGGCAAAGAGCGGGGCGCGGTTGATCGTGATGCCATTCGGCCCGCGCACCGGCACGGAGCCGGGGGCCAGCCAGACGCCATATTTCACGGCGGTATCCCGCTGGGCCGCCAGAATTCCGGCCGCGCGGGCACAGACCGCGTTCAGCTCCGCATCGACATCGGGGCTGGAAACATAGCCGCCGGCAACCTCGACACAGGCATATTCAGGCATCAGCAGCAATTCGGCTCCAGCGGCGGCAGCTTCGGCCACCAGGCGGTCGAGCTTGGCGGCGTAGCCTTCCAGCGTGACCCCTTCGATCGGATAGGCCAGCACACCGATCTTCAGGGTTTTTGCGATGCTGCTCATCCCTTGCTCTCTTCCGGCAGAGGGGCACCGGACAGGGATTTGATCCAGAATGTCAGTTCCTTTTCGGTCTCCTCGGCTTCTCCGACATCTTTCCATGACATGCGGCAGGTCAGGGAGGGGAAGGGCGTGAAGCCGCGACGGGTCCAGAATTCATGCAGCGGTACCCAGTCTGCCGGCCGGGACGGATGATTCTCAGGCCGCTTCACCGAGCAGAACGTGGCGTAGTCGCAGTTGGAGACGCGTTTCGCATGGGCTTCCCGTTCCCGGAAGAAGGCAACACCAACACCGCAGCCGCGATATTCGGGCAGCAGAACGCTTTCACCGAAATAGAAAAACCGCGCCGGATCCCATCCACGCTTCCTGAACGGCTCGGAGACATTTTCTTCCTCCTCAACCATGGGCAGACAGGTAGAGGCTCCGACAGCGCGCGCTCCGTCCCATGCCAGCACCACCCCTGCACCGGGACTGCGCACATAGGTCTGAAGGTAGCGCTGTTCATAGGCCTGATCACCATCGTACAGATAGGGCCATGTGCGGAAGACGCTCAGCCGCAGGCGGGCAAGCGCGGGAAGCACTGGAACAAGCGCCTCTCCGGACAGGGTCTCAATGCGCAAAGAAGGGGAGGAGGAAGATGTCTGGCTCATGATGCGTGCATATTGGGGTGATCTGCTGAAGGCAAGATGCCGTCCCTGTTCCAAACTGCAGCAGGAATATCACGGAAAGGCAGAAGTAAGAACGCAAATGCCAAGTCGCATCAGATGCTTGTAGCATTTTCATGATGTCATCTCTAGGATGCTGCAGCATCTTTCGGAAACCCGTGAAGGCGGATATGCAGGGTTTGGGGAACGAAATGCCCGAAAACGGGTCGCTCGGCCTTTTTGCGAGGCGCCTTGGCACTGTGGCGAGTCTCGGTGCCCTGTGCGCTTTGGCGGCCTGTGGGGGGCATTCCGGGCGGTCTGCCTCTTCCTATGGTGGCGTTCCCTATGACGGCAGTGGCGGAGAGGAATACGGATCAAGCGGTGAATATACACCCCCTGGTCCGCCCTCCGATCCATGGGGGCCATACATCAAGGAAGCATCACAACGCTTTTCTGTACCCGAAAGCTGGATTCGTGCCGTGATGCGGCAGGAAAGTGCCGGACGCTCCACCGCCGTTTCTTCAGCCGGAGCTATGGGATTGTTGCAGCTGATGCCCGGTACATATTCCCTGATGCGGGATCGTTATCACCTCGGGGATGATCCGTACGACCCGCATAACAATGTGCTGGCGGGAACGGCCTATATCCGGGAAATGTATGACCAGTACGGTTCTCCCGGCTTTCTGGCGGCCTATAATGCAGGGCCGGGGCGGTTGGCTTCCTATCTGAACGGAACTGGCGGCCTGCCGGGTGAGACTGTCAATTATGTCTCGATCATTGCACCTCGTCTGGGGGGCGGTTCCTCTCCCGCAACATCTGCGCCCGTGATGGTAGCACAGGCTGCCCCTCAGCGACGTTTTGCCACAACGGCCAGCAGTTCCGCCTGTGATTCTGATGCGGCCTATGATCCGTCGCGCCCCTGCCAGCCTGGTGCAGCCAGTGGCATGACAGGAGGCGTTACACTGGCTTCTTACGGAGGGGCCGCACAACCGTTCGTGTCGCACGGGCCGACCGCGGAAAACTGTGACAAGGATTCGGCCTTCGATCCCTCCCGACCATGCCGGGATATGGGGGCGCAGGTTGCAACAGGACAGGGGAGCGTGTCTGCATCAGCCTTGCCTCCACCTGTTCCACCCTATGGCGGCAGTCTCTATCCTTCCGGGCAGACGAACAGCTATGGGGCGGCTTCATCTTATCCGACTGCAAGGGTCATGACGCCGCCAACGGTTGCGTCACGTTATCAGCCGACAGCTCCGGTGGTGATCCCGGCTACCTCCGCAGCCGGAGGTGGTTGGTCCGTTCAGGTCGGTGCTTTCGCCAGCCGTTCTCTGGCACAGACCGTGGCCAGCGGAGCCCGGAATGCGGCCCCGGCATTGTTGCACAATGCACAGGTGACGATACCGACAACAGCACCTTTTGGCGGAAATGTGCTCTATCGTGCCCGGTTGACCCAGCTGACTGCTGCACAGGCCAGTCAGGCCTGTAATGAACTCAGTCGCAGGCAGCTTTCCTGCATGGTGGTTCCACCCGGCTCCTGAGTGGGAAAGGCGCTTTAATTTTTGGCTGCTGCGGCCAGGATGTTGAGAACGTCGAGGGTCTCGGCCTCATCCTGTTCGGCGCCGTAATCACTCAGTTTGACGACGACGCTGCGTGAGACAGGATCGACATAGATATACTGGCCATACACCCCGATGGCGGAGATATCGTTGATATCCGATTCCGTGTGCCACCATTGGGCGGAATATTCCAGCCCGTCGACCCGGGCAGGCGCGGGCTTGTAAAGGCGCTCGATCCAGAATTCAGGAACGATCTGTCTGTTCCCGACACGGCCGCGATCCAGTACGAGCTGTCCGATTTTGGCAAAATCCCGTGCAGCCGCATTGATGCAGCAGAATGCTTTTTCGCGCCCCCCCGGATGATCCAGATTCCAGTATGCGGCACGCTTGGCTCCGATCGGATCCCAGATGCCTTTCGACAGGATTTCGGATAGTGTCAGATGCTCTACCCGCGACAGGATCAGGCCGAGGATCTCGGTATCCACACTGCGGTAGACGCCCTTGCTGCCCGGCGTAAAGGCCAGAGAGTGATGGGCACGGATATAGGCCCCCAGATCATGCGTCAGGTACATCCCGGCAGTGCCCCGGAAAGGACGCCAGGGATTGTAGTTCTCGGGGATTGCCAGACCGCTGGTCATATCCAGCAGATTGCGCACAGTAATGCGGGGATCAATGCCTGCTTTCTGAAGGTTGGGCAGCAGAGCCTCCGGCCTGTCATCCTCATGCAGCAATCCCCGCCCGATAGCCTGGCCGACCATGAGTGAAACGATCGATTTGGCCAGAGACCACGACGGAAACAGTGTATTCGGCCCCATGCCATCGCGGTACCATTCCTGTGTGATGACTCCTTCATTGACCACGACAATCGCATTGGTCCTGGTTGTATCAAGGAATTGTTGAACGGAGACCTGCTGACCTTTCCATGGCACGGTTTTGATCCAGGGACGAAAATTCTCCTGGAACGGACGCGGATAGGAGGAAGGCGGAATTTCCCGGCTTGCAAAAAGTGTTCCCCGTTGGGATGGCTCGACAAAAGCCAGCCGTGCCAGTGTCACCGGATCGGGCATGTTTTTGTAAGCGGTAAATCCCCATGCGAATCCCCCAATAGCAATGGTACCGCCCGTTGCGCCGAGAAACGCCCAACGCCATAGCCGGCGTAGCGCATTTTGTTGGGAGGGTGCTTGATCTGGGGTCATGGAAAATAAAATCTGCATTCTCAAATAATGTCTTCGGCTTTTACCATCGCTGAAATCCAGGCGGTGTGTAAGGGATGGAAAATGAAAATTCATTGATCATGCCGTCACCGACATCGGGGGCGGGCAGAGCATCGGCCTTCCTGCATCACATGACTGGATGTGAATGTCGTATGGCCCAGCTTGTTGATATTTCGATAAGAAAACAAAATATCCCGGCATCGTTAATCTTGTTTCTGTGATTCTCAATGGAAGTCTCAACGTGGCCGGTCATTATCCAACGGCTGATCTAGCAGGCTTCTTGCCATCAAATGTTCGTTGTATGTTCACAATGTCTTGGAAGCTTCATTTTTATCGAACTGTGTCTGGCCGTAATGAGCCGCTCACCGAAACGATTTATAGCGGGGAGCTCATGCGCAAGGCGCATTCAGCATTCAAGTGCAGCTTACTGGCAGCGACGGCAGTTGCCGCGGCCAGTTTTCAAACCGCCCATGCGGACAGCATGGACGACAAGGTTGTGGCCATCGAGAAACAGATCCAGGCTTTGAAGGGCGAGCTGCACCATGTGCGTTCCGAGCTTGCTCGTCGTGACAAGGATATTGTCGCGGCTCATCAGGAGGCAAAGCAGGCTCAGGAAACGGCTATTCGCAGTGAAGCCGCCGCACGTCAGGCGACGCATGCGCTGGATATGCAGCCTGCCGGTAACCTTGGCAGTATCGTCGGCATCACGCGCAGCAGCCCGGCCTATGACAGCGCAACTTCTGCGCAGCTGGCGGATGGCGGCAAGACCCAGGGTGCTCTGCGCCTGGGCCCGGTGACGATCACAGTCGGTGGCTTTATCGAAGCGGCCAGTGTGTTCCGTACAACCAGTGAAGGGGCTGATATCGCCTCCAGCTGGAACGGCATCCCGTTCCGCAATAACGTGGCTGGCAATCTTTCGGAATTCCGCGAGACAGCGCGTCAGAGCCGTGTGTCGCTGCTGGCACAGTCTGATGTGGGCAAATACACCCATCTTGCCGCCTATCTGGAATCCGACTTCCTCGGCGCTGCACCGACTGCAAACTCTACGGAGAGCAACAGTTATAACCCGCGTCTTCGTCATGGTTACCTGACGATCGACCGCAGCGATATGGGCCTCCATCTGCTGGCTGGTCAGACCTGGTCGCTGTTGACGCAGTCTACTTCCGAGATCACGCCGCGTAAGGAACTGACACCGTTCACTATCGATGCCCAGTACGTGCCGGGCTTCGTCTGGACCCGTCAGCCGCAGATCCGTCTGTGGAAGACGCTGGATAACCACCGCGTCAACATTGCTATGGGCCTCGAAAATCCGCAGACCAGCATGTATGTCGGTCCTAATCAGGTGACGACGGCTGGTCAGTCGGCGACCGATACGGCTCTGGGTGGTGCGACCGTCACCTATGCTCAGGCTGGTGGCTCCGGTTATGCCGGCACCAATAACTATTCTCTTGATCCGGCACCCGATATCACCGCGAAGGTTGCTTTCGATCCGGGCTATGGCCACTACGAACTGTTCGGTGTGGCGCGCTTCCTGCGCACGCATGTGACGTATAACGGCAGCGGCACCAGCCAGGTCGTTCCGGCAGGTGGTGGTGGCGCATCCTTCGTCATCCCCATGTTCAACAAGAAGGTTACCCTCCAGGGTAACTTCCTTGCCGGTGTTGGTATCGGCCGCTACGGCAGCTCCCAGCTGCCGGATGCGACATTGGGCCGCAATGGCGATCCGGTTCCGTTGCCGGAAGTCATGGCCATGGTGGGCGTGGTCGGCCATCCCCGTCCTTCGCTCGACCTCTATGCCTATGTGGGCACGGAGCAGGAAGGCTCCCGTTCCTACAGCGCGAATGGTAAAGGTTACGGCTACGGCAGCCCGCTTTACAGCAATGTCGGATGCTCGATCGAAGGTGCTGCCGCTGGCACCTGTGTCGGTAATACGTCTGGTATCGTGCAGGGAACCACCGGGTTCTGGTGGAGAGCCCTGAAGGGGCCGTACGGCACCGTTCAAACCGGCCTGCAGTATTCCTATACCGAGCGGACTGCGTTCAAAGGACTGGGCGGCTCACCGGTTGCCCATGCGCATATCGCGATGTTCAGCATCCGTTACTATCCGTTCCAGTAATAATGAAACAGGCCGGGGAGGAGACCCCGGCCTGCGCTTATTCTGAACCCGGATATAATAGACCGCGCCTCATGGAGATGAGACGCGGTCTATTCGTTTCAGGCTGTTGTCTTGCGACGTCGACGAGGCGCCGCAGGGGCTTCAATCTCATCGAACTCCTCGCGCGTTTTGCGGCCCAGACCATTCTGTTTCGCAAGGCTGGAGCGTCGCTCTGCATAGTTGGGGGCAACCATGGGATAATCAGGTGGGAGGCTCCAGCGCTGACGATACTGCTCGGGAGTCATGGAATAGGCGGATTGAAGATGCCGCTTCAGCATTTTCAGTTTTTTGCCGTCTTCAAGGCACACAATGTAATCCGGAAAAACTGAACGCTTGACGGGAACAGCCGGGGTCAAACGTTCCGGCTCAACAACAGGTGTCCCGATCGTGCTGAGTGTATGATGTATCTGCTGAATAAATGAAGGGATTGCTTCAGCTTGCACAGAATTATGGCTGATATGGGCGGCAACTATCTGGGCCGTTAATTCAAGCAGACGGGATGGGGGGGTATCGTCCGACAAATTGCCTCTCCTGCTAAAAAATAGGCTGACTATTATTAGGCAAATAAAGTCTTCATGGCAATTTTTTAGTAAAAAATTATTTGCCTTCCATATTCCGGACTGAACATAATGAGATTTGAAAAAATAACAATGATTTTTCAATCTCTTATAGGATATTATATTATAAAATACAATTTAATCATACCTATCAGAAATATGGCTAAATAATTTTGATTCTGTAAGGAACAGAAGAATTCATTTCGGAGGAAAAATTCCCATGCAAAAATAAGCACATAAAAGGCATTTATTATTCAAATTCACTTTATCATCAAATATTCCGTAAGCCTGTCACGGTCAAACGGGTCTATAATTAAAAAAACTGCCTGACAGAGGATTTTCCTTCATCAGGCAGTTTCCATCAGATCATAGAGTAGAAAAATGATCCCTAAGATCAGTTCTTTTCGATACGGATCAGGGCCGGACGTTCCTGCACTGCATTGAGTTCCGAGATCATGATGAGCGCATCCTGCATGGATGCTTCGGTTGTTTCATGTGTGACCAGAACGATCGGTACGGTCTCACCTGGATTGCGCCCGTTCTGCAGCATGCTTTCGAGAGAAATACCGTGATCGCGTAAAATGGCGGTTACATCGGCCAGCACGCCGGGACGATCGACCACCATGAGACGCAGATAATAGGCTCCGTGATGTGCGTTGATCGGCACGGCCTGCGCCTGAGTCAGTGCGGAGGACTCAACCCCCCAGGCCGGTCCGGCGCGTCCGCGGGCGATGTCCAGCAGATCGGCCACGACGGCGCTGGCGGTTGGTCCGCTGCCGGCTCCGGGGCCTTCCATCTGGATTCTGCCTACGAAGTCACCCTCTGCCAGCACGGCATTGAATACGCCGTCTACATGCGCAATGGAGGTGCCTTCCGGAACCATGCAGGGATGGACGCGCGCGGATACGCCCTCCACATCGTGCTGGGCGATGCCCAGCAGCTTGATGCGGTAGCCGAGCGTCTGTGCAAATCCGATATCAAGGGCCGTGATGCCGCGAATACCTTCGATATGGACATCCTGGAACGAGACCGGGCGGCGGAAAGAGAGAGCAGCCAGAATGGCCAGCTTATGGGCTGCATCCACCCCATCAATGTCGAAGCTGGGATCGGCTTCGGCATAGCCGAGTGCCTGTGCTTCAGCGAGAACATCACCGAAGTCCCGGCCCTGTTCCCGCATCACGGTCAGGATGTAGTTGCAGGTGCCGTTCAGGATACCGGCCACACGGCGGATGCGATTGGCACTCAGGCCTTCGCGGATGGTTTTCAGGATCGGAATGCCGCCGGCCACCGCGGCTTCGAAGGTAAGCGGCACGCCATGCTTTTCAGCCAGTGCGGCAAGTCGTGCGCCATGCACGGCGATCAGCGCCTTATTGGCGGTAACGACCGGCTTGCCAGCCTCAAGCGCCGCCTCGACCAGAGTGGCGGCCGGCCCGGAGGAGCCGCCAATGACCTCCACCACGACATCGACATTCGGATCGGAGGCCAGAGCAGCCGGATCTTCATACCAGCGCACGCCACCCAGATCGACCCCGCGATTGCGGGAGCGATCACGCGCAGAAACCGCAACCAGATCCAGCCGCCGACCGGCCTGCGCCGCGAGCAGAGGCGCATTTTCCGTCAGGATGCGTACCACGCCCGCACCCACAGTGCCCAGTCCGGCAATACCGATACGTAGCGGAGAAGCAGAGGAAGAGAGGCATGTATCAGGCATGTTCGGAAGCTTTCTCGTTGGTATCGGCACCGGGATCGCTATCCGGCTCGGCAACATTGGAATGGCCTTGCAGGAAGGCGCGGATATTGCGGGTGGCCTGACGCAGGCGCTGGGTATTTTCGACCAGCGCGATGCGGACATGGGAGTCGCCATACTCGCCGAAGCCAATGCCGGGGGCCACGGCGACCTTGGCGCGGGAGAGGAGCAGTTTGGAGAACTCCACACTCCCCAGATGCGCGTATTGCTCCGGAATGGGTGCCCAGGCAAACATGCTGGCTTCCGGGGACGGCACATTCCACCCTGCGGCATGCAGGCCGCGGATCAGCACGTCACGGCGTTCCTTGTAGAGCTTGCGCATATCGGCGACGCAATCCTGCGGGCCGTTCAGGGCGGCGACGGCGGCAATCTGGATCGGGGTGAAGGCACCATAATCCAGATAGGATTTGATGCGGGTCAGCGCATTGATCAATCGCGGATTGCCTGCCGCAAAGCCCATGCGCCAGCCTGGCATGGAATAGGTCTTGGAGAGCGAGGTAAATTCCACCGCAATATCCTTGGCCCCCTCGATCTGAAGGATGGAGGGCGGGACGCGATCTCCGAAGTAAATCTCGGCATAGGCGAGGTCGGAGAGGATGTAGATCTCGTGCTTGCGCGCAAATGCCACCAGCTCGCGGTAGAAATCGAGATCGGCCACCCAGGCGGTGGGATTGGAGGGAAAGTTGACGATCAGCGCGGTCGGCTTCGGTACGGAGTGCCTGACGGCGACATCCAGCGCCCGCAGCATGGTCTCATCCGGTGTGGCCGGAATGCTGCGCACGGCGGCTCCGGCGATGATGAAGCCGAACTGATGGATTGGATAGGACGGGTTCGGAACCAGAATCGTATCACCCGGGCTGGTGATGGCGGCCGCCAGATTGGCCAGCCCTTCCTTGGAGCCGAGCGTGGCGATGACTTCGTTTTCCGGGTTCAGGGTGATGCCGAAGCGGCGCTCGTAATAATTCGCCAGCGCCTTGCGCAGCCCGGTAATACCCTTGCTGACGGAATAGCGATGGGTGCGGGGATCCTGCACAGCCTCGATCAGCTTGGCGACGATATGCGGTGGCGTAGGGCCGTCGGGATTACCCATGCCGAGGTCGATAATATCCTCTCCCGCCGCACGGGCACGGGCCTTGGCACCATTCACCTCCGCGAAAACATAGGGCGGCAGGCGGCGGATACGGTGAAACTCTTCGGGCATGGATGCAATCCGGTCAGAGACGCTGAAAGGTGAAGGGAAACTTCTATACAGAACTCCCTGCAGAGAGGGAATTCACGCCTGATTCGCCTCAGGCGTGCATGGAAGGAGGATCAGTTGGTCAGGCGTATGGCCCCGCCTGTACCCAAAGGTTCGGCTTCCATCCGCACATGGCTGGCAGGGATACCGGCGCGCTCCAGTGCCAGGGTGACGGAACGGGCGCGTTCAAGCGCCAGTTTCATGGCATCACTCTGGGCGGTCAGGCTGGTATTGACGGCTTCCCCGAAGCCGATTGCCACGATGTTCTGGCCCGCATGTTTCAGTGCATATGCATTGATCACAAGGGTTGCATCCTTGTTGATGACTGCGGATCCGGCAGAAAAAGCAACGGGCGTGAGTTGCAGGGCAGCCCCTTTCAGCAACACGGGCGGCCCGGGAGGAGCAACCGGAGGCGTGGGATGGGGCGTCGGACCACGCAGCGGAACGCTGACGCCGGACAGATTCGGGGGAGGTGGAGGCGCGTTTGGAATGGAAGGCGCAGGCCCGGTGTTGGCCAGTTTCGATTGATAAGGCTGGGCGGGCAGGCGCGTGATACCTGCATCAGCGGTAACAGGCTTGTCCGCGTCTTTAACGGCCTGTGCCAGCGAAACATTAGCCGGAGGGGGGGCTGCCGGCGTTGCGGGTGGCTTGGCCGTTGCCCCTTCCATATTGGCGGAAATACCACTGTCTTCTGCGGCGGGATCGGTCGCAGATGGGGCCGCAGCAGAAGAAGGCGCAGAATTGGCCGGAGCCGTATCCTGATCCGGTTTCCGGGTCGAAGCAGCCGCTGAGGCCGGAGCATTCGGCGACGACCCTGAAGATGGTTGTTTGCCCTGATCGGAAGGCGCAGCACTGTCCTTGCCTGCGGTCGCCTTTTTATCTCCCCCTTGCGGCGATGGGGTGTTCGGAGAGGGCAGAGGATCAGTTTTCGCCTGATACTCGGCATTGCTTCTGGCAGCGGCCAGAAGGCCGGCGATTTTATCCCGCTCCGCCTGGGTCGGCATCACGGGACGAGGCGGCACAGAGGCGAAATTGCCGTATGGTTGATCCACGCCGGGCGGCGGGGGGCGTTGCCCGGCAATGGCGCCGCCTTTCAGATCATGCCACCAGCCCACCGGGTTGAAGCCACCACTATTCCGGCCGCATCCGCTCAGGGACAGGCCGCCCAGCAGGCTCCCCAGAATAGCCAGAACCGGTTTCAGTCGTCCTGGACGGAGCGCGCTCTGATGGGGCATCGCTCTGAAAAAGAAATGGTTTCGTTGCATCGTATGTTCCGCTTCAGCACCCACATCATCGGACGGAGGCGGCTTTCCCTCAAGACCCGCAATGCTTTATGAGCGCTATGAAGCGGTCATCATGCTGAAAGAGTCCTTGAATTTCGCCCGGGGGGCAAGGGCTGGCATCTGAACCGGTGCGATGGGAAAGAAACGCCATATGCAGACAGGGGAGGAACGGCCTCATGAGGATATCAGGCCGGTACTGGCTTCAATAGCGGAGCGTTCCCGGCGCCTTGTCCTCGACTGGCTGGCACGGGTGGAGCAGGAAGGGCCGGTTGAAGCCCTGTTGGCCGGTCATGCTACTGATGGCCTGCCGCTGGCGGATATGGCGCCGTATATGATGCGGATCGGCGGCGCCTTTCTGGAAATGGCGGCGCGTCTGGCCCATGATCCGGCCCGTCTGGCACAGGCCCAGCTTGGTTTCTGGCGGGATTATCTGGTGCTGTGGCAGCAAGGTGCGCGTCGTATGATGGGCCTGCCCCCGCAGGAGGATCTGCCGGATGTGACGCTGACCGGCACTGGTGAGGAGGCCCGTAAGCGTGATCGCCGATTCCGTGATCCACTCTGGCGGGAGAACGAGGTTTTCGATTTTATCCGGCAATCTTACCTGCTGTCCGCCCGCTTCATTCAGGATCAGATCGGACAGGTCGGCGGCATGTCGCCCGATGCCGCGCGCAAGGTGGATTTTTACACGCGCCACTTCATTGATGCGATGAGTCCAGCCAATTTTTGGCTGACCAACCCTCAGGTGCTGAAGCGGACAATCGACACGCGCGGCGAAAATCTGCTGCGCGGGCTGAACAATCTGCTGGCCGATCTGGAGCGCGGGCGTGGGCGTCTGCGCATCCGCATGACCGATATCGAGGCTTTCCGTACGGGGGAGACAATTGCTACCTCGCCCGGCTTCGTCGTCTATCGCAATACGATGATGGAGTTGATCCAGTATGAGCCACAGACCGAACGGGTTCTGCGTCGTCCGCTGCTGATTGTCCCGCCCTGGATCAACAAATTCTATATTCTCGACCTTCAACCTCATAACAGCTTTGTCCGCTGGGCCACAGCGCAGGGGCATACAGTGTTCGTCATAAGCTGGATCAATCCGGATGAGACGCTGGCCGGGAAAAGTTTCGACGACTACATGACAGAGGGGGTGTTTGAGGCGCTGGACGAGATTGCCCGCCTTACCGGAGAGCGAAAGGTTAACGGGATCGGTTATTGTCTGGGTGGTACGCTGCTTGGGTGCTCGGCGGGTGTGCTGGCGGCACGGGGAGATGATCGTCTGGCCTCCACTTCATTTCTGGCCACCATGCTCGATTTTTGTGATCCCGGTGAAATCTCGGTGTTTATTGATGAGGAGCAGCTGCGGGATATGGAGGCCCGCATGAATCGGCGTGGCTATCTGGACGGTACAGAAATGTCGGAGACGTTTAATCTGCTCCGGGCCAATGATCTGATCTGGTCTTTTGTCGTCAACCACTACCTGATGGGCGAGACGCCGGTGCCGTTCGATCTGTTGCACTGGAACAGCGACGGGACCCGTATGCCCGCCCGGATGCATATTTTTTATCTGCGTACGATGTATCGGGACAATCTGCTGGTGGTGCCGAATGCCGTTGCGCTGGCTGGCACGCCGATTGATCTCTCCCGCGTAACCGCCCCTGCTTATTTTCTGGCGACACGCGAAGATCATATCGCACCATGGCGGACGATATACAGGGGGATGCAGGCTCTGGGCGGAGAGCGGCGTTTTGTGTTGTCAGGCGCAGGGCATGTCGCCGGGATCGTCAACCCGCCGGGTATCGGCAAATACGGATACTGGGTCAATGATTGCCTGGCGGATGAACCGGAGGAATGGCTGGCCGACACGACCGAGATCGCAGGGAGCTGGTGGACGGACTGGAATCACTGGGTGACGGCTCTGGCACCGGAAAAATGCGACGCCAGACATGTCTGTGACCATGGGCTGGGACATGCGCCCGGAACCTATGTCAATGACGGCTATATCGGGCAGGGAAGGGCATGAAGCGGTCGGGCTGCCCATTTTCGGTTCGGCAGCAGGAATAAACTTGACGGTCCGGACATGTTCCGTGAGAGATGGTAAAATGATACATTAAACGGTCAAAGATCGTTCAAAGGCCCATTCATCGTTGGCTGCATTACATCACAAGGTGACCGTATGCCGACATGCTGCGCACACGGGTGGGGGCTGGATTGCTCATGGCTACGACTGCTCTGGTGTGTTGGGGTGGCGCGTAGAGCCGCCTGCCGCGTTGATAGGGCCTGAATAATTACTGCAAATCCTTGCTGCGTGGCTTTTCGACTGTAAAACCATTCTGCGCCAGAAAATCATATAAACCGACTGCAAAATTCTGTGCGGTTGCCAGAGGCATCACCACGCGGCCGACAACAGCGCGGTTGATGGTGGCACTTTCCTCGCCATGATCAACGCGCGGGGTCGCGAAAGTGATATGGACATTCCCCATATGAATAAAGAAACCATGGGCTTCGGCGACGAACATTTCCGGGGCCAGAGGGTTTTCCAGTGTCCGAATGCTGGGGGCGGGAAGTGGATTGTTCGCGCCTTGATCTCTGTGAGGATCAGGCGTCTGCATTGTATTGCCACGTGCCTGTTGCCGGATCTGTAAAGTGGAAACTGGTTTGGCCATGTCAGACAAGTCCTGGAGATGATTAAAATGATGAATTTATCAGAGCAGTGTAAAATAAATTTCTCTATTTGGCTTTGTTTATTTTTTAAAAATTGAAATATCAACTTTGAGTTTATTTTTGATACTTCAATAAAACAATTATGGAGTTTGCTATGAAACGGGTATCTATGGAAGCAATGGTATGGCTTCTTCCTATGATTACAATCATGTTGCTGTCAGCATGTTCGGCACAGATGATGCGCAGGGACGAGATCGTAGCCCAATGCCGCAATCAGGCCCTGAAGGATACGACATCCGTTCCGGGACCAGCCCCCAATCTGGTGCGTGACCGTCTTTTTCAGGCCTGCATGAAGAAAAATAACCTCTGACCAAAACCTGACAGCCTGTTCCGTGTTGGCTTTGTTCTGCTTACGAAAATCGTTTTGAACAGAGGGAAACCCGCCGATGAAAATGGCAGTCTGGGCGAAGCGTTGTCCATATACAGTCATGGTGATGCTGCTGATCAGCATTTCCGGCCACGCGCAGGCGGCAGAGGAGACTGATAAACAGGGTCGTCAACAACAGCGCATGACAGTTTGTAACGCCGATGCCAAAAATCAGGGTGTTGGGGGAGATGAACGCCGTGCTTTCATGAGCGGCTGTCTCACCCAGTCAGGCATGAACCCGCAGGAGCGCATGAAATCCTGTAACGCCAAGGCCAGCGAAAAAAAGCTCGACTCAAAGCTTCGCACAGCGTTCATGAGCGGGTGTCTGCAGAAAAAATAGTCTGATTTTACGTCTGGTGGTAGTTTAGCCCCCGGCTGCTATCCTTCCCCGTAACGGCTGGTCTGTGATAGGAGCTACTTTCCCTGTTTCTCTTGTCCACAGGCTGACGGTGTTTTGATTGAGCTTGCTGCGACGTCCAGTATCGCCTTTTCTGCTTTCGGCGATATCACAATCGGGTGCGATCCCGGAACGGGTGCCCATATTTACTGGCAGCGTGGCGCCTGCCAGAGTGAAGCCGATGCACAAGGCGTCAGCTACGCGCCTTATGCACATGCCTTGTTCGGATTTTTGATGCAGACCGATGCAGGGCTGACTGAGCCAGTGCTGATGATCGGCTGCGGTGGCGGTTCATTGGCAACGATGCTGCATCGGGCCGGGCGGGCGGTTGAGATCGTTGATATTGACCCCGTTTCATTCGAACTGGCACGGTCGCATTTCGGCTTACCTTCCGATATTCCATGCCATATTGCCGATGGTGTCGCGTTTTTGCAGGCCATCAATCCGCATCAACGCTATGGCGCAATCATTGTGGATGCATTTCATGGATCGGAAGTGCCACCTCATTTTCTCGATCTGTCGTTTTTTCAGCTTTGTGCCACACGGCTTCAAGGCGGTTTCGTGGTGATGAACGTGCTGGAAACCACCGCGAACAGAGTGGCGCTGTCATGCCTGTTCCGCACAGTCGATGCGTGGTTACAACAGGAAGGACAAAACCTGCGTTTGTTCGAGGAAGGTATGTGCGGTGAGCAGAATCTCCTTCTGCTCGCCGGGAATGTTCATGATCTCAGCATGCCGGAACTGCTGATGCCGCCCCATGGCGCGGCAGAGGACATTCGCGAGGATCTGGCTCGCATGCGCTTCCGCCCGGATCTGGAGCCACCCTCCTGGGGTGTGGTGCCCTGATGGGGCGTGATGCTCTGAGAGGTGGGTCTGAGATCAGGGGCGAGCCTGTTCCAGAACCGACAGAAATGCGCTCGATACCCCGTTCTTTTGCAATATGTCCGTGGTCAGGGGAACACCGACGGCACAGGCCGCCACCACATGGGGCAGACCGGATGGCTGGATCATCAGTGCGTGCTGTTTCGCATCCGGCCATAGCATGAAGGGCACTTCATCGGTCAGGACGGAGGCCAGACATTCTTTCACGGCGTCTGCATCGAGATCGGCATTGCCTTGACGAGGATAGGAAGCCCGGTAGAGCTTCATCAGCGCGGCAGACTGCACGACACCGAGCTGTGTTCCATCCTCCGCACTGTCCAGACTGGCCTTGCTGATCAGGGAGGCAGGCAGAACCCGGACCCAGTTGACCGGAGAACCGGTTTCGAGGCTGTAGACGAGCGGGAAGAAACCATAATCCGGATGCGCCCCGCCACAGGATGCAAAATCCGAGACGAAATAGCTCAGATAAGTTGGCCCGTTCATGGTGACGCTGATTTTGCGTGACCAGCCATCGGCTTTGGTGAGGCTATCCTCAGTTGCATTTCCTTTGCACCCCTTTGCCGCGCTCAGCACACGGGCATCGGCTTTTTCAAGTGCCTTGTTGATGCGCTGAAGGGCAGGGGTATTTCCCTCCGGGCGGGGAAAAGCGGCGATATCCGGGGCAATCGCTGCCTGCCGATGCAGCGTAACCCCTTCGGCGTATGTGACAGCCGGCAAAAAAATTGCTGTCATCATCAACAGGGAAGCCGGAACAGATGACCGGCACGACAGGGAAAAAATATTCACCACTCTGGTCATCCTCCATTGATGAAAAATATCTCTTGCCCCTTATAGACGTGCCCCCGGTATCACAGCCAGCCTTGGATAGGGTAATACGCAATGGAGGCAAACACTATATGCCCTCTATAAAGCGATCCCCGCTTGGGCAGAGACGCAGGAAAGCAGAAGGAACAGCGTATGGCCTATGATTACGATCTGTTTGTCATCGGTGGCGGCTCTGGCGGTGTGCGCTGTGCCCGTATTGCAGCCGGGCATGGGGCACGCGTCGGCGTGGCCGAGGATCGTTTCTGGGGCGGCACCTGTGTCAATGTGGGCTGTGTGCCCAAGAAAATTATGGTGCAGGCGGCGGAATATGGCGGATTTGTAGAGGACAGCCACGGTTTCGGCTGGAACACGCAGCGCGGCGAACATGACTGGGCCGCACTGATCACCGCCAAAGACCGGGAGATTGAGCGTCTGAATGGAGCCTATCGCCGGATACTGAGCAGTGCCGGAGCAGATATCATTGATGCCCGCGCCACTCTGCTGGCTCCGCATCGTTTGCGTCTGACCAGCGGTGACGGCACGGCACGGGAAATAACGGCGGAGCGCATTGTCATTGCGACGGGCGGTCACCCCTCGCGTCCTGATATTCCGGGTGCGGAGCTTGGGATTGTTTCGGATGATGCGTTTCATCTTCCCTCCCTGCCGCGTCGGATCGCTATTCTGGGGGGCGGATATATCGCGGTGGAATTTGCCGGATTGTTTCGCGGGCTGGGGGCGGATGTGGATCTGATCTATCGCCAGTCTCTGCCGTTGCGGGGTTTTGATGGCGACATGAGGACGGCTCTGGCTGATGCCTACGCGGCGGATGGTATTCGTCTCCATCCTGACAGCACCATTACTGCGATCGAAAAACATGACGGGCAGAGGGTCGTGATGCTCGATCACGGAGGAGAAACCCTGACGGTTGATCTGGTATTTTTTGCAACCGGGCGCGTACCGGCAACGCAGGGGTTGGGTCTGAAGGAAGCTGGTATCGAGACCGGAAAAGATGGAGCCATTCCGGTTGATGATCGCTGGGAAACCAATGTAGCGGGTCATTATGCGATCGGCGATGTCACCAACCGGATGAACCTGACTCCCGTGGCGCTGGCGGAAGGGCATATGCTGGCGAACAGGCTGTTTTCCTCCGGGCATGCCGGTCAGGTATGGAATTTCCACCAGGTTCCAACGGCGGTTTTCTCGACTCCCCCCATCGCGACCGTTGGCATGACGGAGGAAGAAGCAGAGAAAAATGGTCCGACAGAGGTGTTCACGACCGGCTTTACACCGATGCGACACCAGATCAGCGGTCGCAAGCGCCGCAGTTTCATGAAGCTGCTGGTGGATCAGGCCAGCCAGAAAATCATCGGTGCGCATATGTTCGGCGAAGATGCGCCGGAAATCATGCAGGGTCTGGCGGTGGCAATCACGACAGGCGCCACCAAGCAGGATTTCGACCGCACCATCGGCATCCATCCCACTGCGGCCGAGGAGTTTGTCACCATGCGCAGCCGCACCAGAACGGTCGGGTGATCAGAATCTTCAGGACAGGCAGTGCAGCGGTTTTGTAAACCCAAGGTCGTAAGCCGGCTGGTCACGGCTGGTTTTTGATCTGCTTCTGTGCAGGCCGGGCGGCTTCAGCGCTTTGGACGGCACGGGTATGGAAAGCATTGGCCAATGTGACATCCCCTGCGCGGATGGCTGCATCCTCCGCAAGAGTAAGCGCAGTGCGCATGCCGCGATAATCCAGCAATGCGCGCCGCTGATCAGCCAGATCAGAAGCGGCTGGGATCGCTTCTTTCCAGGCACTGCGCTGCATGGCAAGGCGCGTATCCAGCTCCTTTGCATCGGCGGCTGCCACCGGAGACAGGGCAGGATCAATCTGCTGCCGGGCTGAGGACAGGGCGGAGAGGTCTTTCTGCCGGTCGGCAATCAGCCCGGCGACGAAGGCGGCACGCTCGTGCAGGGCCGGATCGGTGGTGTGCAAGGCGCGGGAAGCAGCCTGCCATGCCTCGGCATCCCGATGGGCGCGATACAGGGCGCTCGCTTCCACCAGATCGAGCAGAGGCTTCCCGGCATGATCATTGCGCAGCAGCAGCCCGGTACGGGTGCGTTTAAGAGTGTCAAGGCTCTGTTGCAGCTTGCCATGTGCCAGCTGGGCGGTTGCCAGATCATATCCGGCATCGTGCAGAGCCGATGCATCATCCCTCAGCATCGCCTGTTGATAGGCGGCCTCGAAATTCTGTTCCGCCTGATCGGTGGCGAGGAAGCGCATCGCCTGAAGGCCCGTATCGAAAGCGTTGGACAGTTTCTGATCCTGTGGCAGGGTTTGCGTGCCATGTCCTCCGCAGCCACACAGCAGCAACGTGGTCATGAACAAGGCTGGTAAGGCGCTGGCCCGTATCATGGCTGTACAGCCGAGGGAGGCAGCCGTCTCATATCGGCTGGTGGTGTGCTGCTGCCCCCCAGAATCCACAGGCTGCGCACCTGCTCGATCAGCTTCTGAAGATCACGCGCCGTAGCCCGCGCCTGCAATACCAGCGGGGGAATATCCTTTGTGATGCCCGATACGTTCTGCATGACACCGGGCAAATCCTTCGATGCTTTTGAAAGATTGCCGGTCGCAGACCGCATGTTGTTGAGAACAACATTGGTGGAGGCAAGCAGCCCGTCCGCGTGTTCGACAATTGGATCAAGCCGCGCCATGGCCTGTTGAAGGGAGGCAAGGCTGCTTTCCGCCTCTTTCACCAGCGTATCATCGGTCAGAAGCCTGCCCGCACTGCCTTTCCCGTCGCGGATATTTTTTAGAATGGCATTGAGGTTTTCCGTAATCATCTGGGCATTATGCAGGAGCGGAAGCGCCTGTTTGCGGATGTCGGTGATGGTGCTGGATAGCATCTCCATCGGGTTCTGGTCGGTGGTGGCGGACAGCACGGCATAATTCCAGTCCAAAGGTTGGCCGGTGCCGCGTGTCAGCGACACGAAAGCAGCCCCCGCCACCGCATAGCGCAGTTTGATTGTGGCCTTGCTGTCCTGGCGGATAAAGGGTTCCGCCTGCGGGTCTATTTCGGCCAGTGCGTACATCTCGCCATCGGCATTCAGCTTCATGCGGCGGATCATGCCGGCGTGAATCCCCATGACCTCCACATCCGCACCGGGGGAGAGGCCGCCCACTCCTGTCTGTGGCAGCAGGATGCGGAGTTCTCCGGGAGGTTTCAGCCAGTCGCGCAGAAACCCGGCCTCAATCACCGCCCCGGCAAACACGGCAATGCAGGCCAGCACCAGAAACCCGACCCATTCATCGGTATATCGCCGTCCATAGAGCGGGCGGATGGTCGTACCGGGAGGCGTGGAAGGATCGGAGTGCTGCATCATGATACCCGTAGCGGGATGAGGCCGTTATCGTTCAATAAAAACCGGTGTGAAAACGCATCGGCGAAGGGACGCCAGTTATGGCGTCCGGTGTTGAAGCAGATGGCGGCGGCCCCCCGATCCAGCGCACGTGTCAGGGCGGCCAGCAGCGGGGGCATGATCTCGGAAGCCGGGGGAGGATCCAGCAGCAGCAGGGCAGGCTGTCCCATGAAGGCGCGGACATAGCCTGCGCGAGCCATATCAGTCTCTGACAGATGGGCAGGGGGCACGGTTGGCAGGCCGGGAAGGCCAAATTCAAGACAGAGTTTGACCGCTTCATCAATCAGATCGGGTATCTTCTGTCTGGTGTGATGCAAACGGGGCAGCAGGATATTATGGTCGGTCCCGCTCAAGGTATTCCACGCGCCGCGTTGATAGGTGCGGCCGATCCTTCCGCGCAGGGCATATTGTTCCAGCGTGTTGATCTGCGTCCAGTCGAGCCCCTGAAACAGTACTGCTCCCGAGGAAGGGTGCTGTATACCGCAGCACAGGCTGGCGAAGGCAGTGGCGGTGATCTGGGCATGGGTGGTCAGCAAGGTGCATTCGCCCTGTTGCAGCCGCATGTCCATACGGCGTTGCGGCAGGCCGGTCAGGGCGAAATCCGGTTGAGCCTGACGAAGTTCCAGAACGGTGAGACCACGGGACATGGGGCTATACCGTGACGGTGAACAGGATGTTCACGATCATGACTGTCAGGATACCACGTGCAAAGCCGCGGGATAACAGGGCCTGCAGATCGTTATCGGTCTGGGCCGACAAGCCGGTCAGACAGCTCGACAGCCCGACCAGAAAGCCGACCACCATCAGTTTCAAGGGGATGATGATATAATCCAGTTCACTCATCGATCCGGTGACACTGGTCAGAAACCCCCACAGGGACTGGGTGATTAGTCCTTCCTCGGTGGCGGCGGCGAAACCGACACACAGGGCCGTCACCGCAAACACCATCCCCAACGTGAAGGCGCTGACGGTGAAAGCGATGGTGCGCGGCACGATGATCAGAATGAATGGATCAATTCCCTGGGCCTCCAGGGTTCTGATATGTCCGTTGGCGCTGAGCATGCCGAGCTCGGAGATCATTGGCATACCGCTGCGGCCCAGCAGGATGATCCCGACCAGAATCGGAGACAGTTCCCGCAGCAGAATGGTTGCCAGGATCGTGCCGGTACTCTCCACCATGCCGGCAAAGCCAAGCCAGTAGATGGCCTGCGAAATCATAGCGATCCCGACCAGTGTCGCCGTGAACAGGGTACTGATCACGCCGCCCCCCGCGGCCTGATGCAGGGTCTGACCGAACGCGGCCCTTGTGGTTCGCCGCCAGCAGGACGGGCGCCCGACCTCCAGCACCACGCCGGCGCTGGCAGCGACCATGATCAGCAGGAAGCGCAGCATGTTGCGTGTGCCGCGTCCGATGACGCGCAGAAACAGCCGCACCCGTGCGAAACTCTGTGCCGGGATCGTGGCTGTCTGCATTATTGCCGCCCCGCCATGCTGTAGGCACGGCTGATACCGGTTTGCGGCGTGTAGAACGCACCCCGGTTGCGGAACAGGAAATGGCTGCGCAACAGCTTGTAGGCCGCTTCGGTGACCTGAATGGAGCCAGGCAGGGCATTGCCCTGTGTCATGGCCTCGGCTCCCTGCAAAGCCTGGCCCCATATGTTGAAGACGGCCGGGTCTTTCCCCAGCCATGCCCCCATGGCCGGGCCGACATCAATGCCGATATGGAAATTTGGATCGATCTCCTCTCCTGCCAGCCGCGTGATGCACGCATCACGGATCGCCAGTGCGGCATCCCCCATCTGCAATGCTGCCTGAGGATCAGGCGTGCTGCTGCATCCACTGACGGCGAACAGCCGGTGCCCGGCCAGTTTGAGGGAAAAAATATCGTGTGTGCGGGCTATCTCCTGAAAATCCGAGGCCATGTCCCCGACAAGGCGGATGATGGCTGCCTGATCGGCCTGATTGCTCATGGCCAGCGGCTGTACATCGAAAGTGATGACCATCGCCACGATGGAAGGAAACACGCCGTTTTGCAGGCTATCCCACCCAGGCTGATCATGGGGGGAAAGCAGGCTGGACTCTGTTGCCATCGGTTGTAGAGGGGCAGACTGCGTAGCGATGGTCTGCGGCATGGAAAGGTCCGGCATCATTGCTGCCTCGGTCTGGCTGCGCAGACGGATGCCGACGATACCGCTGAGAATACTGACGATATGGCGGGACTCCGCCAGCCGCCCGGCATCTTCCAGCATGATGGCACCGACAAAACCGTCCTGATCCGGGATAGGCTGTACCGAGAGCGAGCGTGTCTGGCTGTTTCTCATATGCAGCCTGTAAAGCCGCTCGGTACGGGGATCGGCAGCGGCATCCTGAATCGTGAATGCTTCGCCGCCTTCGATGGCCTCCAGCAATGGTCCTGCTTCCGTCATGCCGAGGGAGAAGCCGCCCATATGGCTGTCCCTGCGACGGTCATAGATATCTTCACAATGGAGGGTTCGTCCGTTTCTGCCGATATGCCAGATGCTGGCACGCTGTGCCTGACTGACCGAGGCGAGATGTTCAGTCAGGATCGGCGCTTCCTCGTTGCCGTCGAAAATGTCGGGATGACTCATCAATTGTTGCAGGGATCGGCGCTCGTCCTCGGCACGCTGGTTCTGATCGGTCAGAACATCCATGACGTGCTCGACCCGTCTGCCCTGACGGATCAGGAGACCGGCCAGCACCATGGCCAGCGCAACCGTCATGCCGGAGTAGAGCAGCATGCTGCGGCTGTCCCGTGTCCCGAAAGCTGCAAAATCCTTTGTCGGCAATACGATCAGCAGTACCCAGTCGGGCGCTCCGGCAGGAAGCCTGGCGGCGATGAAAACATAATCCTCGCTGTCCTGACCGCGTTTAAGGGTAAAGCTGCCTGGTCCGTATCCGCTGACATGAAAGATATTGAAAGCACGGGAGAGCGGAGTGTCCTGCCCGGTTTTGGGCTCAGCGGCGATGTGCGCCTTGACGGGATCGAGCGCGGCCTGACCCAGCACATCACGCGACGCGACAATCTGCCCGTTTTTCTGTGCAATCACCGCATAACCGTGCTCACCGATCTTCAGAGAATCGAGAAAGGACGATAGCTGATCCAGCGAGATGTTGACGGCAATGACGTGATCGCGGGTATCCGCATTATGATAGGCGGTGGACGTCGTAATGACCGGACGTCCGGTGGGTTTGAAAATATAGGGCGGCGACCAGTATGGCTGCCTGGTCCTGACGGGCTGTTGATAATAGCTGCTGGTGCGAGGATCATAGGGATCGGGGCTGGGGGGGTCGCTGGAGATCAGTTCACCATTGGCATTATTACGCATAACGGAACGGAGCCTGACCCCGCCGGGTCCGGCGGACACCAGCACGATCTCCGTTCCGCCATTGCCGTCCCGCTGTACCAGTGCAAAATCACCATCCGAGTTGGCGAGATAGAAAGCCTGAATTTGTGGCACCTGCCGCAGCATGCCGCCCGCGTAGAAGTTGAACAGCTTGCCGTTATTGTCGAGCGCACCATGTTGAAGCAGATCCTGCACCAGTCGGGAACCAAGCTGTGCAGGTGAAAGGTAGGTCGTGACTTCCTGAGCGATATAATTCTGTGTCGCGTTGAGCAGTTCGTTGGAGAGTTTGATCGTATTGGTGCGCACCAGAATATAGGAATGATACCCTATGGCAAACATGGATCCGAGAACCAGGGTAATGCCGATGGTGGGCAACAGCACCCGGCGCAGTTTGCGGCGGTTACGCTCCTGTCGTTGCCCGGTTGGGTCGATGACTTCAGTGGGCTGCTCGGCGGCCTGCAAAAATGCGATCTCCTGACTGGCTCCGTGCGGTCTCATTACCGGAGCGGTATAAACCCGCCTGCTTTCGGCTGGTTCCGGCATAGCAGCCGGATCAGATGGCGGCGAGGGAGGGACGTGATCACATTCAGGATGGCTCCCCCGGCAGACGCGGAGCCGGATCGCGCACCAGCCAGTATACGATCCCCAGACACAGGATTGCGGCAGAGAGGGAGAGCATCTCCACCATGCCGGTATCCTTGATGTCCATGATGATGAACTTGCGTACCGTGGTGAGCATACCAATCAGGATGACGGAGCGGATGCGAATGGCGGGCCGGTCCCGACCATCTCCGATCCGCAGCAGGGAATGTTTGAACTCCAGCGCGATCAGCACGGTAAAAATCATGCCGAAAATCCGTTGCAGCACCTGGGGGTCGGAGGGGTTCAGCCCATGCTCGGCCAGCATCACCACCAGCGATGCCACCAGTCTCCAGAGCGACAGCGCGGCCAGCAGGACGATGACGATGGTCAGGATCAGCATCACCCCGTCCTCGAAAAAATCGAACAGTCTTGTCGCCCATCGGGAGGAAGAGAAGCGGGTTGATGGCAGGCGGGAACTGACAGGCTGACCACTCATGAAGAAGGCTGTCCTTGGTGGAGGATGCGATTCGGGGATCGTAAAGCTGTCACGTTAAGGATACCGCTTCCTATTGTGAATTCAGAGGACCGCCCGTCATGCAGCGTTGCCGGAGGCACACCCCTGACGTGAAACGGCAACAATTGGACGGGGCGCCGTGTGCAGGGTAGCTTGGAAGGATTGTCCGGCCGGCGCGATAGAGAAATGCCGTCTCCGGTTGGACAGAACGGAATTTGCCGGAACGAGATACGCAATGGATACGATCATGACCGCCGGACCCTCTGCCCCGGGTGCTGCCAAGGCCTGGACACCGCAAACCTGGCGTGAGCGCCCGATTTTGCAGGTGCCTGTCTATCCGGACCCGGCTGCGTTGAGTGAGGTCGAGCAGCGTCTGCATCGTTATCCGCCGCTGGTTTTTGCGGGTGAGGCGCGCCGTCTGAAGGCCCAGCTTGCCGAAGCGGCACAGGGGCGGGCTTTTGTATTGCAGGGCGGCGACTGCGCGGAGAGTTTCGGCGACTTCACCGCCAATATCATCCGTGACACATTCCGGGTGCTGTTGCAGATGGCGGTGGTGCTGACATTCGGCGCCGGCCTGCCGGTGGTGAAGGTCGGCCGGATGGCCGGTCAGTTCGCCAAGCCGCGCTCCAGCGATACTGAAACGGTGAATGGGGAGACCCTGCCCAGCTATCGCGGTGATATCATCAATGGCCCGGCTTTCACGGCGGAGGATCGCGTGCCGGACCCGGCACGGATGGAGACCGCCTATTTCCAGTCTGCCGGCCGGATGAACCTGCTGCGGGCCTTCGCTTCCGGCGGCTATGCCGATCTGCATGAGGTCCATCGCTGGAATCTCGGCTTCGTGGAGCGTTCCCCGCTGGCCAGCCAGTATCGGGATATGGCGAGCCGCATTGATGAAACGCTGCGCTTCATGGGCGCTTGTGGGTTGAAAGACACTGCGCAGGTGCGGGAAACCGAATTCTACACCGGGCATGAGGCGCTGCTGCTGCCTTATGAGGAAGCCTTCACCCGGATCGATTCCACCACGGGCGAGTATTACGGCTGCTCCGCGCATTTCATCTGGATCGGCGAGCGGACCCGCCAGCCCGACGGGGCGCATGTGGAGTTCATGCGCGGCATCCATAATCCCATCGGCATCAAGCTCGGCCCGAATGCCGATCCTGATGAGGTGGTGCGCCTGTGCGAATTGCTGAACCCGCGCGCCGAGCCGGGCCGCATCACCCTGATCAGCCGCATGGGCGCGGATAAGGTGCGGGATCGCCTGCCGCCCTTGCTGCGGGCGGTCAAGCGCTCGGGCGTGCCGGTAGTGTGGGTGTGCGACCCGATGCATGGCAACACGATCTCGACCACCAGCAAGGTCAAGACCCGCAATTTCGACAGTATCCTTGGCGAGGTGCGTGGCTTCTTCGACGCGCATGCGCAGGAAGGAACCTGGGCGGGCGGTATCCATGTGGAGATGACGGGCCGCGATGTGACCGAATGTATCGGTGGTGCTCATCGCCTGACCGAGACCGATCTTGGCCGCGCCTATGAAACTTTCTGTGATCCGCGCCTGAATGCCGAACAGTCGCTGGAATTGGCGTTCCTGCTGGCGAGTGAGTTGAAGCAGCGTCTGCACCATGTCAGCAAATCCATCCCGTAACAACGCAAAGAGCGACAGATGGGTGGCACTCATGAGGCACGCGACAGCGATGAGGATATAGCGAGCCGCACCGATGCGTATTTCAACCGTACGCGGGCCATCGTTTCCCGGTTTGGAGATGTGCCGGTCACTTATGCGGTATTCCTGCGGCGTCCGGTTCTGTCAGCCACCAGGCTGGCGACGGAGTGGCTGCATGATGTGATGCAGCGGCGTGGCGAGCAGGTCATGATAGAGGCCCTACACAAGGAGGGGGACTGGGTCGGGGCCGGGGAGCCACTGCTGTATATATCCGGCAGTTTCAGGGCATTGGTCGATCTGGAGACAATTCTGCTTCAGAAACTCGGCCCGGCCTGTGTTGCGGCGCTGAATGCCAGCCAGATGTGCCTTGCCCTGCCGGAATCTGCGTTTTTGGCCATGGAAGCCCGCCATTGTGCGGGGGCGGAAATGGAGGACATCATGGCCTATGCCGCTTCCGTTGGCAGTGCGGCAGCCCGGCGGGAGGGGGCAAAAGGCTTTATCGGCAATGCCAATGATGCCACCGCCCACTGGTTCGGGGCTTCTTCCGGTTTCGGCACTATGCCGCATGCATTGATAGGCTACGCAGGCTCGACCCTGCGTGCCTGCGAAATGTTCGCCGAAACATTTCCCGAGGAGAAAATGACTATTCTGGCCGATTATTTCGGTCTGGAACTGACAGACACGCTGACCGTCTGCGGTCGTTTTCCGGAAAGGGCTGCGTCCGGCAGTCTTGCCGTGCGCCTGGATACCCATGGTGGACGTTTCATGGAGGGTTTAAGCCCCTCCGCGAGTTACGCCGTCCTTGAAAAGCACGCGCCGGAGGCAATCCGTCGCTACCGGTCGGAGGACGAGCTGCGTTATCTGGTCGGCACCGGTGTTTCGGCAGCATCCATCTGGCATATGCGCGATACGCTGGACGAGGCCGGTTTCCCCAAAGTGGGGATTGTGGCGTCCTCCGGCTTCAGCGCTGAAAAATGCCGGGTCATGGCGGATGCGCATGCGCCGATCGATGTGGTCGGCACGGGCAGCTTTATCCCCGAACGCTGGAGCGAAACATATGCGACAGCGGACATCATTGCCTATGATGGAAAGAACCGGGTGAAGGTTGGACGAGAGTTTCTGTTCCGCAAGGATCGCTGATCTCATCTGCAGGGGGCGCGGCGTGGAAACCCTGATGCCGGCTGGCGTTAAAGCCTGCAAATTGCCGGATCGGATCATGCCATGAAGCTCTTCAACTGCGACCATTGCGGAAACCTGCTGTATTTCGAAAACCGGGAATGCGGCAAATGTGGGCACAGGCTGGGATATATTCCCCAGACGGCTTCGCTCAGCGCGCTGGAGCCGATGGAACCTGAGGAAGATGGAACAGCTGTGTTCCGCGCCATGGCGGATGGAGGCACCTATCGTTTCTGCGACAATGTAGTGAATGATGGCTGCAACTGGCTGGTCCCGACTGGGAGTGCCGACCGGTTCTGTCTGGCCTGCCGCCATAACCGGACCATTCCCGATCTGTCTATTCCCGGCAATCTGGAGAAATGGCAGAAGCTTGAGTTGGCCAAACATCGCCTGTTTTATACGCTGATTCAGCTCGGTCTGCCCCTGCCGACGGTACAGGAGCATCCGGAGGGGCTGGTATTCGATTTCAAGGATGACACTCCGGAGGAGCCGGTACTGACCGGTCACGATAACGGCGTTATCACCATCGCGCTGAAAGAGGCTGACGATGCCGAGCGTGCCAAGATGCAGCAGGAGATGGGCGAGCAATATCGCACCTTGATCGGCCATTTCCGTCATGAAGTCGGCCATTTCTTCTGGGATCGTCTGGTGCGGGATGGCGACCGTCTGGAAGAATGCCGTGCGGTATTCGGCGATGAGCGGCTGGATTACCAGCAGGCCTTGCAGAACCGGTATGAAAACGGCCCCCCTGTGGGGTGGGAGGAGAATTTCATCAGCGCCTATGCCAGCGTGCATCCTTGGGAGGATTTCGCGGAAACATGGGCGCATTACCTGCATATCGTCGATACGCTGGAGACTGCCAACGCCTTCGGGCTTCAGGTGCGGGCAAAGGCCGATGCCAGCGGTGAAATGGCGACGAAAATTGATTTCGGCCCCCATGAGGTTGATCGTATCGAAGATCTGATCACCGCCTGGGTTCCGCTGACGGTGGCCGTGAACAGTCTCAACCGGAGCATGGGGGAGGCTGATCTGTATCCTTTTGTCTTGAACAGCGCTGTAGAGGCGAAGCTGGCCTTTCTCCATACGCTGATTCATGATCATCGCCATGCTGTGGTCCAGGCGGAGCCGCAGGCGGCATAAACGGCGTGTCTGCCTTTCCGTCGTCTTGCTTCTATCGGCGGAGCAATTGCACTATAGGATAGGCTTCCAACCCGCCCGCCACCGAGCCGGGCGGGTTTCCTGTTTTGGTGCGCCGGGCGTTCAGAACGCCCAGATGAAAGGCAGACTGGTTTGAGTGATCTGTTTTCTCCCGATGGTGGATGGTGTGTACGCATCCTCGATCTGTCGGCCCCCGAAGATGCGGCGCTGGAAGATCGCGTGGTGGAGGAAGTGTCAGGTTTTCTGACGCTGATGCACGCCAATGCCTTTGCGCGCCGCTATGTGCGTGACAGCCTCGAACGGTGCCGCGAAACCGGTATGGCCCCGGCCGACGTGCTGGCCGCATGGTCTGCTTTCGGAGAGGATGCTGAAGTGGTGGATGGTGGCGAGCATGGCTGGTCCAGCGCCGCGGAAGTCGGGGTATTCGCCCGTGAACCTGCCAAAGGGGAAGACCGGGACTGGCGCCTGCTCGATCCACGCCGGGATACGGATGATGATGATGATGATGCGGAGGAGGGTGCGTCCTCCTCCGCCTCGGCGGCTGCCGATGATGATAATGGGCAGGAGGATTGATCCATGGTGCATGTTCGTTTCGCGCCCAGCCCGACGGGCTATCTGCATGTCGGTAATGCCCGGATTGCAGTAGCCAATGCACTGTTTGCCCTGCGCTATTCCGGCAAATTTACTCTGCGGCTGGACGATACCGATCTGGAACGCTCCCGCGATGAATATGCGGAAGCGATTGCGCAGGATCTGCGCTGGATGGGGATTGAATGGGCCGATACATTCCGCCAGCGCGACAATATGGACCGCTATGAAGCTGCTGCGGACGCTTTGAAAGCCTCCGGTCGTCTGTATCCCTGTTTCGAAAGCGAGGAAGAACTACGCTACAAGCGTGAATTGCGTCTGAAGCAGGGACGTGCCCCGGTTTATGACCGTGCCATGCTGAAGATGACACCGGAGCAGCGTGCTCAGGCGGAAGCCAATGGCAAGCGGCCCTATTGGCGGTTTCTTCTGTCCGACCGCACTGTTGGCTGGCGCGATGGCGTGCTGGGGCCGCGCCAGGTGAAGTTGCAGGCGATCTCCGATCCGGTGGTGATCCGTGCGGATGGCACGCCGCTTTATACGTTCACCTCGGTGGTGGATGATATTGCAACCGGTGTCACCCACATCATCCGTGGTGAGGATCATATCAGCAATAGCGGTGTGCAGACCGACTTGTTCGAGGCACTCGGCAAGGTGGCTCCCGCGCTTGCGCATCTGCCGCTGCTGATGGATGCGGATGGCGGCAAGCTCTCCAAGCGGATCGACAGCCTGACCCTGCGCAGTCTGGCACGGGATGGGATCGAGCCGGTGGCGCTGGTTTCCTATCTGGCGCGGCTCGGCTCCTCCCGCGATCCGCAGCCATTGACGCTGGCGGAACTGGCGCAGGAGTTTGATCTGGATGCGTTTTCTGCTTCCTCGGCCCGGTTCGATGGCAGTCAGCTGGCCGCGTTGAATCGCCGCACCTTGCAGACTATGCCGTTCAGCGCCGTGCAGGACCGTTTGCCGCAGGGTGCGACAGAAGCATTCTGGGAGGCTGTGCGCGGCAATCTGGATATGCTGGCTGAGGCACGTCTCTGGTGGGATGTCGTTGCGGGCAGCATTGTGCCACCGGTTCTGACGGATGAGGATAATGCCCTGCTGAAGCAGGCCCTCCCTCTGCTGCCGCAGGAGCCGTGGGATACCACCACATGGTCTGTCTGGACGCGCGCGGTGAAGGAGGCATCGGACCGATCGGGCCGCGCCTTGTTCCGTCCGCTCCGTCTGGCGCTGACGGGGGAGGAGCATGGGCCTGAACTGGCTGCTCTGCTCCCCCTGATGGGGGCTGAACGTGTGCGGACCCGCCTTACGCTGACATCGGGAGCCATGGCGGGATGAGTCGTGCTTTCGTTTCCGAGGATGCGATGGCGGCTCAGGCCGCTGAATTGCCGGAGCGTCCGATCAGTGATCGCCCCAATCTGGTAACGCTCAGCGGTCTGACGGCGATCGAGGCGGAAATTGCCCGGTTGCAAACGGCTCTCGCTGAAGAAAAACAGTCCACTGTTGAGGAAAGCGAGCGCCGGGCAGTCCTGGCCCGCGATCTGCGCTACTGGCTGGCGCGCCGGGCCTCGGCTCAACTGGTGCCAACCGCGCCGGAGAATGCGGAGGAGGTCGCTTTCGGGGATACCGTCAAGTTGAAGCTGGGGGGCCGTACCGTGACCTACCGCATTGTCGGGGAAGATGAGGCCGATCCGAAACAGGGCCTGATCAGCTATGCTTCTCCCCTCGCAGAGGCCCTGCTTGGGGCCGCGTTGGAGGAGGAGGTGACATTCGGCCCGGGCCGTCCGTCAGCGACGGTTCTGAAAATCATCCGCATTGCAGGCATCTGAAATATTAAGGGACACATGATGATAAATCTTTTTCGGCTGTTTCTTGGCGCCATCATGCTGGCCTTCCTTTCAGCCTGCGCCACGGCAAGGGTTCAGTCGAATGAGGTCTATCACTCTACGGATGGGGCACCGCCGCCTGTCGTCTATGTTGCCGATTTTACACTCAATCCTGAAACGATTCATGCGGAAGGGCTGCTTGCAAAACAGCATATCCTTACCTCTCAACAGGATGAGGTGCATGATTTCGTTGAACTCATGGCGAACACACTTGTCGCGGATCTGGCAAAAGCCGGTCTGACGGCACGCCGCCTGCAACCGGGTGAGCCAACTCCGACAGCAGGGTGGCTTGTGCGTGGCAGATTCGTTTCCATTGATGAAGGCAATCGGTTGAAACGCTCCATGATCGGCTTCGGCAGCGGGCAAACATCGTTGCAAATTGAAACGACGGTTGAAAACCTTTCGACCAACCAGCCGCCGGTCCTGCTTGAGACCATGAACTCCGAAGCACAAAGCGGTAAGAAACCAGGTGGTATTCTCATGCTCAACCCGTACGTAGCCGCGGCATCCTTTGTGCTGGCCGGGTACAGTACCGATACCGATGTCAAGAATACGGCTCACAAGATTGCCGATGCTCTGATCACGAGTCTGATGAAACAGAAACAGTCGGGATCTTCGTATTGATCGTTTCGTCTGATCAGGTTTCGGCAACCTCAGGAAGCGTCACGTTAAAGTAGCAGGGAGATCAGCCTGCCAAATCGGGGGTCGGGAAATCAGGTGGCCAGGATGCTTCCCTGTGCGTTGGTCACGCCGGACAGTGTGATGACGGTGTGATCAGAGAGCGAAATTTGCAACGAGCCATTGGTAACGTTCTGGCTGATCTCGGAGGGTTGGTAGCCGAACAGTCCGATTTTATCCTTGCTGGGGTCGAAATCATAAATCGTTGTTGTACCGCCGCCCGCACCGGCGGTAACGGCGAAAACATCGCTGCCTGAGCCTGCCACGACCGTGGTGTTGGCACTCCCCAGACCCACCAAATTCTGATTGCCACCGAGGAAAGCCGTCATGATCCCGCCTTGGCCGGTGAGGATGGTATCGTTGCCAACGCCACCAAACAGGGTCATGGCACCGCCTCCGCCCATCACGAGATTGCTGCCTCCGGTTTCGGCAAGCTGCATGGCACCGGTTCCACCGAATACCGTGTTCTGTCCGGATTGGCTGCCGAATATGGTGCTGGTGCCGGTTTCTCCGGCAATTGTGCTGCGTCCCATATTGACCAGCAGACTGTTGCCGGTGCCCGTTCCGACCAATCCGCCTGCATTGCTGCCAAATACAGTGCTGCTACCCGAGCCGGCATAAATGGCACCCCCGCCTGAGCCGGCAACGATGAGTGCGGTACCGGTCCCGCCAACCAGGCTGACCTGACCGTTGGCCGCACCGATCAGGGTGGAACTGCCATGGCTGGCACCAAACAACTGATCGCCATTGCCTGCTGCACGGAGTTGCGTGTTGCCTCCACCCGCGACAAGCAGATTGCCGCCATCGCTTCCGCCGGAGAGGGTGCCTCCGCCAGCGCCGCTTGTGACGGTGCTGGCACCGCTTCCGCCAGTGAAAGTCAGGGCACCGGAACCGCCCGTAATGGTGCTTTTTCCCGAGCCGGCAATAAAGGTCAGGGCACCGCTCCCGGCGGTCAGGTTGAAAGACTGATCCGCCACCTGGATGGTATCCGCCCCCTGACCGAGTTGCAGGTTCCCGGCATTCAGGGCGTATCCGGTCCCAAGTCTCAGTCTGGAACCGCCATTATTGAACGCAATCGTCTGGCTGGAGGTGAGAGTGCCTGTACCAGCCAGCGTCAGTTCAGAGGCGGCCCCAAGTGAGACGGTGCTGATACTGTCCAGCCCTCCGTCGATAATCCAGCCTGCTCCATTGGCGAGCGAAAGGGCGCTGAAGTTCACGAACTCCGTGCCGATGCCGCTGAGTTTTCCGGTCTTGTTGGTGTCGGAAGAGGTCGCTGCCATCAATACTAAAGCGCTTGATGCCACTGTGCTGCTGGCGGGGACGCCGCCATCCACGATCCCCTCAAACACGGCATCGGTACCGATCTGTACCTGATTGCTATAAGGCTCCATAGAAACCGGCGCCGCCAACTGAATGGCGATGTTATTCTGACCGATGATTGTACCATCGGTGATAACAGTGCCGCCCGTTGTCACCGAGTTGTGGGAACTGTTTGCCACCATGGCCACCCCGGCCCAGTAACCCCTGATCACTGCACCATGATTATTGGTGACTGTGCCGCCGGATGCCAGATCGATCCCGGTGTTATTGATACCGGTGATGGTTCCATAATTGGTGATACTATAAGAAACCGGAGAGGTATTGGCGGCAGGCACACCAAGCCTGATGCCGGTATCATCCCCTGAAATCACGCCCCCTGTGTTGTTCACAAGGGTGGTGTTGGCAATGCCATAAATGGCAACGCCATTTGTACTACCATCTCCGGCACCGCCGAGAATGGTCCCCTGGTTGGTAATGCTGAGGGTCAGGGATGAAGAAGCCGCTTCGATATCCAGACCATAATCCGTCCCCTGAATCAGGGCGCCTTGATTATTGTCGATGTTCGTGGCGCTGCCTGCCACACTGCCGGTGTCATTCAATGAAACGGCCGTCGTGGCCCCGGTGCTGGCTGCGTTGTTGAGGATGGTGCCACTGTTGATGATCCCGGCACCATATTCTGTTCCGGTTACCGGAACAGTGATCAGCCCCGTTGTGGTGTTGGTGTATATTTCGGAACCGGAAACAGTGACGATTCCTGTGCTGATGGTTCCGGAATTCGTGGTGGTTGTTGTCATCTATACATTCTAGGGTAAAAAAAAGCCGCGATAAGCCGATACTCAGTTATATGGCACCGCCGAAGGCGTGATGCCTGTGCTGGCAATGGCGGTATTCAATATGCTGATGAATGTGCTGGCGCTGCATCTGTCGACACTCTGTGTCGTGCAACCGGGAATGATAAGAGTGCTGTTGCCGGGATTATTGCTGCCATTGGCGGTCAGGCGCCGGTTTTGCCTCATCTGGTCAAGTGTTGCGGCAATAAAACGGGGGCGGACAAAGAAATTGCCACTGCTATCGCTATAAAGCTCAAAAACAAAACCGGAGACAGGAGGTGAATCGTTACTGACGCCATCCGGAGAGGTCCAGCTTGCATTCATCAGGCTGCCCAGAGCCTGGACCGTGGAATCGTGTCCTACAAACAGAACCAAACGTGCAGTAGGCGGCCCCCCGGATGTTCCAGGAGTGGTTACCTGAGACAAAGCCAGCGCGATCTGGTTGGCGATATTTTCGGAACGAAAGGTGCCGTTGGCGACCCCATTCGTCTGAGAGCCCGACTCATAATTCGATCTTTGCGATGCGTCGGGTCATTCGCCTGATGGAAGCGATGAGGAGCCACGCTTCGGATGAGGCGATGGTTGCCTCCCAGTCCTTGGCGAGGCGGCGGCATCGATTGAGCCACGCAATGGTGCGCTCGATCACCCATCGGCGGGGCAGGACGACGAAGGCTCTCCTGAGCGAAGTCGAAGGGCGATGGGCGTCGGAGCGCTTGACGATCTCGATTGCGAGGCGGTCGAGATGCTCGATGGCGGTCGCCAGCTTCTGTCCGGCATAGCCGCCATCGGCAAAGAGGCGTGACAGCGACGGATAGGCGTCCCGGCAGCGTGCGATGAGTTCCGGCGCGCCATCGCGATCCTGGATGTCGGCAGGACGGACCAGTCCGTCGAGCAGATTGCCTGCCGTATCGGTCGCGACGTGACGCTTTCGCCCCTTTATCTTTTTGCCGGCGTCATAGCCGCGCGGCCCACCGGCCTCGGTGGTCTTGACCGACTGGCTGTCGATGATGCCTGCCGTCGGTTCGGCCTCGCGGCCCTCCGCGACCCGCACCCCGGTCACCAGCACCGCGTTGATCGCATCGAGCAGGCCGCTGTCGCGCATCCGGTAGAAATGATACTGCACCGTCGTGAACGGCGGAAAGTCCCGGGGCAACTGCGCCCACTGGCACCCCGTCGCTGCGAGGTACTGGATCGCGTTCCACACATCCCGTGCCCGGTGGAGCCGCGGGCGGCCTACCTTCGTCGTTCGGGCCAGAAACGGAGCAACCAGCGCCTATTCCCCATCGGTGCAGTCGCTTGCGTACCGCAGCCCTCTTCTGTCATGTCTCCGGCGAGCGGTTTCGGTCCAGCCCATGTGATCCCCGTGGTCTTCGCAACCCCCGGTGAATCACAACTGACTGAAATCGCTCAACTCAATTTTCGGTCGGGCTCTGAGCTCTGTAATCTGCCATATACCACTGAGTATAAAGCTGAATTTCGTTCAGTATCTGTTGTTTGGCAATGCCAAGGGAGCTCCAGCTTCCCCAGGCAATATTGTTGACTGACAGGCCGGAAGCATATTGCAGCCTGAATTCATCTGCATAATCTCCGACATCTGCGCAAGTGGTTTGCGAAGGGGGGGAGGTTGAGGAATTACAAGGATTATTGGAACTTGTATAAGTGTCTCCAGCCGGGGCTCCCATGATTTGCATCATCACATTCATCTGTGGGGCGATGCTAAGGCTGGGTGTTCCGGCTGTGAGGCTTATATTATTATAATAAAAAAGTGGATCATTGGAAGTTGACTGGTAAAAATGCGCTGATAATCCACAACCGGGAAAAGCACCAGTCAAGAAAGCGGTTCCGGTTGCTATAGTACGTGGTGTTCTGTTGTCGGACCACACAAAGACCCCGTTACTTGTTGGGGGGCATTGTGATGCAGCCTTTAATCCAAGCGTAGCGTACAGATCCGCATAATATCCTCCCATATTTTTGGCAAAGGCCGTTCCTGTCGCGGTCAGGTTACCCTTCGATACCCCGTAGGTCGGCCAGTTAAGTGGCGAATAAGGGGCAGCCAGGCTGTTTGGAGCACCTATATCCTGGGAGCGTATGCTGTGCCGAACCAGCGCAACGACTTTTCTAAGAGTCATTGTCTGGGCTGAAGCAGGATGTTACGAAAGGGTGGTAGAGAGAATGCATAGCGCAAGTAAAATGTGAAACTTAAATCTCATTATTCACCTGTAAGTTTCTATATAAAATACAAAATATTTTAAACACGTCAAAATTATTTATTCGTATTATTAAATTTACATTAGAAAATTTTTAAAAATCTAAAATGAAATAATTCAAAAAAATTAATTTATTATTATTTAATAAAAATAATTTTGAAAATAATTTATTTATATTAATTAAAATTAATATTGACATCTAAAGGAAATTTTCTTTAACCAGAGGAGAAATTTATTGATGTAAAGTAGAAAAGTGCGTCAAAAGCAAAAATAAAGTTAAAGTTTTAATTATTTAAAATAACAAATCATAAATAATATTATCTCTTGTTTTTAAACCCATTTTTATGTAAAAATCCAAAAACTGATATCTGCTATATGAAAATTGAATCTTATTGGGTTAGTTTAGGGTGGATTTATAATGAGCAATCTTACTTCAACCACTTCGGGTGTTATTCTAACTAACGCCTATACGAACCCGATTTATATCAACCCTGGTGTCGCCGTTTCAAATACCAACGGGGTGGGGGTAGCAAGTGCTCTAACAACACTCTGGACCATTAACAACAGCGGTGCTGTCTCGGGCACCACGACGGGCATCAGTCTGGCGGGTGGCGGCCTTATCAACAATGTGACTGCGGCATCCATTAGTGGTGGCAGCGGTAACGCTGCCTATTGGGGCATCCAGATGGGCGCCCAGGGAACCGTCAACAATAGTGGTAGCATATCGGGGGCAGGTGGCATCTTTGCCGGTGATAGCTCCAGCATTACCAACAATTCTAATGGTACTATCACTGGTCTCGACGCTAATTTTGGCGTAACCGTATCCACCAATGGTACTGTTGTTAATGCTGGTGGCATTACCGCAGCAACAGATGCTGTGAATTTAGGTGGAAATAATAATTACCTCAGTAACGCTGGTTCATTAGTTTCACGTAATGCTGGTAACAGTGGTGCCTATCTTAATGGCAGCGGAAACTATGCAACCAACAGCGTGGGAGCCTTTATCCAGGGTGGTAACTTTGGTCTGGGTATGTACTCAGGCACAATTTTCAATTCTGGTTCGATTAATGCGACCAATTCACCAGGTGGCCGCGGTGTAACCATTTTTAGTACCGATACCATCAATTCTTTGAACAACACGGGCCGTATTACCAGCGCTGATACTGCTGTTTATATGGGTGCTGGCAATATTAATAACACTGGTTCTATTGGGGGGACCTCCATCGGTGTTATTTTTACTGTTAGTGGGGCCGGGGCTGTATTTGGTAACGGCACCATTACTAATAGTGGGACTGTGACGGGGGGAGTGTTTGGTATCAGCTCTGCCGGCAGTCTGTTTGTTTCTAATCAGGTTGGTGGATATATATCTGGCGCTACTCGTGCTATTATTGGCTCTGGGGGTGCTAGTATCAGTAACAGTGGTACTATTATAGGTGGGAATGGTATCAGTATCGGCGGTGATATTGTTATTGTTACAAATAATTCGTCGGGATTGATCCAGGCAACAGATGCTACCCGTTTTGCTATTAATGCTTCCGGCACCGCAAATAATACTATTATTAATAGTGGTACTGTCACTGCAACAAATGATGCTATTCATAGTTATAATATCGGTAGTCTGTATAATTCTGGTAAAATTATTTCTTCGAGCACTTCCAATGCAGGTGCTTATTTAAACGGCAATGCTGCCAATTATGCCACGAATAGCTCAGGAGCTACGATATCGGGCGGCTGGGCTGGTCTCGGCATGGATACTGGCACTATTATAAATGCCGGAACGCTTATCGGTAATAATTCCACCTATGGCAAAGGCGCCGTCATCCTCAATGCTGATGCATTAAATCGGCTGACTAATTCCGGGCTTATTACCAGCGCCAGCACCGGTGTTGTGATGGCAGCAGGGTCTCTTACGAATACGGGGGCTTCTGCGACCATTGTCGGTGATTCAATCGGCATTCAGTTCACCAGCACGACTCTGGTGCAGAGCATTCTGAACAGCGGTACCATCAAGGGTGGTGCTTTCGGTATCAGTGCAGCCGGCAATGCCAATATCACCAACCAGGTGGGTGGATACATCTCTGGTGGCACCACCGGTATCGTCTCTGCTTTGGCTGGCACGGTTGCCAATTACGGTACTATCATAGGTTCTTCTGGCCCGGCTATTGCCCTGCAGGGTAACGGTATCAACCTGCTTCAGCTGGGTGTCAGCTCCCAGATCACGGGAAGCGTTACGGCCAATAATGCCGGGACTAACACACTCGAATTCCTTTCCGGAGCCTCCGTCGGCACGATCAGTGGTATCGGCACGCAATATCTCGGCTTCCAGAACGCTACTGTCGATGCAGGAGCTACGTGGACAATCAATGGTGGCGGTAGTTTTAACTCATTTACTACCAGTGGTACTGTCACCAACGCAGGTTTATTGTCTGCTACGAATGGTGTCGTCATTGCAGGAACCGGTGTTTTTATCAACGCTACCGGAGCTTCTGTCGCCACGACAGGTAACCAGTATGCTATTTGGTCAACTGGGACAGGTGCTACCTTTATTAACAGTGGTACTGTTATTTCGACTAACGCTGTTTCTTTGTCCGGCAATGCTGTTATCACCAATAATGCAGCCGGAAAGATCCAGGCAACGGGTAATAATTTTGGTGTCACCTCTAGTGGCGCTGGAAACGTTGTTACCAATATTGGCGGTATTACTGCTCAAAACGATGCAGTTAATCTTGGTGGCTCTAATAATAGCCTATATAATAGTGGTTCTATTCTATCATCTAACATTAATAACAGCGGTGTTTATCTGAATGGCACCGGAGCTTATGCCACTAACAGCGTGGCTGGTTCTATTCAGGGTGGTGCTTTTGGTCTTGGTGCGTATTCCGGTACCATTAATAATGCTGGAACAATTAACGCTACCAATACTCAGTTTGGTATGGGCGTTAATATTTATACTGTAGATATTTTTAATGAAGTAAATAATTCTGGAACTATTACAAGTAAATCTACGGCAATCAGCATGGGTGGCGGTGTTGTTAACAATACCGCTGCAAATGCTTATATCAACGGCACTTATGCTGGTATCATATTTGCCGGTGTGACTAATGGTAGTACTACTCTTGTCGGAAATGGTAGTGTAAATAATACCGGAACGATTTTGGGTGGTAACATAGGTATTACCTCTGTTGGTAGTATTTCTGTTAATAATAGTGGGATTATCTCTGGTGCAAATCAGGGTATTATAGCCGCGGGAACAATTTTTGTTACCAACCAAGCCGGTGGAACTATTTCAGGCGCTAATAATGCTGTCAGTGGTTCTACGGGTACAATTTCTAACGCTGGCACGATCCAAGGTAATGGTGTCACACTATTGAGTGGTAACGGTGGCTTTGTTACCAACAGTGCCTCGGGTTTGATCCAGTCCGGCAATAATTGGGCTGTGCAGATTAATAACGGCAATAACACAGTCAATAATGCAGGTAAAATAACTGGCTCTGGTGATGGAGTCCATTTGGGTGGCAACAATGCCACAACGCTTACTAATAGTAATACACTTATTAATACAGGTACAATTCAAGGTGGAGGCGTTGGAAGTAATGGTGCTGCCCTTGATGGTTATGGCAACACTGCTACAAACAGTGGCTTAATCTCAGGTGGTAACGCCATTACCATGGGTGCGGGCGGAATTAATAATTCTGGCACCATCACCGCTACAAATCCTAATGGTGGCTTGGGTGTATCAATTCAAGATGTCAATGTAACTAACAGTCTTGTTAATACGGGAGCGATTTCAAGTGTTGGGACAGGTGTTCTGCTAGGTGCAGGCAGTGTCCAGAACAATGGTACATCTGCAGCGATCAGCGGTGCAGCGTATGGGATTCTGTTCACTGGCTCATCGCTAGTAACAGGTAGCGTTACTACGATTGTAACTGGAACAGTTACCAATAGTGGTACCATTCTCAGTGGTAATAACGCTATCAGCGCAGCCGGGGCTGTCGCTGTTAGCAATCTGAGTACTGGTCTTATCTCATCTGCTGGAAGTTTTGGCATCCAGTCTGCGCTTTCCGCGACCGTTAATAACAGTGGCACTATTCAGGCTAATAATTACGCAATCAGCGCTGCAGGAAGTTTGATCGTTACCAATCAGGTTGGGGGCACTATATCTGGCTCTTCACGTGCTATTTTTGGTAGTGCGGGGGCTAATATTTATAATGCCGGCCTTATTAATGGCGGTGGCATCAGTCTAAGCAGTGGTGGTGGTACTTTTACCAACATTGCCAGTGCTACTGTGCGGGCAACCCTTGTGAGTGCTGATTTTGCTGTCAAATTTGATGGCGCTGGTAACTATGTCAGGAACGATGGCACTATCCTGGGTCTTAGTGATGCCGTGAATTTGGGTTCTACCCTTGTTGCTTCGGCTGTTGGCAACAATACCCTTATCAATACCGGGCTGCTGCAAACACAAGGAACGTATACCAGCGGTGCCTTCCTTCATGGTACCGGCAATTACATTTCGAATGCGGCTAGCGGTACTGTAATCGGCGGCGGCTGGGGCCTGGGTATGGATTCCGGCACAATTGATAATGCCGGCTTAGTGACTGTAGCACTGACTTCTACAGGTAAAGGTCTTGCTGTTTTTGGTACAAATGGAGCAGTCAATAATACCGGGACTGTTACAAGCCAAAGTACAGCTGTTGTGATGGGTGGTGGTACTTTAAACAATACCGCATCCGCAGCCGTTATCAGTGGTAATTCTTACGGCGTTCAGTTTATCTCCGCTTCTGCGTCAGGTGTGGTCGTTAACAGCGGCACCATCCAGGGTGGAGTTTTCGGTATTAGTGTGGCTGGGAACGCTATCGTTACAAACCAGGCAAGCGGATATATTTCGGGTGGTAGCACTGGCATCGTCTCCTCGCTTCCCGGAACAGTTGTAAACAGTGGCACTATCATTGGTTCTTCTGGTACTGCTATTGTGATGCAGGGCACTGGGGCCAACTTGGTTCAGTTGGGTGTAAGCTCCCAGATTACTGGCAATGTTACTGCCAATACTGCTGGTACAAACACACTCGAATTGCTTTCCGGTGCTTCTACCGGGGTAATCAGTGGTATTGGAACACAATATATCGGCTTCCAGTCTGTCACTATTGATAGCGGTGCAAATTGGGCGATTAATGGGACCAATACGATTGCTCAATCTGCCTCTCTTATAAATAGTGGCAGTATCAGCGTTGCAAGTAATTTGACAATTGCTGGCAGCATGAGCAATGCATCTACAGCAAAGTTGGCTGGTAATGTTGCCTTGGTTTCAAATGGGACCATTACAAATGCTGGTACTATTAATGGACAGATTAATGGAGGTGGAACAAATGCGGTTCTGCTCAACACTGGAACTGTGCTCCAGACTGGTACAATTGCCGTTAGCCTCGGTTCAGGTGGCACTGTCACAAATAGCGGTTTGATTTCTAATGCCGGTGGCACAGCCGTTTATTTAGGCGGGACCGGTACCAACATATTGAACCTCAATAACAGTGTAGGCATTGTCGGCTCTGTTATCGCTGCTGGTGGTCTTAATCGCCTTAATATGTTTGGTGGCCAGGCCGGTAACCTACCTACCATCTCTGGAATTGGGTCAACAATTGTCGGGTTTAACCAGATTACTGCTGCGAGCAATGCAAACTGGAATCTGACAGGGTCTAATTCAATAGACAGTACTGTAACATTTGCTGCAAATGCGGCAACATTGACTAATACTGGTACATTTACCGGTAAAATTAATTTAGGATTTTCAAGTACGTTGTCTAATGTTGGGACGCTAAATCCAGACAGTACTGGCACAGTAATATCGATGGGTGTCAGTTCCAATCGCTTGATTTTGGTTCCAACTGCTGTCTTGAGTGGTACTGTCAATGCTCAAGGTACACTCAATTATCTGGAACTCGCTTCTGGCTCGACGACTGGCACGATCAGTGGAATAGGTACCCAATACGTTGGTATTAACACTCAGATTGACCAGAATGCTAATTGGGTTATGAGTGGTACCAATTCTTTTGTTCCCGGGTTGACTTTGAATGTTATGGGAACACTTATTAACCGTAGTACGCTTGTAAGTACTGGCAGCATCATTAATAGCGGTTTTATAGTAAATTCTTCTGCTATTTATGGTGGTATTTCTTTTGTTGGTAGTGGCGCCATTACTAATGCTCTTTCAAGTGCCATTATTAATTCGAATGGTGCTGCGATTAGTGGTCAGGCAAGTTCCGTTACTAATGAAGGTACTCTGTTTGGTCACCGCTCTGGAACTGTTGCTGGATATGGTATCTCATTCCAGGCTGGTGGGACGATTATCAATTCTGGTCCTGTGAGTGGTGATGATAGCGCGATCATGATCAATGGTGCTGCCGGTACAATCACAAACATTGGCGCTATTACCGGTGTCACTAGCTATGGTATCGGGCTGCTGAATGGTGGTTACGTCTCCAACGCCAGCGGTGTGGTTATTTCTGGTGGTCTGATCGGCATTTATGCAACTGGGGCTGCGGCAACTATTGTTAATGATGCCAATGCCTCCATTGCAGGTACTTCTGGATCTGGTGTTGCCATCAATCTGCAGGCTGGGGGGACTATTACCAATGCTGGTAGTATAGGAGGTGCAGGGGGCACAGCTGTTATTTTTGGTGGCAGTGGGCAGAACCTGCTCCAATTGCTTGCAGGTGCTCAGTTCACCGGGCTGGTAATGGGTGGAACTACAGCTCAGAATACTTTATCTCTTCTATCATCTTCTAATGCCGGCGTGATCAGTGGCATTGGAACAAGCTATACTAATTTCCAGAACGTTACAGTTGGATCGGGGGCAAGCTGGTCCCTTTCAGGCAGCAATAGTATAGCTGCAGGCTATACTGTTACAAACAGTGGTCTGCTTACAAACGCAGGTGTGTTTAATAACAGTGGAACCATCAGTAATACTACCGTTGGTACTTTGTCGGGTGGGGTAACACTTTCCAACAACGGCCTTTTGATTAACTCTGGTTCAGTGATTGGTACTATTGTTGGATCTGGCAGCAATAATACAATTACTAATTATGGGACGGTCACTCCCGCTGGCGCTACAGCTATCGCGATGGGCGGTGCAGGCATCAATCTTCTGCAATTGGGAGTAAGATCCCAGATTAATGGTGTAGCCACAGCTAATAGCTCTGGAACCAATACTCTTGAACTGTTTTCAGGAGCATCTGCAGGAACGATTAATGGATCTAACTTCGTTGGATTCCAGACGGGTTCTATTGATGCTGGTGCAGTCTGGACGATTTCCGGTAACGGCAATTTCACTTCACTTGTAAACAATGGCGCGCTTACAAATCAAGGAAGCCTGTCAGCCGCTCAGGGAATTATATTAAATACCAGTACGGCGTCTCTAACAAATGCAAATACTGCTACAATAAGTAATGCTGCTAGTAATCTATACGCTATTACTGCTAGTGGTAGCGGAGGTGTTATTAATAATAGTGGCACCATTCAGGCCTTGGGAATTGGGGCAGTAGGTGCTATTACCCTGCTTTCTTCTGGCACTATTACCAATAATGCTAGTGCTCAGATAATTTCAAATGGTACTGGTTTTGTTGTTAATATTGGCGGCACAAATAACTATGTTCAGAATGCAGGCTTGATCAAGGGTGGATCTGATGCGGTTAATCTTGGTGGCAACAGCACACTAATCAATGCAGGTACATTGCAGACGACTGGAACTGCTACCAGTGGTGCTTTTCTGCATGATAGTGGAAATAGTATTTCAAATACTGGGCTTGTTCTGGGCGGAGGATTTGGCCTGGGCATGGACGGCGGCACTATTAATAATGCCGGAACGATTATAGCCAGTAATTCTACCTTTGGCAGAGGCGCAACCTTCTTTTTGGCCAATGCTAGTAATCAGCTGATTAATACAGGTGCCATCAGCAGTGCTAGCACAGCTGTTATAATGGGCGCAGGAACCATTCAGAATACAGGGACTTCAGCCCGTATCAGTGGTGCGGCCTATGGTGTCCTATTTATCTCATCTGCTGCTGCTGGTAATGTTCAAAACACTGGGACTATTCAAGGTGGGACATACGGTATCAGCGCGGCTGGTTCCCTCAATGTTACTAACCAGCTAAGTGGTTACATCTCTGGTAATATCGGTATCATTGTCCAACAGCCGGCAACTATTAACACGAACGGGACTATTATAGGTTCATCTGGCACGGCTATTGCCATGAATGGTAATGGTTCCAATCTGTTGCAGGTGGGTGTTGCTGCTCAAATATCAGGTGTTGCTACAGCTAATATCGCAGGGAACAATACTCTCGAATTGCTGGCAGGGTCGTCGGCTGGTACAATCAGTGGTTCTCAAATTGCAGGTTTTCAGACAGGTATCGTGGATACCACTGCAACATGGACCATGTCTGGGAATAACACTAATTTCACTTCCTTCACCAATAATGGAAACCTGACCAATACAGGGACACTGGCCGCTACAAATGGTATTATTATTGTAGGTAGTGGTGTTATTCAAAATGCTATAACTTCCTCTATTACTAATACAGGAACTCAGTATGCTGCCATCCAATCAAATGGCACTGGTGCCACTGTTATTAATAGCGGAAATATTACCTCATATAAGGCTATTTCTCTCTCTGGTAATGGCCATATTACCAACGCTGCCGGAGGTTTGATCCAGTCGACTGTTACCACTGGAGGTACTTTTGGTATTACTGCCGCTGGAACGGGAAATGTTCTTGTCAATAACGGCACTATCATAGCCTTTACTGATGGTGCTAATCTCGGCTCCGGTGGTGGAAATACACTACAAAACACTGGTAGAATCTCTTCAAACGGTGGTTCATTCAGTGGCGTGTATATGAATGGCACCGGAAACTTTGCAACTAACAGCGCTACAGGTTTGGTTCAGGGTGGCAATTACGGTATTGGAATGTATTCTGGTACTGTCTCCAATGCTGGTTCCATTAATGCCAGCAATGCCCAGTATGGTATGGGCGTAAATATTTTCTCTGCTGATAATTCTAATCTTCTGAATAATACAGGAACTATTACTGGTGGTAATAGTGCCGTTTGGATGGGTGGTGGTAGTATTACGAATGCCGCTAGTGCTGTTCTTAGTGGCGCCACTGTTGGTATTGTTTTTGTTACCGCCGCTGGAACCGGTCTGGTTAACAACAGCGGTTCCATTAAGGGTGGTAATATCGGTATTAGCGCTGCTGGAAGTCTGATTGTTACTAATCAGGCTGGTGGAACAATCTCTGGTTCTCTTCAGGCTATTATTGGCTCTGGCGGCGCTAGTATCAATAACAGTGGCACTATTACAGGCAGTAATGCGATCAGTATCAGTGGTGGTTTCGTTACCATTACAAATAATTCGTCGGGATTTATCCAAACAACAGATCCTGCTTCTCATGCTATTGATGCTTCCGGCACCACAAATAATTATATTGTTAATAATGGTACTATCAGTGGATTCAATGATGGTATTCATACTTATGGCACTGGTAGTTTATATAATACTGGCTCAATTATTTCTTCAAGCAATTCAAATGCAGGGGCTTATCTAACCGGAAATACTACCAATAATTATGCCACGAATAGCTCTACAGGTTCGATCTCGGGCGGTTGGGCTGGTCTGGGCATGGATGCAGGCACGATTATAAATGCCGGAACACTTGTCGGTACCAATGTTGCCTATGGCAAAGGCGTCGTCTTCCAGAATGTTAATGCATCCAATCTGCTGACTAATTCCGGGTCTATTACCAGCGCCAGCACGGGCGTTGTGATGGGAGCAGGGTCTATCCAGAATATGGGGGCTTCTGCGATCATTGTCGGTAATTCAATCGGCGTTCAGTTCACCGGTACGACCCTTACGCAGAGCATTCTGAACAGCGGTACCATCAAGGGTGGTGCTTTCGGTATCACTGCGGCCGGCAATGCCAATATCACCAACCAGGTGGGTGGATACATCTCTGGTGGCACCACCGGTATCGTCTCTGCTTTGGCTGGCACGGTTGCCAATTACGGTACTATCATAGGTTCTTCTGGCCCGGCTATTGCCCTGCAGGGTAGCGGTATCAACCTGGTTCAGCTGGGTGTCAGCTCCCAGATCACGGGAAGCGTCACGGCCAATAGTGCCGGAACGAATACACTCGAATTGCTTTCCGGAGCCTCCGCAGGCACGATCAGCGGTATCGGCACGCAATATCTCGGCTTCCAGAACGCTACTGTCGATGCAGGAGCTACGTGGTCGTTCGCAGGTAGTAATTCAATTGCCTCATCGACTGTGCTTACTAACAGTGGGACTATTAATAACACAGGAACATTAGCCGGTGTTATTACGATGACTTCCGGTGCTGCTCTGACAAACGCTGTGGGAGCTAATATTGGTAATGGAACATTCTCACCTGCTATTGTTTCTACGGGTACTTCCGTAAATGTTGTCAATAATGGTACAATATTGGGAGGGCAGCCGCAGAGTACGCTTATCTCATTGGGTGCCTCTTCTACCCTCAGCAATGGTGGCCTGCTTCAGGGCAGTGGAGCAAATGCCATTATTATTGCTGCTGGCCTAAATGCTTCCATAACAAACAGTGGAACGATTATAGCCAACAACACAAGTAATACAGCAGTCCAAATGGTCTCCGGCACCTTCAATAATGCTGGATTGTTGAGGTCTGATTTTGCTTTTTCAAATGGTATTTCCGCAAGTGGTATTGCAACTGTTTCGAACAGTGGCACCATAAGCGCTGCAGGTGCGTTTGGTCAGGCTATCGTACTGACCGCTGGTGGAACGGTTATTAATACCGGTTCGGTTGCTGCTCAGATTGTAGCCGGTGTGACCCGTACGGCGATTAACTTTGGTGCTGGCAACAGCCGTCTGGCGATAACGAGCGGTAGTTCCATTCGTGGAAATGTTGTCGCTGCCGGCACTGGCAACGTGCTTGAATTGGATGGTGCTGGCACCACTCTGAGCGGGTTTGGGACCCAATATACCGGGTTCCAGACGATCAACGTGAAGGGTGATGGATGGGTGTTGGCGGATACGCTGACCAACACGAATATCCTGATGCAGACGAATGGCACAGTGACGGTCTCGCAGACCCTGGATTCCTCCAACACGATTACGTTGGGTGGCACGAGTTCTGCGGGTGTCGGGTCTGGTAACATTATCATCAGCACGCCAGGCACAGCATTGGCCGCGACTGTTTCCGATTTTGGTAACGGTGAATCCATTACGCTGATGGGATTGGCTTCTCAGGCTTCCGACGTGGTGGATGTGGTGAGTAATGGGGGAAATGTCTTCCTGATCCTGTCTCATGTGGCCAGTGACGGGACCAAGACCCAGTATTACTCGATCAAGCTTGATCCGAATGCACATGATCAGAACTACAAGATGCGTCAGGCTCAGGGCGGGAATGGGGTAACGGTCTATGATGACGGCACGCCCTGCTATGTGCATGGCACGCTGATCCTGACGGATCGTGGTGAGGTTCCGGTTGAAGATCTGCAGATCGGGGATCACGTGATCACAGCGGGTGAGGCAGTTCGTCCGATCCGCTGGCTGGGCCGTCGGAGCTATAATGGTCGCTTTATCCAGGGTCGTCGTGATGTGCTGCCGGTTCGTATCCGTCAGGGTGCTTTGGACGGTGTGTTGCCGAAGCGTGACCTGCTGGTCTCCCCACTCCATGCGATGTTCATTGACGGTGTTCTGGTTCCGGCCGGTCGTCTGGTGAACGGTGTCTCCATCGTTCAGGAACAGCATGTGGAGACAGTGAGCTACGTGCATATCGAGCTTGATACGCATGATGTGGTGTTTGCCGAGGGTGCTGCGTCTGAAAGCTATGTGGAGGACAACAACCGGAGCATGTTCCACAATGCACATACTTATACTGGAAAAGGTGCAGCGAAGGTGAAAGCTCGTGGAAGGAAGCGGAACGGTGTGGCTGTTGCACGCTACTGCGCACCGCGTGTAGAAGATGGGAGACAGCTAGAAGCCATTCGCATGCGCCTGATAGAGCATGAAGTTTATCAGGAAATGAAGGCGTTTGCTCTGAGTGCCTGATGCTTTTGGCATAAGGCTAATGATTAGGGCTGATCATTAGATCAGCCCACTGAACTCTGATAAACCCGTCAATTTTGGCGGGTTTTTTTTATTGAGTGCATAATTATTTTAATTTTCTTCTTAATATAAGAAGCGCCAGTGTTCAGTGATCTGAAAGTTTTATTTTTTTAGTCGCCTAGTCAGGCTCATTAGGATGGCGGGGCTTCAAGACTTTCCGGCAGGCTTTATCAATGGCACGATTTTTACACTTTGAAACCGTAATGATACGGTCCATGCTGCCAGCAAGTCAGCCCGGAAGGGTTGCGCCATGGCCATTCCGGTCGAGGTCAAAAAATGTCTGGAGGACGTTGAATGTTAAAGCGTGTCGTGGTGCCTGCTGTGCTGGCCTCCCTGATTGCCACCCCGGCTTTGGCCGTGGATGTTACCAAGTCGATCCATATTGCCGCGTCACCCGCAAAAGTATGGAGCACGATCGGCAAATTCTGTGGCATCGCCACATGGCATCCGGCCGTGACCAAATGCGAGCTGGTCGATGTGGCTGGTGCTGAGCAGCGTACCTTGTCGCTGAAAGGTGGTGGAACCATCGTGGAGCAGCAGGTTGACCGCAATGATGCGAAAAAATCCTACACCTACACGATTCAGGAAAGCCCTTTGCCGGTGGCTAATTACAAATCCACCATCAGCGTAACTCCTGCCAAGGGCGGCTCGGAAGTGACATGGGTCGGGCATTTCGATGCCAAGGGTGCATCGGATGCGGAAGCAGCCAAGGTGATCGCTGGTATTTATGAAGGCGGTCTGGCGGGCATTGCCAAAAAGGCGAAATAACGGGGGCAGGGCGGTCCTGTCAGGGGGCCGCCCGCTTTTCCTGATGAGCCAAAATGCTCAGGAAGGTTGTGGCTTTTTCTTTCGCAGGGAGCGGATGAAGCGACGTAATCCGGCCATCTGCTGCTGGACATAGGTGCCGGTATGCAATGCCTCCTCACCGGATGGATCGCCGGTACGCACATAGACCCGGCTGAAATCCGCGGTGCCGAACAGCATGTCCCAGTAAGGAAAAACCGCACCATAATTGCAGCTTCTTTGTCCCGCGGCGAGAATCCCGTGATGGGCACGATGAAAGCGCGGTGAGATCAGCAGTCTGTCCCCGATGCGGCCGAAGCTGATTCGTGCATTGGCATGCGCCAGACTCTCGATCAGGCGAAGCAGCAGCACCAGCAGTGGAAACTGAAGGGGCGGTACGCCGATCATCAGTGCGATGGCTCCAAACCAGAGTGCGGAGATGAAATCATCCAGCAGGTGATTACGGTCATCGGACCAGAACGTCATCTGTCGCTGGGCATGATGCAAAGAATGAAGCGCCCACCACCAGCGGAACTTATGACTGAGCCGATGTCGCCAGTAATCGGCGCAATCCAGAATCAGTGCATAGATCGCAAACGTCACATAGGGATGGCCGGTCAGGGATGGGATGAACCGCTCCAGTGTGGGGGGCACGTAACCATGATCGGTCAGCCAGCCATTGAGCAGCACCTGTACCTGATAAAACCCGACAAAGCTGACCAGTGGCAGCACACCGACACGCGAGATGACGGTATAGAGCACATCGGTCAACACAGCGTGGTTATTTTCCCATTGTTCGACCGGGCGCCATTTCTCCAGTGGGACGCAGATCGCATACATCAGGATGACCTGCGCCACCCCATACATGGCGATCAACGCCCATCCGTAGGATACATCCTCCCATTCGATCAGATTCAACTGCCAGAGCAGGGGGATCAGCAGATGTTCCTGAAGCCAGCCTGCTGCGCTGTCAAAGGGATCGAACATCGAGAAACCTGTGGTGATCGGCTTTTATGGTGCGCGGGTGGAGGCGGCTCTAACGGGAGCAGCCAGATGCGTGTTCAGCCAGATTCCATGCGGCGAGCGACCGGTCGGGATCGTGGTGAAGCTGCCGTCTTTCGGATTGATGATGGCCACTGTATGTGCCCAGCGGCGCGTCGCCCAGATGGATCCATCTGGGGCGAAATCCAGATCATCCGGGCCGCCGGGGATGGCGAATTCCTTCTTTACTGTCAGGGTTGCGGGGTCGAGCAGGCTGATGGTGCCGCCCACGCGGTTGCAGACATACAGAACCTTGCCATCAGGGGAGAGAAACAGGTTATGGGCTCCCTTACCGGTGCGGATCTTGCGTTCCAGCTTTCCGGTGACCGGGTCCATGACGGCGATAGTGTCTTCGCCCATATCACCGACCAGCAGCTTTCCGTTCAGATAAAGCACCCCGGCGGGGGTGCGGCCGGATTTCTGCTCCCACAGGATTTTACCCGTCTCAGGGCTGAAGGCTACGACCTTGCTGGTTTTCTGAAGAGAGACGAAGGCGACCTTGCTGTCCGGCGTGAAATTGATGTGGCTCGGCATGGAGGGCGCCTGAATACGGTGCAGCAGCTTGAAGCTGTGCCCGTCATAGATGTCGATCTGGTCACGGGCGAGCGCTGCTGACACCAGCCAACGCCCATCCGGGCTGAACTGGATCTGGTATGGATCGCTGAAAACGATACGCTTCTGCTCTGCCCCGGTCAGAGGATCGAGGAAGAACATCGTATTACCGGCCGTATCCCCGACCAGCAGGGATTTTTCATCCGGTGTGAGCGCCATATGATGCGGCTCCCGCAGGACGGGGATCCGCTTCACTTCCTGACGGCTGGTGATGTCGATCAGGCTGATGGTCGCGTCGTTGCTGTTGATGACAAAAGCCAGTCCCTCGGCCTGGGCGGTTGAGGGATGACTCACCGCACCCGGCAGGGTCAGCCCGATGAGAAGAAAGAAGCGAGCCAACCGTAAGATCATAAACCCGTCCAGAATGCTTGGATCACTGACAAGCGCTAGTAGATACAACGGCTTGCAGAAGAAAGTGTATCAAGTTTTTGAAGTTCTGCCCCGCATGCCCACCATAGCCGCAAGCCCCCGCGGACGATATGGTTTTGTGGCCTCATGAGCGTTGATGCAGGACAATCACCCCATGCAACAGGAAAATGCATGTCCGATCAGTAAGTCGCTTCTGATCGGCTGACCGGGTAGCATGTCTTCATGCAGGCAAAGAGGAAAGATGCTGTCATGCCGGTCTTGCAGCAGTGGCGCAGAAAGGCGGTTCCGATCACGCCGATATTGGCCTTGATGCTGTCAGGGTTGCTGGTGGGCTGCACCTATGATTCATTCGGATATAATGGTGTTTATGTGCCCATGCCGGCCGTGGCGCAAACCACGGGCCCGGAGGCAGGCAAAGGCGTTGTGACCGGGGCGGGGGGTAGTCCCTCTGCTCAGCCTCAACCGGCCTCTATCCCCGTATATGATGGCACGGCTTACCCGCCCGCTTATCCACCCGCCTATCCTCCGGCCTATGGTGGATATGCGGCTCCTTATCTGGCATCGACCATTGCCGCAGCCACCGTATTCGGAGCCACCTTTGGCGGCGGTTGGGGGGTGGCATATCCCTATTATCGCGGCTGGGGGTGGGGCGGGGTGCCATGGGGATGGGGCTATCCCGGTTTTGGCTGGCAGCAATGGGGCTGGGGTGGGCCGTATTATCGTAGTTTCGGCTGGTAAGCGTCCTGTCGCCTGCAGGCGCGGCCTTCACCCTTCTGCTTGCCGTTCCGCCTCGAACATATAATCGCGTGTCAGCGGAAGGGCGGTCAGGGATTTCGAGACCTGCAATTGCCAGACAATATGCCCCATATTTCTGAAAGCAAGTTCGCATCCGGCCAGATAAAACTCGAACATCCGTGAGAAACGCTCGTCATACAGCGAGGTAATAGTCGGCCTCGCCTCCTGAAAACGCTGACGCCAGTGCGAGAGGGTCAGTGCGTAATGAAGCCTCAGGATTTCAATATCGGTCGTCCATAGCCCGGATTTTTCCACCGCAGGCAGAACTTCCGACAGGGCCGGAGAATATCCGCCGGGAAAAATGTATTTTGCGATCCATGGATTGGTGGCGCCCGGACCCTCGGCGCGACCGATTGCGTGAATCAGGGCGATACCATCCGGTCTGAGCCTGTCCCGTACAGTCTCAAAAAATGTCTGGTAGTGGCCAATGCCGACATGTTCGAACATACCGACTGAAACGATGCGGTCGGCCGGCTGTCGCCATGCGCGGTAATCCATGAGTTCGAAGCGGACACGATCACTCAGCCCTGCTTCTGCCGCGCGCTGACGCGAAAGGTTCAACTGTTCGGTAGAAAGGGTGAGTCCGGTCACGCGCGCACCATGGTTACGGGCCAGATGCAGGGCCATACCGCCCCAGCCAGACCCGATTTCCAGAACATCCAGATCAGGGCGATCCAGCTTCAACTTGGCGGCAATATGCCGTTTTTTGAGGCGCTGCGCCTCTTCCAGCGTTTCCTGCCCGGTGGGGAAATAGGCGCAGGAATATTGCCTGTCATGATCCAGAAAATGTGCGTAAAGCCGCCCGTCCAGATCGTAATGATGGGCGACATTGCGTCGCGAACGTCCAGCGGGGTTAAACTGATCCAACCGCTTTCGTGCCTGGCGTAGCATGTTAAACAGCCTTATGATCCAGGGCTGTCCGGTATTCAGACAGTCACGCGTCAGCACATCCAGCAGATCATAAATCGTGCATCCCGGCGTCTCCAGTTCACCTTCCATGTAAAGCTCGCCCATAGCCAGCATGGGATTGAGGGTCAGACGCCTTTCCGCCTGAGGAGAACGGAGCACCATAGAGGCCGAGGGAGAAGAACCGGCCCCGTATTGACGGATTTCTCCGTCAGAAAAGCGGACTTCCAGATGTCCGCTCCGGACGATCCGGGTCAGGATACGATCCAGCAGCCAGTGAATACGTGGCACATGCATCAATGGATACTCCCTGCTCAGGCCCATCAGCTTTGATACGTTGCAGCAGGGATATCATTTTTCGACAGAGAAATATTTCAAGCGTTTTGTGATGAAACATCCGGCATCAAAGTATTTTGTGTAAGCAGAATTTGTAAGCGGAGAGAATTTCTCTTTAAAATCTGGCGATCAGGGCAATTCCGGAGACCATCAGGACTGCTCCCAGCATCCGCAGCGGTGACATTGTATGCGGAGTCACATGCAGCAGACCGAAATGGTCAATGGCGAGCGACATCAAAATATTGGCAGTGATGGTCAGGCCTGCAAAAGTTCCAGCCCCTACCTTGTCCACGAACATCAGCCCGGCCACGACGGCGAAGGCACCGATCAGCCCACCCAAAGGTGCCCACCATGGCATGGCGGCAATGCCTTCCACGGTTGGCATGGGCCTCGGCATACACAGCCAAAGCACCAGAAGGGCGGCAAGAATCGGCAGGAAGGAGACAATGCTCGCCAGCCATGGATTGATCAGCGAAACCCGCAGGGCACCGTTCATCGGCGGCCCCCAGGCCTGTAATGCGCCCGCAATGAGAATCAGGGGATAGAGCCAGGCTGAGTTCATGGGAAGACTGCCCTTGGAAGCGGAAAACGGAATTTTTCCACTAACGCATCAAACGGCGGATGGTCGGGCGGTCAGCAGAAGTTTTTTTCATAATGTTTCCAGAATCAAGGGCCGCCCGATCAGCCAGTGGCTGTTCTTCTGCTCAATCTGTTGATGCTTGGGCAATTGATCACTTTAAGAAACCGGCGGAGTTATTCCCGGCAACCCGCACTTTAGCCCTTTAGATGGTCTATGGAGCATCTGAGCCATATGTGGAGAAAACAAAATATTCAATGATTTGAATGGCGTCCCGTAGGGGATTCGAACCCCTGTTACCGCCGTGAAAGGGCGGTGTCCTAGGCCTCTAGACGAACGGGACACTGTCTCACCGGGCCGATGGTCTGGCCGGAAGCGGTGGCGTGGCGGGTGGTTACCCGAGGCTGAGCGGGCGGTCAAGCCAGCGCAGCATCAGAAATGCAAAAGTTTGCGCTTGTCGTGCCGTTCCAGGTTTCGGCACGCAGATAACCGGCCAGATGAAGTGGGCGTAATTCACGATTCAACAGGATATCGGCAATTGGTGCAGCCATATCCTCTGGCTTGGCACGGAACAGCAGCGCCTTGATGGTGTAACCGGATTCGCTCTCCAGAAAGGCACGAATCGTGCCGCCGTCCCGCCCGATCCGCTCAGCTCTGCGGCATCGCAGTCGGGGCAGGACAAGCAGCGGTTCATCATTCCCGTTTCCAAACGGTGCCAGTTGGGCGAGTTCCTCGGCCATGGCCACAGTGACAGCCCCGGCACCCAGGCTGGCATCAAGCGCCAGATCGGCGGCTTTGGGCAGCAAGGCCGCTGCGGCCAGACGCTCATTCATAAAGGTGCGGAAAGCGGGCATGCTTTCAGGGGGGAGTGCGAACCCGGCCGCCATGGCATGGCCACCACCGCTGCGCAGCAGGCCGTGCTGATGGGCAGCGATGATGGCAGCGCCCAGATCAATTCCGGGAACGGAGCGTCCTGATCCCTTGAGCAGTCCGTCAGCCGAACCCGCAACACAGGCTGGACGATTGAACCGCTCCCGCAATCTTCCGGCAATGATGCCGACAACGCCCGGATGCCAATCCTCGCCACCAATGACGATGGCGGCATCCCCTGCTTCGATCCGTGCTTCTGCCTCCCTGACCGCTGCATCAAGGATGGAGGATTCCACGGTCTGACGCCGCCCGTTCACGGAATCGAGCGCCTGGGCAATGTCTCTGGCAGCGATCGGGTCTGTTGCGGTCAGCAGCCGAACACCCATATCCGCGCTGTCGATCCGCCCGGCTGCGTTGATGCGTGGTCCCAGCACGAAGCCGCAGGTGCTGGCAGTCACCCGCCCGGTCATCTGCGCCACCTCCAGCAGGGCGGCAATCCCGATACGGTTGCGGCGATCCATAACCTTCAGGCCCTGCGTGACGAAGGCGCGGTTGATCCCGGTCAGCGGCATGACGTCACACACGGTCGCCAACGCCACCAGATCCAGCATTTCCAGCAGATCGGGAGGGGGCCCTTCATGCCCCTGCCAGCCATTAAGCCGAAGCTGGCGAAAAGTGGCTACACAGGTCAGCAACGCCACGCCGGTGGCACACAGCATGGTCAGGCCGGAGCGATCATCAGGCCCGTTCGGATTGACGGTGGCCAGAGCCGCAGGGGGCAGCGTGTCGCTTTTGTGGTGATCCAGCACCAGAATATCGGCTCGGCCAGACACGGCTGACAGCGCCGTCTGGGCCGCGGTGCCGCAATCGACGCAGATAATCAGACTGGCCCCACGCTCGGCCAGAGACAGCAGGGCAGGGGCGTTCGGGCCATATCCCTCCCTCAGCCGGTCAGGGATGTGATACAGCACCGGACAGCCGCAGGCGCGCAACACGGTCAGCATCAGCGTTGTGCCGCAGGCGCCATCCACATCGTAATCGCCGAAAATGGCGATGGTCTCCCTTGCCGTGATGGCGGCGGCAATGCGGGCAGCAGCCTGATCCATGCCGGCCAGAACGGAAGGATCAGGCATCAGGGCGCGCAGGGTCGGTTGCAGGAATGTATCGGCCTGATCGATCCCGATGCCGCGTGTCGCGATCAGACGACCCAGCAGATCGCTCACCCCGTGCCGCTGCGAAATGGCCAGCCCAAGCCGCTCTATGGCTGCAATATCGGCCCCTGCGGGCATGCGCCAGTACCACGCACGACCGGTCAGGCTCCGCTCCACCCCAAGAACAGCGTCCGTAACAGTGGTGGAGGCTTCCGCGCGCAGAACGGAGGATGAGACCACGGTCAGAGTATTACCACGTCTTGGTATTGAAGTTGTGATAGGCCTCGACATAGCGAATGGTGCCGGACTTGCTGCGCATCACCACGGAATGCGTATACGCTCCGGCAGCGAACATACGCACGCCACGCAGCATCGGACCGCCGGTGACACCGGTGGCGGCGAACATGACATCGCCCTTTGCCATTTCCTCGGCGCTGTATTTGCGACGTGGATCGGTGATACCCATGGCGCGGGCGCGGTCTTCCTGCTCCTGCGATTCATACATCAGACGCCCCTGCATCTGGCCCCCGATACAACGGAGCGCGGCTGCTGCCAGAACGCCTTCCGGTGCACCACCGGAGCCGAGATAAATGTCGATGCCGGTATCAGGCATGGCAGCAGCCATGGCACCGAATACGTCGCCATCGCTGATCATCATGATGCGGCTGCCAACTTCACGTGCCTTGGCGACGATTTCCTTGTGCCGGTCGCGATCCAGCACGCAGACGACCAGATCGGACAGCTCCATTTTCTTGGCTTTCGCCAGATTGCGCAGGTTGCTTTCGACAGAGTTATCGAGATCAACCACCCCGTCCGGCAGGCCCGGGCCGACCGCGATCTTGTCCATATAGATGTCGGGGGCATGCAGAAAATTGCCAGCCTCGGCCAGCGCCAGCACCGCCATGGCATTGGGGCCGCCTTTGGCGGTCAGCGTGGTGCCTTCCAGCGGATCGACCGCGATATCCATGGCCGGGCCGCCAGCACCGACGGTCTCGCCGATATACAGCATCGGCGCTTCGTCCATTTCTCCTTCGCCGATGACCACGGTGCCGTTGATTGCAACAGAGTCGAAAGCCTTGCGCATGCCCTCGACCGCTGCACCATCAGCGGCGTTCTTGTCGCCCCGCCCCATCCAGCGGGAGGCGGCCAGTCCGGCCGCTTCCGTAACACGCACCAGTTCCAGTGCAAGGTTACGGTCACTATGTGTAGGTGTCTCGGCCATGGCTTCGCTCCGCTTGTCGGAAATCGGGTTAAGGCGTAGCGCATCGGCCATCGCCGTGGAAGCCGATCTATACGCATAAAGGAGGAGCGGAGGAGAGGTGGCAGGGCGTGACGCCATGCCCTGTGCTTGGTAAGCAGTCAGGCAGGCGCGCTTTCCGCGTTTATCGAGGCCCTGTTTATCGAGGCTATGTGTTTCATGACGATCAAAATCGACTGGCGGCGTGTATTGCGTATTGCCGTTCCTCCTCTGGTGATTCTGGGCGCTGGATTTGCTTATGTGAAAATTCAGGAGCATCGGAATGCTCCGCCGCCGCCGTTATTGCTGAATAAAAAAGGCCCGGACGGAAAGCCGCTGCCGGTTGAGCCGATGGGTCGCTGGAGTGGCACGACCGCCTGTACCGCCGTCTGCAAAACGCAGACCTTTGTATTGACCTTGATGCGTCACACTGATGGCAGCCCGGCCTGGTATCGTCTGGAACAGATTTACAAAGGCGATGAGAATGACAGGGCAGCGGATCATGTCACCCATAGTCTGGGACCGTGGACGCTGGAAAACGGGGCGTACCAGCTTCATGCCGACAAGCTGGACGATGAATTTACCTTCGTCCCATCGGCAGATGGTGAGACGCTGAAGTTGCAGGATCCGGGTGATGCCAGCCTGCGCACAATGGTCATGAAGCATACGGAGCTGCCGCCTGCGCCCGGCCTCAAGGTAAACCCGCCGAAACCGGCCCAGCCCTGAAACAATATAAAACCGCCCGGCAGGAAAACTTGCCGGGCGGTTTTTGGGTCAGCCTGTTTTTCAGTCTTAAAAGCGGGTTATTATGCCGCAAGCCATTCCGGCACCGGCAGGTTCTTTTCCGTCAGGAAAGCCGGGTTGAACAGTTTCGACTGATAGCGTGCGCCGCCATCGCAAAGAATCGTGACAATGGTGTGTCCCGGCCCGAGCCGTTTCGCGACCTCGATCGCGGCGGCGACATTCAGGCCGGCAGAGCCGCCGATGGACAACCCTTCCTCCCGCAGCAGATCATAAACCTGTCGCAAGGCGTCGGTATCGCTGATGCGGACGGCATCGTCGATCTGCACGCCTTCCAGATTGGCGGTGACACGAGACTGGCCGATTCCTTCGGTGACAGAACTGCCTTCGACCGAGAGATCGTTGGAGTTCACCCAGCCATACAACCCGCTGCCATGAGGATCGGCCAGTGTGATACGGATAGCCGGGTTGAAGGCCTTGAGCGCAAGGGCGACACCGGCCAGCGTTCCCCCTGTGCCGCAAGAGCAGGTGAAAGCATCCACCTTGCCACCCGTCTGTTCCCAGATCTCGCGGCCCGTGGTTTCACGATGGCCTTCCCGGTTTGCCAGATTGTCGAATTGATTGGCCCAGACCCAGCCGTTTTCTTCGGCCAGACGACGGGAAACATGCACATAATTGCCGGGATCACGGAAAGGCTTGGCCGGAACCAGCCGAAGATCGGCCCCGATCATGCGCAGATAGTCGATTTTCTCCTGACTCTGCGTTTCCGGCATCACAATGACACTGCGATAGCCACGCGCCTGCCCGACCAGAGTGAGACCAATGCCGGTATTGCCGGCCGTTCCCTCGACGATGATTCCATCCTGACCGGGCGTCAGCAGGCCGCGCTTTTCCGCATCGAGAATAATGGCCAGAGCCGCACGATCCTTGACGGAACCACCGGGATTCATGAACTCAGCCTTGCCGAGGATTTCACAGCCGGTAGCGTCTGATGCCCTGTTCAGACGAATCAGCGGCGTATTGCCGATGGCCTGAAGCATCGACGTAGCAACGGGTGGGGCGGCAAAGGTAGAGCGTGTGCTCATCAGCGAAACTCTCCTGAAACGGGGTGTTCCTTCATAAGGCTCATTTTTTGGCCCTATGCTGGACACCTCTTACAACAGCGGATTCATATCTATAGAAAGAGCGGGCAAAAAGCATCGCGATACGACGCATATCAGGTTAATTCCCGATGATGATCGGGAGTTATCGGAATGGAGAAGATAGTCATGGTGGATAATGTCCCGGTGGTCGATGCCTGGTCGGCCCTGAAAACCGACCCCGAAGCACGTCTGGTGGATGTGCGTACGGATGTGGAATGGGTGTTTGTCGGCATCCCCGATCTTTCCTCTGTCCAGCAGAAACCGGCTCTGATCAACTGGCAGGTCTATCCGCAGATGCAGGTGAATCCGCGTTTCGTCGATGAGTTGCGTCAGGCCGGGCTGACGCCGGAACATCACATCTATTTTCTCTGCCGCAGTGGTGCCCGGAGCATGGCGGCTGCCATTGCTGCACGGGAGGCCGGTTACGAGCATGTGTATAATATAGCGGAAGGATTTGAAGGCCCCGTCGATGCAAATGGCCATCGTGGCGTTGCCGCCGGATGGAAAGCTGAAGGTCTGCCCTGGCAGCAGCGTTAATGTGAAAACAGGCGGGGAGGGAGCCCCGTCCGCTGATCAGGCTTTATTGATCATAGGTTACGCGCAGTACGACGAACCATGGATAACGTGGGTCAACCGACTGCCCGTCCGGTGTGGCGATCATGCCGGATGGTGTGGTCGGCACGTGTTTCATGGACACGGAATAGGCGACATTCCCGCCGATGACAGAGAGTTCTCCGGGACGGGCAGCGACAATGATGTCGCAATGGCTGGGGAAGCCGCCAGTCGGGAGAGAATCATAAGTCAGACGCTCTGCCTTGCCGCGCCCTGTGCAGATCAGATCGCCGGGAACCGGTGCGTATTCTCCCGGACGTTCGGCAATCACGGCGTAGCCGCTCTGCGCGCCGGTCGCCATCTGTTTGGCGATATTGATATAGGTGGAATGAGAGGCAGAATACGGAAACCGTGCACCTGCCCCTGCGATACGCATGACATAGGAAATAAAGGCGGCTGACCAGGGATGAATATCCTTGTCGGGCAGTGGCGTCCCTGTGCTGGTATAGGCCCCCGACCAGAGACTTTCGGTGGTATCGGCATCCTGCCCGAGCCACCAGAACAGTCCGACTTTCTCCCATAATCCGGGCTGCCGGTCCGGTCGCAGCATGGGCGGCATATCAGGATTCTCGCCTGGCGGTTCATCATGAACTTCACTGCCGAATGCACGCCATTCTGCTGAAGCCAGACCAATGGCATCGGCACGGTTGAACGGAGCGAAATGCATGCGTGCGAAATCGGGTATATGCGCCTCATTGGCGGCAGTATAGGCCCCTGTCGCCGATGAACCTGCTCCTCCACCAGAGCTCGATCTGGAGGAGGAGCAGGCTGTCAGCATCAGGAGACACGCTACAGAGGCGGCTCCGACCGAGGCGCGCATCAGATGCGATAGTCCGGATACAGGCTGAGCAACCCTTCTTCGGATGCTTCACAGCGCCCTCGTTCGGTGATCAATCCGCTCAGCAGCCGGGCCGGAGTGACATCGAAAGCGGGGTTGGCGGCCGGGCTGTCTTTCGGCGTAATGCGTACGGTCATGACACTGCCATCCATGGCGCGACCGCTCATGGTCGTGACCTCGGTAGCGGAACGTTCCTCGATCTCAATTTCCTTCACGCCATCGCGGATCGACCAGTCAAGCGTGGAAGAAGGGAGTGCCACCCAGAAGGGTATGCCATTATCTTTTGCCGCCAGCGCCTTCAGATACGTGCCGATCTTGTTGGCGGCATCGCCGTTACGGGTGACACGGTCTGCGCCGGTGATGCACAGATCAACCTTGCCATGCTGCATCAGATGGCCGCCGGCATTATCGCAGATCAGTGTGTATGGAACACCGTGTTTGCCGAGTTCAAAAGCGGTCAGCAGCGCTCCCTGATTACGGGGGCGGGTTTCATCGACCCATACATGCACGTCGATGCCTTCCTCATGCGCCATGTAGATGGGGGCGAGAGCGGTTCCCCAATCGACAGTGGCAAGCCAGCCGGCATTGCAGTGGGTCAGGATGTTGACGGGTTGTCCGGGACGGACACGGTCGCGGATCAGTTCCAGACCATGCCTGCCGATGGCCTCGTTCTGGGCTGCATCTTCATCGGCAATGGCGGCGGCCTCATCATAGGCGATGGCGACGCGATCGGCTTCCGAGGTTGTGCGCAGCCGGGCCAGCATACGATCAATGGCCCAGCGCAGGTTGACGGCGGTGGGGCGTGTTTCCGCCAGCAGGACCGCAGCGCGCTCCATCGCATCAGTGGTGGCATTGTCGCGCAGTGCAAGGCACAACCCGTATGCAGCCACGGCTCCAATCAGTGGTGCGCCCCGCACCTGCATGGACCGGATCGCGTGAGCAACCTGATCCAGCCGTGACAGCCGAAGCAGATCGACGCTCCAGGGTAGTTTGGTCTGATCAATAATACGGACGCTCCATCCATCATCATCCACCCACACGCTGCGGTAAGGCGTGCCATCAATCTTCATGTGTGGTTCCTCGAAATACAGGGCCGTGATCGGTGCAGCGTAGCGCGGCGTGCTGCGGGGTTAACGCATTACTCTATTCTTCAGATGCGCTGATGCAGCACGCATACCAATGTGAATAATCGGCGGGCCGTTTCAAAGTCGATTGAAATCTTGCCATTCAGGCGGTGTCGCATCAGTTCGGCCCCCTCATTGTGCAGGCCGCGACGTCCCATATCAATCGCCTGAATTCGCGCTTCCCTTGCCTCCTGCACAGCCTTTACATAGCTGTCGACCAGCAGATGATAATCCTTGATGAGCCTGCGGAACGGTCCCAGTGCAAGGGCCAGCACGGTCAGAAAGGTATCATCCTGTCGACGGATATCGAAGATCAGGCGTCCTTCCTGAATGGACAGATGAAGCACATAGGGACCTTGTTCACTGACGGGTGTCATACCGGGGAGCGGGCGTTCAAGTGAAAACACGTTTTCGGCTTCCAGATCGGCGACAGCCTGAGCGCGGTCCATCTCCTGTAAAGGCGAGAGTCTGGTCAGGGCTTCTCCCTCCAGAATGACTTTCAGCAGTCTTTTGGAGGCGGCCTGTATCGGTTGCGTGTCGTCCTGCTTTGCGCTCATGCGCTTCTTTTAGTCCAGATTGATTTTGGATGAAATCGCGCATGAAAGGACAGAGCATACAACTCTTCGCATATCGGCTGGCAGGTTGCTGTTATGCCGGGGTTGCTACTGTATGGGCCATGCATGAAAGAATTTTATCTGCAAGAAAAGGGCTAAATCAGATTTTCTTTTCTAAAGACTGCAAAAAAGCAAACCGAAAAAAGAAAAGCCTCTTTGCATATTGCGGAACTGAACTGGCTGCCAGTTGTTTTTATTGACAGGATCGGTTCGAAAGAGCGAAGAGAAGCGCTTGAAGAGCGATTCATCCGAATCGAAACTTGCTGTCGAGCCTGTCTTGCGTTGGTTCTGGCGGCTGCCGGGACAGGGCAGGGCACTTCAAGAAGAAAAATGTTATCTCAGATGATACCGTCGTTTTTGATCGATCTGTCATGAAAGCCGGTCAGCATGGGAAACGGTAAGAGGCAGAAAAGGCAAAGCAGGTTGGAAAGGCGCTTTATACGCTGCACCTAAGCCTTACACACAACTGGAATGCAGCAGGCTTGGCTGACGAAGAGGGGCTTTATCAGCACAGCTTGAGTTTCCCCGGCCTCCGGGTTCGATACGCGTATAAGACTACATGATCAGCATGATTTTTCCGGCCAGTGGTTCGGCCGAAAGGGGAGTTCCTCAAGTGAGTAATGATAACGATCATAATGGAACGCCACGCGCCCAACCTATGGCCGTGCGTTCGACAACCCGCCGTAGCAGTGCGGCTGTAACGACGCGACGCAGCACGACCGCACGCCGGAGCACGGCTGCGGTTACCGCCGCCCCCAAGAGGGGAGCTGCCAAAACAGCGACGCGGAGCACGGCTGCCAAAAAGACGGCGACAAAGACCGCGACCAAAGCCACCTCCAAAAAACCGTCTACAAGAGCAGCTTCCACAGCAGCTTCCACCAGGACCGGGGCTGCATCTGTCCGGAAAAAGGCAACCCGGGCCACGCCGGTCAAGGCGACCCGTGCGGCGACCAGCAAGACAACGACACGTAAGACGGCTGCGACGACACGTAAGACGGCTGCGACGACACGTAAGCCTGCAACCCGGGCGACAACAGCCAACACCACAACAAAGCGGGCCGCAGCCACCAAGCGCACACCCGCCACAAAGCGCATTACCGCCACCAGAACGACAGCAACCCGTGCCACCGCGCGCAAGCCTGCTGCCAAAACCGCAACGGCCAGCCGCCGTACGGTGGCGTCAACTAAAAAGGCACGTGCTGTCACGCCACGCGCCACGTCAGCGCGTGCGAAAACCACGCGCGCCAAGACAACCCGCACCACCTCTGCCGTGAAAAAAGCCCCTGTCGCGAAGAGGGCGACGTCAACGCGTGCAACCACCACGCGGACTGCAACGCGTGCGGTGAAGGCACCAGCGACCCGTGCAACCAAACCCCGTGCGACTGCCGCCCGTACCCCGGCAGCTACGCGCCGCGCTGCGACACCGGCCCGTACGGCAAAGACGGCAAGCACCCGTGCGGTGACCCGCAAGCCGCGTACCGTAAAAGCACCGGCCACGCGTGCGACGAAGGCGACGACCCGCACTCCGCGCGTTACAGCCCGTAAGGTCACCAGCGCGGTGAAGCCGCGCCGTACGCGTGCGGCTTCAGTTGTTGAGGAAACTCAGGACGAACTGCTCACTCCGGTGCGTCGCGCTCCACGCAGGAGCCGTAGTGCAGAAGCTCCGGCAACGCAGGGCAAGGATACCCCAGCGGTCAAGCCGCGTCGCGGTCGTAAGCCGTCCAGACCCGCCGAGGATTCGAAGAAGGACAGCGATCTGCTGGATGTTCTCGAAACCTCTGATCCCGAGACGCTGAACTGAGCGATCTCACCGGTCCTGATTAATCCGGATCGCAGATGAAAAGGGCGCCTTTTGCAGGCGCCCTTTTTACATTGAGAGGAATGGGTTCAATCAAAAGCCCGTCGGCGGCAGCGCATGGATAAAGGCCTGTGCCTGCATATCCCAGCCCGGCAGTCCGCTGCCGAAATTCCAGGCGGCTGTGGCGTAAGATTTTCTGAGTGAATCATCGAAGATCAGGCGCCGTAGCACTTTGGACAATGTTTCGTAATCACCAGGGGCACAAAGGGCACCTGCATTCAGCGGTAGCTTCATCGCTGCCTCTTGCGAGGCTGTGATGGCCAGCGGAATACCGCGCCGCAGCGATTGCAGGGCTGCCGAGAGCGGTCCATCCCACCATGACGCCTGAGCGTAAAGATCAGCAGCATCCCATAATGTCTGCAAAGCCCCATGTCCGGGGCAGGAGAGCAGCCTCACGCGGGAGGAAAGACCTGCCTGCTCCGCCTGTTCGCGGATCACGTCCACATAGGCCGGATCGCGCTGGGTGTTGCCTGCAATAGTCAGCTGCCAGGAGAGATCGGTCAGTCGCGCAAGGGCTTTCAGCAGGACATCATATCCTTTCCGTTTGACGAGCGTGCCGACAGAAAGAATTTCGCAGGGGCTGCTGTTATCCCGGTTGCGTGTGCCGGGCGCCGGGGCATAGGCGGCAAAGCCGCTTTCCACGACGCTGATCTGCGCATCGGCCACTCCGTATTCCCTGATCAGGCGGCCGCGTGTCTGCTCAAGTGTCACCACGACATGGGATACGGCTGACAGAACCGTCTGTTCCGCCTGTTGGACATTCATGTCAGGCCCAGAACAATCGCCGCGCTGACCAGCTGCACCGGGATGATGGATCAGTGGCGTCAGGCAACGCAGGTCAGAGGGAGGGAGATGATGAAAAGCGGGCAGGGACATGCCATCAATCACGATGCGGCTGTTCTGACCGGACGATGCCATCAGGGTGGAAAAGACCTGTCCGGCTTCTTCTTCTGCCGCCTTGGCATCATGGGCAAAGCGGGCCTTCAGGGTGATATCAGTCACTGAATGCCCTTTTTGGTGAAGGGCTTCTATCAGTTCACGGTTGTAGCGATGTCCGCCGGCGGTTGGATCGGTGGCTGCTGGCTGAATAAAAAAGATATGCATCGAAATACTATATATCCCTCCCGGGTCTGCTTTCCAGCGACCGCGTCTGCCAGTCGACGAGTCGGATAAGGCAGATACTCAATGGCGGATGGGGGAGGCGGAGGGGGCGACGGCGGCGATATCCAGGTCAGAAAACCGGAATTCTCAGATTTTGGGAAACGGAGAAGCTCGCCGCCGTCTCAGGATACAGATGAGTTGGTTCGAGATGAAACACAACATCGCCACCATAGCGACTCTGATATGGCAGCAATGTTTCTCAAGCGTGAAAAGGAGGGGGCAATCGGGGTGCTCTTGTTGAGAGAGTAAACCCCCTGTATAAGCCCGCCGAATCGCCACGCAGGGATGCAGCGAAATGATGGTGACGCTTCCACCGGACTACAGGCCTTCCGAGGCCGAAGAATTCATGAACCCGCTTCATGTTGAGTATTTTCGACAGAAATTGTTACGCTGGCGGGCCGATCTGCTCCGGGAAGCCGACGATACACTGGCGAGCCTTTCCGAAGGCGGCATCCATGAGGCCGATATTACCGATCGTGCCAGTGTGGAGACGGATCGTGCGCTTGAGCTGCGCACCCGGGACCGGGCCAGAAAGCTGATCTCCAAGATTGATCAGGCGATGCAGCGGATCGAGAGCGGTACCTACGGTTATTGCGAGGAAACCGGCGAGCCGATCGGGCTGAAACGTCTGGAAGCCCGTCCCATTGCCACCCTGTCGCTCGAAGCTCAGGAACGGCATGAGCGCATGGAGCGAGTTCACCGCGACGATTGATCACACATTTTACCCGTCTTGACGGGTGATGTGTGCTGATCAGAAAAGGCCGTCCTTTCCAGGAGCGGCCTTTTCGTCCCTTTATCAGCTGGTCCGGTGGCGGATTTGTATCCTCCGCCCCCGGTATCGGCATCATCAGGCAGGCAGCTGCTCGGCAATGTAGGGCGGCAGATAGAAGCTGCCGACATGCACTTCCGGCGTCCAATAGCGTGTGTTGGCGATCCCTGCCGCCTGGGCACGGGCACGCACTGTTTCCAGATCGGCCTGTGTAAAATCAGCATCCTTGGTCGCGAAGCCCAAAGTCATGAAACCGCCGACATAGGTCGGAACGGCTGCGACATAGGCACCCACGCGGGGGAAGAAGTTGCGGCGACGCAGGCTGGTTTCACGCAATTCATCAGCCTGCATGAAGGGCACGCCGCACTGGTTCACGATCAGACCGCGGGCGGTCAGGATACGGGCTGCATTCTGATAGAAATCATCCGTAAACAGCACTTCGCCCACGCCGATCGGATCGGTGCTGTCGACGATGATGACATCGAAGCTGCCATCAGCGGCTTTTTTTACATAATCGATGCCGTCACCAACGATGACCTCGGCCCGTGGATCGTTCCAGGCATTGCCACTGATGCCCGGCATGAACTCGCGGCTGAGACGGATGACTTCGCCGTCAATTTCGACCATGACGGCGCGTTCGACGGTTTTGTGTTCCAGCACACGGCGCAGCACACCGCCGTCACCAGCGCCGATGATCAGCACGTTTTTGGCCGCGCCATGGGCGATCAGCGGCACATGGGTCAGCATTTCCTGATAGACGAATTCATCGGCTTCAGTGATTTGCACCACACCGTCCAGCAGCAGGACGCGACCATGAGAATTGCTCTCGAACACCACAATGTCCTGAAAGTCTGATTTAACGCGGGCCAGCTCCTTGCCGACGCGGAATTGCTGCCCCCAGTCAGAATACAGCGTTTCAGCGATCCAGGTGCCAGTAGAGGAGGTGGTTTGATCAGACATGAAGCGTTCTCCAAAAATCAGGCGATCCGGAGGTTGCCCTCTGGATCGCCTTTTTTGTCGTGCAGTGCGCCGGATGAAATAGCGCGTAACGATGACACCATAAAGGTGTCAGGTTACATTTCTCAGACGACGCGTCCGCGACGCTGCTCATCCAGATCTATGCGCTCCGGCTGGAATGTGGCGCGCAGGACAGGAATGGATTTATGCGGGTCACAGGCGCCACACATGAAGATGTCGACAGCTGCGAAGTTACGCTCCGGCCAAGTGTGGATGGAGATGTGGCTTTCCGCCAGCACCACCACGCCAGAAACGCCACCATTCGGTGTGAAATGATGGAAATGGCTGTGCAGAATGGTTGCACCGGCTGTTACCGCAGCTTCACGCAGGGTTACATCGATCATGCCGGGATCGTCGAGATTGGTCGCGCCCCAAAGATCGACCAGAAGATGCGTGCCGGCAAACTTCATGCCGTCCCGCTCCACGAAATAATCTTTGCGCTCTTCCGTTTCGGCCGCAGAAACCTGCGTATTGGCCTGGGCGGCGGCTTCAGTCACGTTCTGGTTTTCGCTCGGATTTTCCGAGACCATCCCCAGCGGGTTGAGTGCGTTCATCGCATTCTCCTTCCTACCAGTAGACGGCCGGTTGGACTGAATCGTCCCCTTGGGCCAAGGCGGCGGTCAATAGAGTGCTATTCCCCTCACTGCAAGAAAAAATGGTCCCGCTGACAGGGTGGCGGCCATGATATTTTTACGCGGCGGAGAAAAGAATCCTGATCTGTAACCGTGCCGGCAGCATCATGGAAAGGGCTGGGGTTACGGCTTGCAATTGGCATATGACTAGAACATATTATGAACATAAAGGGGAATGGCTGCGTCTTTCGATGCGCTTCCTGCAGGGCTAAACTGATTGAAGACGCTGCGTGAATCGGCCGCTGGGCGCGGCTATGCATGAGGACATGTCCGGGTATGGAAAAGAATAAAGCGCTTGATGCCGCATTGGCACAGATCGAACGGTCTTTCGGAAAAGGCTCGATCATGCGCATGGGCGCGCGCAATGTCGCCGAGCAGATTGAGGTGATTCCCAGTGGTTCGCTCGGGCTTGATCTCGCGCTTGGAATCGGGGGCATGCCACGCGGACGGATCGTGGAGATTTATGGCCCTGAAAGCTCAGGAAAGACTACGCTCGCCCTGCATACAGTGGCGGAGGCGCAGAAGCGTGGCGGTACATGTGCTTTTGTCGATGCGGAACATGCGCTCGACCCTATTTATGCCCGCAAGCTTGGTGTTGACGTTGATAATCTGCTGATCAGCCAGCCGGATGCCGGCGAACAGGCACTGGAAATTGCAGATACGCTGGTGCGCTCTGGTGCGATCGACGTGCTGGTGGTGGATAGTGTTGCGGCTCTGGTGCCGCGGGCCGAGCTTGAAGGTGAAATGGGTGACAGTCATGTCGGTCTGCATGCCCGTCTGATGAGTCAGGCTTTGCGCAAGCTGACTGGCTCCGTGAATCGCAGCAATACAACACTGATTTTCCTCAATCAGATCCGGATGAAAATCGGTGTGATGTTCGGCAGCCCGGAAACGACGACGGGTGGTAACGCGCTGAAATTCTATGCGTCGGTGCGGTTCGACATTCGTCGTATCGGGCAGCTGAAGGACAAGGAAGAAGTCATCGGCAACCAGACCCGTGTGAAAGTGGTGAAAAACAAACTGGCACCGCCTTTCCGACAGGTGGAGTTCGATATCATCTATGGTGAAGGCATCAGCAAGGTCGGCGAGTTGATAGATCTTGGCGTCAAGGCCAATGTGGTAGAGAAATCCGGTGCATGGTACAGCTATGACAGCCAGCGCATCGGGCAAGGGCGGGAAAACGCGAAGCAGTTTTTGCGTGACCATCCGGAGATCGCCAATGCGATCGAGAACCGGATCAGGGAGCAGTCTGGCACCGTGCAGAACGCCATGATCACCACACCGGACGCTGAGGAGGCGGAAACGGCTGAGTAACAGACAGGAAAAAACGCGGCTGGCATCGAGGTTACGACTTGATGCCGCAGCGTGCCCGCTGGACCGGGCTGACGTTGAACTGGTTGAGGTGGCGAGGGCGGTCATGCGGCAGCATTATCGCCCATTATGGCATACGGTGGCAGCTGCTTTGCGGGATGCCAATGGCCGTATATGGACCGGCCTTCATCTTGGCGCGACGGTGGGGCGTTTGCAGATTTGCGCAGAAGCGATTGCACTGGGCCGGGCCAAGCTGGAAGGGGCGGCTGACATCGAAACGGTGGTTGCCGTCCGTCATCCCAAACAGGATGAACCCGATCAGGATATTGCCGTTGTCTCCCCTTGCGGTGCATGCCGGGAGATGTTTGCGGATTTTGCCCCTTCCACCATGGTCATTGTTACGGGGGAGCAGGGGTTGATCAAGGTGCCGCTTGCTTTGCTTCTCCCCCTTCCTTACCGGCGCTGAAAAAGCCGGCTTGCATTTTTCTCAAAATGTGGAAAATAGGGATTGTTCTTTGAAATCAATAATATCAGCCCTAGAGGTTCCCCCGCGTGCGCGGGGATAGTCCCCCGGGATACTGCCGGGGTCTACGCCTCTGACAGGTTCCCCCGCGTGCGCGGGGATAGTCCCTAAAACGTCTCGGCCTGCGCGGCCCTCAGTCAGGTTCCCCCGCGTGCGCGGGGATAGTCCTGCCATGCACCGCGCGGCGTGAGAGACGCGCTGGGTTCCCCCGCGTGCGCGGGGATAGTCCCAGCGCGGTCGCTTTTGTGACCGCAGCGCCCGCGGTTCCCCCGCGTGCGCGGGGATAGTCCTCCTCTGTCCGTGTGACACGCCTGACACGGCGGGGTTCCCCCGCGTGCGCGGGGATAGTCCAGCGTCCCGCGCGCTCCCTATAAACTATAGCAAGGTTCCCCCGCGTGCGCGGGGATAGTCCCCCCGGCTGCACGAGCAAAATTTGTCGCGTCAAGGTTCCCCCGCGTGCGCGGGGATAGTCCCGAGTTGCGCCCGGTTTCCATCGTCTCGGCCGCGGTTCCCCCGCGTGCGCGGGGATAGTCCTGGATCTGTTGATGAAGCGCGTGGGATAGCTGCGGTTCCCCCGCGTGCGCGGGAATAGTCCTTTTAATCGAGAGCATGTGGGCGCAGATGGCCACCATGAAGCGGCCGATGCGGACAGAACTGTAAAAGACTTACTGCAAGACGCTGCTGAACACCTGTTCCGGCATCCCTATACGAAAATCGAGTCTGTTCAGTCCGACTTGGGCATAGCGCGTCAGACGGTGGGTAAATATGCCAATCAGCTTTCGGAGAAAGGTCTACTTTCCAAGCACCGTTCAGAGCGTAGCAACTATTATATCAACGCACCTTTGGTCCGCCTCTTCCTGAGAAGTGTAGGGTGGTGCATGCTCCAGGATTGCCGAAGCACCTTTTAATCCTGTGTCTTTTATATTGCCGTAATTTTTACCTATCCATGAGATTAAACATCTCCGGACAGTTACGTTGATGGAGCTGCGTAATGCAGTGGAAAAACTGGCCGGGTAAAAGCTCGGTCACTCCGGATGGTCCTGAACATCCGGCAGCCTTTCATATGCTTGATGTTGCTGCGGTGGCGGAAAGGCTGATTGAGCCATTCGGCGTGGCACGTCCCCTTCGCGATGCGCTGGTTGTAATGACGGCGCTCCATGATATCGGCAAGATCAGTGAGAGCTTCCGCGCCATGCTCCGCGAAGGTGTGGCGCAACCGGGGTTCCGTCACTGGGAACTCAGCGAAGTCCTGTTCTATGTTGAAGATGCGCGGATAGCAGCCCGTCTTGGCGGAACACCGCTGGTGCGGAAAATGCTCTACGCAGCCATAGCCGGACATCATGGACGCCCGTCGGAGCATATGCTCGGTGCTCTTCCACCAGAAGCGCGTTTGCCACGAGAACTCGTCAGGGCATTGAAATGCGTTGGGGAAGGTCGTGAACCGGCTGCGAGGCTGATGGACGTATTCTTTGATCTGTGGCCGGAAGCCTCGCTCGAAGGGCTGACACTGGCCGAGGCTACAACGCTCTCCTGGTGGCTGGCAGGCTTCTGCGCGGCAGCCGACTGGGTCGGGTCCAATTTGGGATGGTTCCCGCCAAAGACGGAGGCGGACAGCCTCGCCGCTTATCTGCAACAGACCCGTGCCATTGCAGCCCGCGCCGTCGTCGAGGCGGGAATCGCTGGCACCATGGTGCGGCAAGGAAAACTGTTCGATTTCGTGCTGCGCCCCATGCAGGTGGCTTGCTCAACCATCGCTCTGCCAGATGGGCCGACACTGGCGATTGTGGAGGATGGAACCGGGACGGGCAAGACGGAAGCGGCGCTTATCCTTGTGCATCGTTTCTGCCAGGCAGGGAAGGGACGCGGTTTGTTTGATGCTCTGCCAACAATGGCGACGACCGATGCAATGTTTGACCGCGCTTCGCGCATTGTCGGACGCATGTTCGACAATCCTTCTGTAACATTGGCGCATGGACGTGCCGGGCTATCGGTGCCATTTCGCGAGCTCGTGCAGAGAAGCAGAACCGGCGGACCGGGAGAGATTACCTCCTCGGATTGGCTGGCGGAGGGCAACCGACGCGCATTGCTGGCCGATGTCGGAATAGGAACGATCGATCAGGCATTGCTGTCCGTGCTGCCGGTTCGGTTTCAGACATTACGCATTTATGGCCTGTCATCGAAGATTCTCCTTGTCGATGAAGTCCATGAAATGGGAGAGGCATATATCGCAGAAGAACTCACGGCCCTTTTGAAAATGCACAGGGCTGCGGGTGGGTCCGCAATTCTTCTGACGGCGACGTTGCCTATGAGCCTCCGCAGCAAGTTGCTGGCGACCTATGATGGGGCGTCCGACAATCCCGCCTATCCGGCCCTGACTATTGCGGGAGGGGAGGCCATCACGCAGTTCCCGGCAGAAGACTATCCGGTGAAAGGGCCGGTGAAGGTTGAAAGACTCGATACGGCAGCTGATGCGGTTACGCTTCTGACGGGGATGGCTGCGCAGGGTGCGGCCTGCGTGTGGGTGCGTAATGCGGTGGATGACGCAATCGAGGCTGTCGAGGCTCTTCGTGCCGCAGGTGTGGAGGCCCGGCTTATTCACGCTCGCTTCGCCTTGTGTGATCGCAAACGGATCGAGGCAGAGATTCTGGCAACGGTCGGGAAAAACGGGAAGGGCAGGGCAGGCTTCGTCCTTGTGGGAACACAGGTTCTGGAGTCTTCACTCGATCTGGATTTTGACGTGATGGTGTCCGACATCGCGCCCATCGCGGCGCTGATCCAGCGGGCAGGGCGTCTGTGGCGACATATGGATATCCGGCCGGTCTCGGTTCGTCCGGTTGCGGGGCCGGTGCTGTATGTTCTCTCACCGGACCCCTCGCTGGTTGAGGATGAACGATGGCTGCACGGTACGCTGGGAAAAGGCGCGTGGGTGTACGCGCTTGCCGATGTCTGGCGGAGCGCACGCGTCTTGTTCACACAAGGACAGATCGGGACGCCAGACCGTCAGCGCGCGCTGATTGAAGCAGTCTATGGAACGGATACAGAGCCGGTACCGGAGGCTCTTCTAAAGGCGGAACAGGATAAATACGGCAAAGACAGCGCCGACAGGGGGCTGGCCTGGCATAATATCGTGAAGTTCACGGATGGCTATCGCAAGGCAGGCCGTGGCGATGACGATGTAAACTATCCCACCCGACTGGGAGAAGAGGTGCGTGTCCTGCGCCTGGCCCGTCGGACGAGGACTGGTCTGGTCCCGTGGGCGGAAGGAGAAGGCGAGGATGCCTGGGCGCTTTCCGACGTCTCTGCCCACCGTAAGAAGCTGGATGCCTTGCCACTCCCCGATCAATCGTCGCCGGAGATCATGAAGATCACCAAAGACTGGCCAGAGTGGAAGCGCGCGCAAATCAGGCTGTGCCCTGTTGATGAAGATGGCAGCATCTGTGAAGGCTTGAATTATGACGAGGAGTGCGGTCTTGTGTTTGTTTCTGTATAAAAACGAAGATGGTCCATGTTTGGGTTAGAGCTGTTCGTGGGGCAGACTTGTTCCCCGCCTAAGCGGGGATATGCAATGAGCAAAATTTAAATGTTTAGGTTAGATAGGATTTGAAACCTAATTTGTTAGGGTTTATGGCGAAAACAGTCCTGACAGAAGATCTCCATCAGAACCGCTGAATATATAAATCCCGTCTTGTTCCAACCAAGTAAAATGTTGGTTGGAAGTAATAAAATATCTGTATAAGCCACACATTCTATGTGTGTCACAATGATACGGTTCCCGAGGTTCTTGCAATTTCGACGAAGTATCTTTGTCACATTGCTGCTTCGAACACATTTTCGTACCTGGCGCAGCAATCGGAGATCATTGCGTGTCTCTCAATCTCATTGACGATCAATGGATTCCTGTTCTCTGCGCGGATGGATCGCGGCGGGTCATTGCACCATGGCAGATGGCGGAACCGGATGTGGTGCAGCCCGACTGGCCGCGTCCTGACCTCAATATAGCCTGCCTTGAACTTCTGATCGGGCTGGTTTTTCTCGCTGATCCTCCTGTTGACGGGGAGGACTGGGAGGCACGACGCGATCCCGACCCACAACGGTTGCAAGAAAAGCTGGCACCCTACGCTCCGGCGTTCAACCTTGTCGGTGATGGGCCGCGTTTCCTTCAGGATCTGGAGCCTTTCACGGGTAAAGCCAGTTCTGTCGATATGCTGTTCATCGACAGCGCCGCAGTAGAAACAGCGCGCAAAAATGCGGATGTCATGGTGCATCGCAGCCGGTATGACCGTCTCGATTTTCCAATTGCGGCAATGGCGCTTTACACATTTCAGTCTTATGCCCCAGCGGGCGGTGCAGGAAATTTTACCTCGATGCGCGGTGGTGGACCAATGGTCACGCTGGTCGATCCGGAGCGGATGCTGTGGGATCTGGTCTGGGTGAATGTGTCGTGCGGACATTCCGCGAAAATGGAAACTCTGCCCTGGATGCGGCCGACCCGTGTTTCCCACACCGGACAGCAGACTCTTCCGCCGGACGGTGAGCTTTTCGGAGCAGAGGCGTTTTTTGGAATGCCCCGCAGGCTGCGTCTCACGCACAATGAGGGAGCGGTAACCGGCGTGATCCAAAAACCAGGGGGCACGGATTATGCGCTCTGGAAACATCCACTCAGCCCCTATTATCGAAAGAAATCCGGCGAGGAATGGCTGCCGAAACACCCTCGCGCCGGACATTTCGGCTATCGCAACTGGCTTGGTGTGGTGGTCAAGGAAAAAGGGAGCGATCTCTCCGAACTGGCATTGTGCCTGCGGGAGGACAGAATTGGTGGAGGCTCCATCCTCGTCGCTGGCTGGTCGATGGATAACATGAAGCCCCGTGACTTCATTCTTTCACGTCAGCGCCGGTTGTCAGCAATACCCGCGGAAGCGGAATACAGGATTGTGGATCTGATTCAGGCGGCTGATGCCGTAGCGGTGGCCCTGCGTAATGCGCTTACGCCTGTTCTTGCTGGGGGCGAAGCGCGGGAAGCCGAGCGGGAGGAGTTTTTCCGTCAGACTGAAACGAAATTCCTCACTCATGTTCAGGCGATCGAGCGTGGCGAAGACCCGGCGGAGGCCTGGCTGGCTGATCTTCGCCGGCAAGCACTCGGACAGTTCGATGCAAAGGCGCTTCCCGGCTTGAATCAGCGGGATGTGAAAGCAATCGGGCGTATCACAGAGGGCCGACGATATCTGGGGTTGGTGCTTGCAGGCTACGGAAAAGAGGGTGGCGAGATTTTCGGAGCGCTTGGTCTTCCGCTGCCGAAAACAGGAAAAAGGAAAGCCGCATGAGCAGAGAGGAAAAGGGCACCATCGCCTTCGAATGGTGGGCGGAATATCTTAAACCACGGGGCACGAATACCGCCGCCCGCGCACTGTCTGCACGCCTGCGTCGGGCCGACCCGATCAAAGCCCTCTGCGAGCCGGCCGTGCATCAGCTTGCACAGGCACTCTGCGTATCGGGAGGAGAAAGAGAGACGGAAAAGCTCGTCCGTCTGGCATGTCTTCTTGCTGAAGTAAGGGAGGACGATGCCGCACCGCTTGCGCATCGTCTGGGCGGAAAAGAGCCGGTTCTTTCACGCGGACGTTTTGAAAAACTCATCCGTGCGGAAGGTGAAAATCTGACGGACCTGATGCGCCGCGCCATCGTGATGGCCGACCGGCGCTGCAATGTCGGGGCTCTGGCGCGCGACCTCTGGTACTGGAACGACAAAACACGCACAAATTGGTGCTTTGGCTATTTTCATGCCGATGCGCCCAAGGATGATATGAAGGAAACTGTCTGATGACGACTTTTCTGCAATTCCACCTTCTGACGACCTACGGTCCTTCCAATCCCAATCGTGATGATCAGGGGCGCCCAAAACAGGCAATTGTCGGGGGGGTGCCGCGCCTGCGGATGTCGTCCCAATCCATCAAGCGCGCCCTGCGTGAGAGCACCTTTTTCGCCCTCGACCTTGCTGATCATGAGGGGAAACGCACCAAACGGCTGTATCAGAACCTTGTCGAGCATCTCATCAGGAACGGCGTAAGCGAGGGGAAGGCCCGCAGCGCCGCCGATCAGGTCGCGGCGATTTTCGGCAAGCTGGAAGCGTCCAGCAAGGAGTCAAAAAACCGCATTGGTACGACACTCGCCTTCATCTCACCTGAAGAATGGAGGCTGGCGGAAGAACTGGCCGGGAAAATTGCCGCCGGAGAAAAGGTGCCAGCGGAAAAAGAACTGAAAAAGATGGTTCTGCGCCGGGCCGATGGCGCGGTCGATATCGCCATGTTCGGGCGAATGCTGGCGGGCTCGTCTGATTACAATCGCGACGCGGCGGTGCAGGTGGCGCATGCCATCACCACACACATGGCGCAGTCGGAGGAGGACTGGTTCTCCGCCGTCGATGATCTCAACACGCGCGAGGAAACGGGAGCAGCGCATCTTAGCGAGACCTCTTTCGGATCCGGCGTGTATTATCAATATGTCTGCGTGAACTGTGACCTGCTCATCAGCAATCTCGCCGGGGACCGCGCACTGGCGGTGAAGGGGATCGAAGCGCTGGCGGCGGCGCTGGCCCGCACAACGCCGAAGGGTAAGCAGAACAGTTTCGCCCACCACCCGCTTGCGCACTACATTCTGGCCGAGGCCGGAACACAGGCGCCCCGCGATTTGTCCGGTGCCTTCTTCTCGCCGGTCAGGGGAGAGCGCCTGCTTGAACAGTCAGTCGAGGCGCTGGAGAAGACCCGTCGGGAAATTGATGACGCCTATGGCAAGGTCTGGACGTCGGAACAGAAGCTGCATGTGGGCAAGGGCGGCACGTTGGACGAGATCACGGCCTTCGTGGGCGCGACCGTACGGGGGGCATGATGCAGCAGCCCTTTCTGGTGTTTGGTCTGGCTGCCTCACTTGGCTCGATGGGTGAACTCGCAGGACATGAGCGGCGAGGTTCTCTCATATGGCCTACCCGATCGGCGATCATCGGGCTGATGGGCGCGGCGCTGGGGATCGAGCGGGACGGAGATTTTTCTGCGCTTGATGTCCTGTCGATCGATGTGGCGATCTTCGATGCCGGTGCGCCCCTGCGCGATTACCATACCATCGAGACAATTCCGTCCGCTGCCGCGAAAAACCCGAATTCCCGACCGGAAGCCTTGAGGGACGCGCGCGGCAGAACCAACACGGCCATCACCCACCGTGATTATCGGACCAGCGTGTTTTACGGAATTGCGGTGCGGGGCGCAGGGTTGGAGAGGATTGTGGCGGCGCTGCTGGAACCGCATTTCACGCTCTATGTCGGACGGAAATCATGTCCGCTTGCCGCACCGACGGGGGCGAAGATTGTCGAAGCAGTTTCTGCGGAGGCAGCGCTGGAACATCTGAAAGCCCCTCTTTGGCGCAAGGAATCCGTAAAGGCGCACCTGCTTGTTACTGATGATCCGGAGGGTGAGGTCGTGACTGACGTTCCGCTGGACCGTAGCAGCTGGCATTTTGCCACCCGGCGCGTTGGTCTGCGTCCTGTCAACATCATGGCAGGTGGCTGACATGACACTCTATTTCAGCCATCTCCGCCTGGCCCGGAATCCTTCGGCGCGGGCTTTGGCCGTACTACTGCGACCCTCAGAGTCCGGGGGGAGGGCGTCCGGAGAGCGGGTGTCCGCACAGCACCATCTACTCTGGTCGGTGTTTGCTGACAGCGAGGAAAGAAAACGGGATTTCCTCTGGCGGGAGGAGCGGGACGGCAGCTTCCTTACGCTTTCTGCACGTCCGCCGCTTCAGTCCGATCTTTTCCAGCCGCATCGGATCAAGTCTTATGCACCTGACCTCGCACCTGGCGCCCGCCTTGAGTTCCTGCTCCGCGCCAATGCGACCCGTATGAAGCGTGGTGGCAAACGGGAAGACGTCGTCAAGGCGCCCATAGACGCTTTGGAACAGAGTGAGCGTGCGGAGCGTCGTATGGAAATCGCCTCCTCGGCAGGGAAGGCGTGGCTGGAACAGCAGGGAGAAAAAAGCGGCTTCAGGGTTATCACCGCGATTGCCGAGGATTATCGGCAATTGTCGCTGCCACGTTTGGGGGCCATTGACCGCAATGCGATGACGCTCGGGATTCTCGATCTTTCGGGTCATCTTGAAATGACTGACCCGGCGCTTTTTCTCACGAATCTGGCGCAGGGATTTGGCCGGGCGAAATCGTTTGGATGCGGTCTGATGATCATCCGGAGGGCATGATGAGCAAAGGGAGCGGGATTCCCGGTCTTGCTCCGCCGAAACTCATCCCGCTGAAAGACCGGGCCTCTCTGATCTTTGTCGAGCGAGCGCGGCTTGATGTGCTCGATGGAGCCTTCGTCGCCGTCAATGCCGACGGAACACGCACCCAGATCCCTATAGGTGGCATCGCCGGGATCATGCTGGAGCCGGGCGCCCGGATATCACATGCGGCGGTTTCCTTTGCAGCTCGTACAGGGACCCTCATTATCTGGGTCGGCGAGGCAGGCGTGCGGCTCTATTCGGCAGGACAGCCAGGGGGTGCTCGTTCGGACAAACTGCTATGGCAGGCCCGGATTGCGCTTGATGAGGCAGCCCGACTGCGTGTCGTGCGAAAGATGTATGCCATGCGGTTCGGTGAGGAACCACCATCGCGCCGTTCGATCGAACAGTTGCGAGGAATAGAGGGCGTGCGCGTGCGGGAAAGCTACGCGCTTCTGGCAAAGCAGTATGGTGTGCCGTGGAAGCGTCGTCTCTACGATCCCAAGGACTGGGATGCAGGCGATATTCCCAATCGCTGCCTGTCTGCGGCCACTGCTTGTCTGCACGGGTTATCTGAAGCCGCCGTTCTGGCAGCGGGCTATGCTCCGGCTATTGGTTTTCTCCATACAGGCAAGCCTCTGTCATTTGTTTATGATATTGCGGACCTGTTCAAACTCGAAACCGTTGTGCCAGAAGCATTCCGGATTGCCGGACAAGCTGCAAAAGGTCGTATGGACATGGGACCGGACCGGGCGGTTCGCCTGGCCTGCAGGGACATGTTCCGTCGGACGGGACTTCTTGGACGTATTATTCCCGCGATTGAGGACGTTCTTTCTGCTGCGGACATTCCACGTCCCGAGCCCCCACCCGAGGCTGCTCTACCCGCTTTTGACGAAGAAAAGTCTGGCGATGAGGGCCATCGCGGATGATGGTTGTGGTTGTCACCAATGCGCCGCCACGCCTGCGTGGCAGACTTGCTGCATGGCTGGTTGAAGTGAGGGCCGGTGTCTATGTCGGCAACTATTCGGCTCGGACGCGTGAAATGATCTGGCGCCAGGTGACGGAAGGTCTGGAAACAGGCGACGCCGTCATGGTGTGGAAGGCCCCAACGGATCAGGGATATGACTTCCTCACTTTTGGTCGCAACCGCCGCATGCCCATTGATTTTGATGGACTGAAGCTCGTAACTTTTCTTCCCGAAAAGTCGGCCTAAAAACCTCTTTTTCTGTCGGTAAGATCTTTGACAATGTAAAAAATATTTTGAATCAATTACTTATGCGAAGAGTGTTCCCCGCCTGCGCGGGGATGAACCGGCGGCTGATGTCAGGATGGCTGATATTTTTCCGTGTTCCCCGCCTGCGCGGGGATGAACCATGCAGGCGATTGATCAGCACTCGGTTGTGGTCGTGTTCCCCGCCTGCGCGGGGATGAACCGCGCCGCTGATCATATATCGCAGCGCGGTCCAGGTGTTCCCCGCCTGCGCGGGGATGAACCGATCGCTCGATGAACCGCCGTTCTTGGCTTCGAGTGTTCCCCGCCTGCGCGGGGATGAACCGTCTGCGCAGCCACCCGGAACCGTATTCTGAAAGTGTTCCCCGCCTGCGCGGGGATGAACCGGTGCCGAGGCAGGTCGTGAGACCGGTTACGGTGTGTTCCCCGCCTGCGCGGGGATGAACCGCCACCGCGCGCCAGATCGAGCAGCTGCGCATTGTGTTCCCCGCCTGCGCGGGGATGAACCGGTGGAAATAGGCCGTATGCGGGTAGGAAAACGGTGTTCCCCGCCTGCGCGGGGATGAACCGGCCAGCGAGGCACATGCGCGCGGCTTCGCGGTGTGTTCCCCGCCTGCGCGGGGATGAACCGGCCGCCACAATCGGTGCTGGCAGCAGCTCAGGGTGTTCCCCGCCTGCGCGGGGATGAACCTCTCTCTCCTGCTGATCTGGGTTCGATGCTACGGTGTTCCCCGCCTGCGCGGGGATGAACCGATGCTGCTCCTGGATAGCGGATGGCCGCCTCGGTGTTCCCCGCCTGCGCGGGGATGAACCGGTAGAAATGCGATCTACATTCATCGGCTCAAGGTGTTCCCCGCCTGCGCGGGGATGAACCGAAAAATTCGAATTCTTCCTCGTCGCAGCAGGAGTGTTCCCCGCCTGCGCGGGGATGAACCGCGAAAACCCATGACGGGATTTTCGCAAAAATAGTGTTCCCCGCCTGCGCGGGGATGAACCGCCCGCGTTGCGCTCCTGCGCCATGCGCTGGCAGTGTTCCCCGCCTGCGCGGGGATGAACCGTCGCTGACTAATGGGAAAAAAAATAGAGTCTCGTGTTCCCCGCCTGCGCGGGGATGAACCGACCTCTGTATCTAAGAAAGAAAGGGGAGCGCCGTGTTCCCCGCCTGCGCGGGGATGAACCGGTCCAGCACACTCAGCGCCAGCGCCCTGTATCGTGTTCCCCGCCTGCGCGGGGATGAACCGGTGCGGCCGTGATAAAAGCGCGCGTCGCGAGTGTGTTCCCCGCCTGCGCGGGGATGAACCGGCATCTTCTGTCCTGGATGATCGGTCGGCGTTGTGTTCCCCGCCTGCGCGGGGATGAACCGACGCTCCGGCGTTATTGGTGATCCCACCGTTCGTGTTCCCCGCCTGCGCGGGGATGAACCGCCGCTACAGGGCGCTTCCCACCGAGCATTTTTGTGTTCCCCGCCTGCGCGGGGATGAACCGCGCCCATCTGAACATTTTACGAATGCGTGGAGGTGTTCCCCGCCTGCGCGGGGATGAACCGCAGTCGGTGACTGCTGATACAGCGACTGCGATGTGTTCCCCGCCTGCGCGGGGATGAACCGGGCTGGTCGGTCCATGAAATTATTTGGCAAATGTGTTCCCCGCCTGCGCGGGGATGAACCGATTTCCGCCATTTATTTGCCTTAGTCGGCGCTGTGTTCCCCGCCTGCGCGGGGATGAACCGCCGATGCGATCATGCGACGTGTCAGCGATCAGGTGTTCCCCGCCTGCGCGGGGATGAACCGTCACTTAAATAGGGAAAATGCTGAGAGGTTGAGTGTTCCCCGCCTGCGCGGGGATGAACCGGATTTCGAGCCGCTCTACGCTGAACCCAGCGTGTGTTCCCCGCCTGCGCGGGGATGAACCGGCGCTGGGCGAGATACTGGTGTTGCGTGCGCCGTGTTCCCCGCCTGCGCGGGGATGAACCGATCATCGCCCTCGATACCGGCGTTACCACAGGGTGTTCCCCGCCTGCGCGGGGATGAACCGGAATCACGAGGGAGCACAATATGCACACTGACGTGTTCCCCGCCTGCGCGGGGATGAACCGATAACGCCAAACCCGGGCTCCCTTGAGCAACTGTGTTCCCCGCCTGCGCGGGGATGAACCGGCTGATATTTGGCTATTCTCAGGAGTATCGCCGTGTTCCCCGCCTGCGCGGGGATGGACCGATTTGCCTGTATGGGCTACTTGGCGCGTTCATCCTTTCATCCGGCTGATGCCATTGTTGGCTGACGCCCTTCATGATCAGGTTCTCGATCGTCGCATGGCCACCAGCAACGATATCCGCGCCACGTTCCTTAACTACTTCGCCCGTAACGGGCATGAGGTGGTCGACAGTTCTCCGCTTGTGCCGCGTAACGACCCCACACTGCTGTTCGTCAACAGCGGTATGGTGCAGTTCAAGAACGTGTTCACAGGCCAGGAAAGGCGGCCTTACAGCAGGGCCACGACCTCCCAGAAATGCGTCCGCGCCGGGGGGAAGCATAACGACCTCGATAATGTCGGCTACACCGCCCGGCATCATACTTTCTTTGAAATGCTGGGTAATTTCTCCTTTGGCGATTACTTCAAGGAACAGGCGATCACCCATGCCTGGAACGTCGTTACGCGCGAGTTCGGTCTGCCGGCCGAAAAGCTGCTGGTCACGGTCTATCAGGATGATGACGATGCGGCCCGGCTGTGGAAATCCATCGCCGGATTGCCGGAAGAACGCATTATCCGTATCGCATCCTCTGATAATTTCTGGCGCATGGGCGATACCGGCCCTTGCGGACCCTGTTCCGAAATCTTCTATGATCATGGTCCCTCTATCCCCGGCGGCCCGCCGGGAAGCCCCGATGAGGATGGAGACAGGTTCATCGAGATCTGGAACCTGGTTTTCATGCAGTATGAGGAAGGGCCGCCCGGTACACGTGTAAACCTTCCTCGCCCCTCTATTGATACCGGCATGGGTCTGGAGCGTCTGGCTGCCGTGCTGCAAGGCAAGCACGATAACTATGATACCGACACGCTGCGCGCCCTGATCGTCGCCAGTGCCGAAGCCACCGGGCAGGATCCGGATGGCCCCCACAAGACCAGTCACCGCGTGGTGGCCGACCACCTCCGCTCCACCAGCTTCCTGATGGCGGATGGCGTGCTGCCCTCGAATGAGGGCCGTGGCTATGTGCTGCGCCGTATTATGCGCCGTGCCATGCGCCATGCTCATCTGATGGGCATGACCGAGCCGCTGCTTTACCGTCTGGTGCCCGCGCTGGTGCGGCAGATGGGTGCAGCCTATGGCGAGCTGGTGCAGGCTCAGTCCTTGATTACCGAGACACTGCGGCTGGAGGAAACCCGCTTCAAGGCGATGCTTGATCGTGGTCTTGCCATGCTGTCCGATGAGGTCGGCAAGCTGGGGGAGGGCCAGACGCTCAGCGGGGATGTAGCGTTCAAGCTTTACGACACATATGGTTTCCCACTCGATCTGACTCAGGATGCTCTGCGTGAGCAGGGCCGTGCCGTCGATGTAGCCGGGTTTGATGCTGCCATGACGGAGCAGCGCCGTCGTGCCCGCGCCGCCTGGTCCGGCTCTGGTGATGCCGCTCAGGAAGGCGTGTGGTTTGAAATCCGTGACCGCGTCGGTGGCACAGAGTTCCTCGGCTACTCCACGGAGAAAGCCGAAGCCGAAATCATAGCGCTGGTTGCCAATGGTGCGCTGACCGAGACGGCGCCTGCCGGAACCGAGGTTGCCGTGGTGCTTAACCAGACCCCGTTCTATGGTGAAAGCGGTGGTCAGGTTGGTGATACAGGTATTATCACTGGACCCAACGGGTTGCGCATTATCATTTCCGATACGCAGAAAAAGCTCGGCGATGTGTTCGTGCATCTCGGCCGGGTGGAAAGCGGTTTGGCCCAGATTGGTCAGCCGGTAGAGGTGGTGGTTGATCACCAGCGCCGCAGTGCCATCCGTGCCCATCATAGCGCCACCCATCTGCTGCATGAGGCGCTGCGTCGTCGTCTCGGCACGCATGTAGCGCAGAAAGGCAGCCTGAACGCGCCGGATCGCCTGCGCTTCGATGTCAGCCAGCCAACCCCGATCACCCGTGACGATCTGGCTGTGGTGGAGGCGGAGGTCAACGCGTTGATCCGTCAGAACAGCCCGGTCAACACTCGCCTGATGACGCCGGAGCAGGCTGTGGCCGAAGGAGCCATGGCGTTGTTCGGGGAGAAATATGGTGACGAAGTGCGCGTCGTTTCCATGGGGGCACCGGTGGAGGAGGGCAAGCCAGCGTACTCCATTGAATTATGCGGTGGCACCCATGTCGGGCGTACCGGCGATATCGGGCTGTTCCGCATTACGGGTGAGAGCGCCGTCAGTGCCGGGGTGCGCCGGATCGAGGCGGTGACCGGTGAAGCGGCTCTGGCCCAGATTGCCGAGGCCGAGCGTCGCCTTCAGGAGACTGCATCCCTGCTGCGTGTTGCACCCGGTGATGTCACAACGCGCGTTGCGTCCCTGCTTGAGGAACGCAAGAAGCTGGAAGCCCAGTTGGCCGATGCCCAGCGCAAGCTGGCAACCGGTGGTGCCGCTGATAAGGTCGAGGAAGTCGGCGGGGTCAAGCTTGCCGCCCGTAATCTGGGTGATGTTGCACCCAAGGAACTCAAGGGTCTGGCCGAGGCCATCGCCCGTCAATTGGAAAGTGGTGTCGTCGCGCTGGTTTCCACGGCGGAGGGCAAGGCCAGCGTCGTGGTCGGCGTAACCGCCGATCTGACCAGCCGCTTTGATGCCGTGACGCTGGTGCGGGCTGCCAGTGCGGCTGTCGGTGGCAAAGGGGGTGGTGGCCGCCCGGATATGGCACAGGCCGGTGGACCGGATGCCGCGCAGGCCGATGCGGCCTTGCAGGCTGTGCGGGACGCTATGGCGGCTTGATTGCTTGCCGCGTTCGAGAACAACAGAAAAGCCGCTTCGGTGACCGGGGCGGCTTTTTCCGTCTATCATCACGTCCATACTATGGAGATAGGACTATGCGTCTGCTGATTGCTCTGATTCTGCCTTGGTTGACCTTTTTTACCATTGGACGGCCCATTTCCGGCCTGATCTGCCTGATCCTTCAGGTCACCTTGATTGGTTGGTTGCCTGCTACGATTTGGGCCGTCTATGCGCTCAGCCAGTTCAAGACCGATCAGAAAATCGAACAGGCTTTTGGCCGCCGGCCATAATCCGCATCATCAACTGGGATGACATGGCCCCGTGATCTCAGGCCCCGTGATCTCACACAAAAAGAGATGCTGCGTTATCGGACGCCGTGATCGCGGAGCCAGGCGAGGGTGCGATTCCATGCATTTTTAGCGACCGCCTCGTTATAGGTCGGGCGGTAATCAGCGTGGAAACCGTGATCGGCCATGTAGTAATTGACGATTTCCACCCGCTTTCCGGCCGCTGTTGCCTTGTCGGCGGCTTTCTGAACGTCGGCCGGGTCGATCATCTTGTCTTGACCACCATACAGCCCGAGGAGAGGACATTTCAGCTGATCCGCCACATCCAGCGGAGAGTGCGGCTGGATCGCGGTATCCTCGGTCTTGACCGGGCCGTAATAGGCGACGGCTGCTTTCAGTTTCGGATTATGGGTGGCGTACAGCCACACATCACGGCCACCACGGCAGAAACCGATCACGCCGAGCCTGTCGGCGCTGCCACCATGCGCGGCAGCCCAGGTGGCGGCATGATCCAGATCATCGAACACAGTGGCATCGGGCGCCTTGCTGATGACGTCGCGCAGAATGGTCTGCACATCGCTCATTTTCGACAGATCGCCCAGACGCGCATACAGCTCCGGCGCGACGGCCATAAACCCTGCATGGGCCAGACGGCGGCAGACATCGCGGATATATTCGTGCACGCCAAAGATTTCTTCGATCACCAGCACGGTCGGGAATGGTCCCTTGCCCTGCGGAGACGCAACATAGGCGGGGATTTCTCCGTCACTCACCTTGATGCGCTGCTCACCGGCTGTGATCCCATTTGTGCCGGTATGAATAGCGTCGGCATGGGCTGCTCCGGCCGCCGTGCTGAAGCCACCTATCAGAGAGGTCATCAAAAAGCCGCGTCTTTGCATGGTTTTTGTTCCTGTCGGTCAATCCGGCGTAAAGGTCCGGGTCAGACCATGGCCTTCTTGAGCCGTTCATCAAGAATTTTCAGGAAGGATTCCGTAGTTTCCCACGGATGAGTCTTGTCGATCAGCAAAGCCAGATCCTTGGTCATGATGCCTGATTCAACGGTTTCGATGCAGACACGCTCCAGCGTTTCGGCAAAGCCCGTTACATCAGGGGTCTGATCGAACCGGCCCCGATAAGCCAACCCGCGTGTCCAGGCGAAAATGGAGGCAATGGGGTTGGTGGAGGTGGGACGGCCTTGCTGGTGTTCCCGGTAATGGCGGGTGACTGTTCCATGAGCGGCCTCGCTTTCCACGGTCTGGCCATCCGGCGTCATCAATACGCTGGTCATCAGCCCGAGTGAACCGTAGCCCTGTGCCACGATATCGCTCTGTACATCTCCATCATAGTTCTTGCAGGCCCAGACATAACCGCCGGTCCATTTCAGGGCGCTGGCAACCATGTCGTCAATCAACCGGTGTTCGTAGTGCAGGTTGCGCTTTTCGAATTTTTCCCGGAACTCATTGATATAAATGGTCTGGAAAATATCCTTGAACATCCCGTCATAGGATTTGAGGATGGTGTTCTTGGTCGAGAGATAGACCGGGTATCCCCGCGCCAGACCGTAATTGAACGATGCGCGGGCAAAGCCTTCGATGGAGGCGCGGGTATTATGCATCCCCATGGTGACGCCTTCTCCGGTAAAGCGATGCACCTCCAGCGTCTGGGCTGGTCCTCCATCGGCGGGCTGATAGACCAGAGAAACCTCTCCCGGCCCTGGCACAGTCAGTTCGACAGCGCGGTATATGTCGCCATAGGCATGGCGTCCGACCACGATCGGCTTGCTCCAGTGTGGAACCAGACGCGGGACATTGGCGCAGATAATCGGCTCACGGAAAATCGTGCCGTCGAGGATATTGCGGATGGTGCCGTTCGGGCTGCGCCACATTTTCTTGAGGCCGAATTCCTTCACCCGTGCCTCATCCGGTGTGATGGTGGCGCATTTGACGCCAACCCCCAGACGCTTGATCGCGTTGGCGGCATCCACCGTAACGGCATCGTCTGTGGCATCACGATTCTGGATGCTGAGATCGTAGGATTCGAGCGTGATATCCAGATACGGCAGGATCAGTTTCTGCTTGATGAACCCCCAGATGATCCGGGTCATCTCGTCGCCGTCGAGATCAACGAGGGGCGTTTTGACCGCAATCTTCGCCATGGCACGTTTCCTGTCGTTTCTTGGTTAGCCATGTCGGGCCGACCTTTGACGCCAGTGTGGCACCCGATCTTATGGCTCGACAAGGAGCGGTCTTGAATTTGGCCGACATCTGACGGGAAAACAGCAATTGCCCAACTGCAGGAGCAGAAGGACAATCGCTGTCAAAAAGACATGTCTCTTTCAATGAGGAAAAGTTTATTCCGCCTCTCTGGCCAGTTTTCCCAGCGCATCCGCAATTCCCAGATCGCCGGGAAGGGCGCCGCGTGGGAACAATCGGTTGACATGCCCCATCTTGCGGCCCGGCCTGGCTTCGGCTTTGCCATAAAGATGCGGGATCAGTCCGGGTGTGGCGAGAATGTCCGGCCACAGCGCAACATCTTCCGGACCCACCAGATTGCGCATGACTGCATCGGAATGGCGGATTGCCGGGGGAAGGGGCAGACCAGCCACGGCACGGATATGCATCTCGAACTGGCTGGCCGGGCAGGCATCCATGGTCCAGTGCCCGGAATTATGGGGCCTCGGCGCGATTTCGTTTACCAGCACGCGCCCCTGCGCATCCACGAACATTTCGACGGCTAACAGGCCGATCAGCCCAAGCGCTTCTGCCACTTTACGGGCGATGGTCTGGGCAGCCCGGGCTGTTTCCTCCGGCACGCGGGCAGGGGCAAGCGTCAGGTCCAGAATATGATGGCGATGGCGGTTTTCCACCGTATCAAATGCGGCAATAGTGCCGGAGGCACTGCGGGCCACGACGACACTGATTTCCATCGCGAAATCTACGAAGCCTTCCAGCACCAGCGGGCGTGGAGACAGAGTCTCCCACGCTTCATCCAGATCATCCGGCCCGTTGAGCCGTGCCTGACCCTTGCCGTCATAGCCAAGCCGGGTGGTTTTCAGGATGCAGGGATAACCGAGCGCTGTAACAGCCTCATCCAGCTCGGCCCGGCTGGTGACGGCATGCCACGGCGCGGTAGGGATGCCGGCATCATTCAGGAAGGTCTTTTCCGCCAGACGATCCTGACTGATACGCAGGATGGTGGGGGAGGGATGGACCGGTTTCAGGGAGGCCAGCAGATCCAGCCCTTCGGCGCTGACATTTTCGAACTCGAACGTCACCACATCGACGGCATTGGCAAAGGCGCGAAGAGCCTGCGGATCGTCATAGGCCCCGATCGTATGGGCGGCAGAGACCTGAATGGCGGGAGAATCCGGTGCATCGCTCAGGATATGGCAGCGATAGCCAAGGCGAGCAGCCGCCAGGGCGGACATACGGCCAAGCTGGCCGCCACCGATGATGCCGATGGTGGCATTGGGGGGAAGGGCAATTGTCATGGGGCAGGCTTATCGCGGAAGAGAGGCTGTTTCGTCTACTGTTTCAGCAACCGATGCGGTCTGGGCAGCCCTCCATTCATCGAGCCGCGTCGCCAGGGCGGCGTCGGACAGGGCGAGGATGGAGGCAGCCAGCAGAGCGGCGTTGATGGCACCGGCCTTGCCGATGGCCAGCGTGCCGACCGGAATGCCGCCGGGCATCTGGACGATGGACATCAGGCTGTCCATGCCCTTCAGGGCGTGGGATTCCACCGGAACGCCCAGAACGGGCAGGCGCGTCCATGCCGCGCACATGCCGGGCAGATGGGCTGCTCCGCCAGCCCCGGCGATAACGACTTTCAGACCCCGGCTGGACGCCGTACGCGCATAATCAGCCAGCCGATCCGGCGTCCGATGCGCGGAGACGATGCGCTTTTCATGCGGGATGCCGAGTTTGGTCAGGGTCTCGGCAGCATGCACCATGGTTGGCCAGTCGGACTGGCTGCCCATGATGATCCCGACCAGCGGGGAGGAGGAACTATGCACGGCGTTCATAAGATCAGGCGATATTGTCCGGGATAAGATTACTTTCCAGACGGCTTACTTCGTCCTTGATGAGCAGCTTACGCTTTTTCAGCCGCTGAAGCTGTAACTGATCCAGTGCGCCCTGATCGGCCAGACGGCTGATGACGGTATCGAGGTCGCGATGCTCACTACGCAGTTCATGAAGCTGTCGAAGCAGGGCGTCACGGTCTTTCAGCATGGCTTGAAATGACACTCTCGGGGCAGTGGAAGAGAATGCCTCTATCCCGCTTGGGCCTGCTTCGCAATGGTCCGATGCAATGTCGGGCGTAAAAAGCGGCAAAGGGGCTGACAGCGGCGAGGGGCTGTGGCTAGGCTTGATGGATGAGGCAGGACGGGGTTCGCCAGAACGGCTGCTCAATTCCCGCCTGTTACAGCACAGAATGGAGGAAGCGGATGTCCCTGACTGGACGGATTGAGTCTCTGAGAGACCGTCATGCTGCCCTGGAAAACAAGATCGCCCAGGAAGATAACCGTCCCAGACCCGATGAGGATACTCTGACACGCCTCAAGCTGGAAAAGCTGAAGCTGAAGGAGGAGCTGGACAGGCTTCAGCAAGATCACGGAGAGCAGGCCTGACCACCTGGACCATACACCGCACATAAGACGGGCCGGATCACGAATGATCCGGCCCGCATTGTCGTCTTTTTCAGCAGGTTATCAATCAGACCGGGGTATTATCCTCATCTTCGATCTGAAGCGGCTGCGGTACTTCCTGTCCTTCCCGCATCAGACGCTCATTGGCTTGCTGAACCATGGCATTCAGGTCGGTCTGGCTGCACAGACCCAGAATCACCGGATCGCGCGGCTTGATATTGGCGCTGTTCCAGTGCGTCCGGTCACGGATTTTCTGGATGGTATCCTTGGTGGTGCCGACCAGCTTGCCAATTTGCACGTCGGATAGCTGGGGATAGTTGCGCAGCAGGAAAATGATCGCATCCGGGCGGTCATTGCGTTTTGCCACGGGGGTGTAGCGTGCACCCTTTGAACGCTTCTGCAAGGTAATGGCGGATGGCGCCAGTTTCAGGTGGCGGTTGGTATCAGCCTCGCACGCCTTGATGTCTGCGGCTGTCAGCTGGCCATTGGCGATGGGGTCATATCCCACAATCCCCTGCGCCACCTCGCCATCGGCAATCGCCTGCACTTCCAGAGGGTGCATGCCACAAAATTCGGCGATCTGCGTAAAGGTCAGACCCGTCTTTTCGATCAGCCAAACCGCGGTGGCTTTCGGCATCAATGGCAGAGTCATGCTGTTTCATCACCTCGCCCGGCCGCGCGGTGACCAGGCAGAAAAAAGTTCATGAGTAGGGGATGACGGGCATATGGACCTGAGCGCCATGCCGGGTCAAGACTTGCTGTTGCCGGGCTGTGTCATAAACCTGATCCCTCCATATGATTTCTCCCGGCGCGTGGTGCTTCGTTCAAACCCCAGGCTCTTGGATAAGCAGATGCAGGATGATGATCTTCCCCGCCCTCCCACCGGTTCATGGCCGTTGATACTCGATCCGCTCGGGATCAATGAATTACGGGACTATATCGTCCACTTGAAAGCCGAGATTCTGCGGGTTGAACAGGCTATTGCCCGTCGAGAAGCCCATCGTGGCGGTGTCGAGGCGATTTTCAAAGGGCTTGGACCAAACGGCTCATAGCGGGCCGGGCGTCCCACCGGAAAGGCTTCTGTCACAGAAATGTGCTTGACCGGCTGACATCCACCATGCAGAGCCGCGGTTCGCCTTGCGCCGATTCCACAGGAATTCGGCCTTGGAACGGGGGATGCTCAGACATGCATCTCCCGGTTATCAGACGGAAAGGGTTGAGCGTGCGTTTCATCGAGACCTTTGATCCCCAATCCTATGCCGATACGGCGATCAGCCTGACAGCCGCCTTTCTGCTTGCGACATTGATCGGGGCAGAGCGGCAATACCGGCAGCGGACCGCCGGTCTGCGCACCAATGTGCTGGTCTCCATCGGTGCTGCTACCTTCGTCGATCTGGCCATGCGTATTGAAGGTTCCGAAGGCGCTGTGCGTGTCATCGCCTATGTCGTTTCCGGTATCGGCTTTCTGGGTGCGGGTGTGATCATGAAGGAGGGGATGAATGTTCGCGGCCTTAACACGGCTGCGACCCTCTGGTGTTCGGCGGCGGTTGGTAGTTGTGCGGGAGCGGATATGGTGGCTGAGGCTGCCCTGCTGACGTTATTCGTCATGATCGGTAATACGCTGCTGCGTCCTCTGGCCAATGCCATCAACCGTACTCCATTCAATGAAATGGCATCGGAAGCGCATTATGAAGTGAGGGTGATCTGTCCCTCTGCGGAGATTCCACAAACGCGCGACCTGCTGGCTGAATTTCTTGAGGATCATAAATACAGTGCCGCATCGATTGACGAGCGGAAAGGGCCGAATGATACCGGGGAACTGGTCGCGCAATTGGTCAGTACTGCAGTCAATCCGCAGGAAATGGATCAGATGATGGAAGAACTGCTGACCCGTTCAGGGGTGCTCCATGCTGGATGGGAAGTCAGCACACGGGACTGATATCTACCCTGGCGCGATAAAAAGGGGCTGGTTATACCAGCCCCTTTCTGTCCGTGGCACCAAGGTGCTTTTATCTTGTCAAAACGGTTCTTCAGGCTGCCTGCCCATTCTGATTTTGTGTTGCATTATCCTGTGCAACACTCTGGGTCAGGACCTGCTGCTCCTTAGAAGTTCCGATCTCGATTTTTCTGGGCTTTGCACTTTCCGGCACGATCCTTTTGAGGCCGATATGCAGCAATCCATTCTTTAGATCGGCAGAATCGACCACCATGTGATCGGCCAGTACAAACCGGCGCTCGAATGCGCGGCCGGCGATGCCGCGGTAAAGAACTTCACTTTCCTTCTGCTCGTTGGAAAGACGGCCTGATACAACCAGGGCGTTATCCTTCACGATGACATCGAGATCCGTCGGTTCAAAGCCTGCAACCGCCATGGTGAGGCGATAGCTGTCCTCGCTCAACTTTTCGATATTGTAGGGCGGATAGGACGAAACATCAGCATTTCCGGAGACAGTATTGGCAAGATGCGCCAGCCTGTCGAACCCGATCGCACTGCGGAACAGCGGAGCAAAATCAAAACTATTCATAACAACCTCCTGCTTAAGCAAGGTTACAGACCTGAACCGCCATAAGGCCGGTTCCCGAGTGGCATCGAGACCCCGGAAGGGCATCCCGATGCGTTATGAGATAGCGAGACCAGAACCGGTTTCAAGAGGAAAAAACCGGTCTGTAAATCAGAATCTTTGTGTCAGCCCTGCCAGGATCGTTCGGCGCAGCCCGTATTGTGGTGCGCCAACCCCGACCCCGGTGCCGTCACGCAGCATGTAGGTGCTGTCGAACAGGTTGATGACATCAAGCCTTATCTGGGTGCTCTTGCCGAAACCAAGATCGAGCGTCTGGACGGCTGAAAAATTGAATGTTCCGTAAGCAGGCAGGGCGCTTCCGTTCGGTACTGTGCCATCGGAACGCAAACCGCTGCCGAACAGCATCGTGCCGGACATGCGCAGCGGATGATGTGTGTCATGGAAGAACGTATAGGCCGCTCCGGCCGAGGCTGTGATACGCTGATCGTGATCCAGATGGATATAGCTGTTTTTAATTTGTTCCAGCTCCTCCGGATCGAAATTGAACTGGGCCGAGACGATGTCCTTGCCCATGGCCTTTGACCAGGCAACATTGGCGTAGACCGACCATGGCCCACGGTCGAAGGTGGTATCGAACTGGACACCGCCGACATAGCCACGCGCATAGTTGAACGAGGTCAGGATGATCGGTGCTCCGAACTGGCCCTCATCCAGCAGGTTGGTGGCCTGCTTGTAATAACCGTCAACACCACCGCGCCAACCGGGCAGGAATTGTTGGTCGATGCCGATATCGAAGTAATTGGCACGCTCGGCCTTGACCGTATTGTTGAGCAGGCCGCCAGGGGCCGCCGCTGTGGTGTTCTGGAATGCGGCAATGGAGGCCGTGCTGAGCAACTCGAAAGTCGGTGGGGTAAAATAGCGGGCGTAGCCGGCATGTACCGAGGTCCGGTCCGTCGGCATCCAGACAATGTTGACGCGGGGACTGAGTTGATTTTCGTGCGTATATTCATCGACCACATCGAAACGGGCGCCATAATTGATGGTCACGCGTGGCAGAATTTTCCACTCGTCCTGTAGATAGATACCATACAGGCCCCCAGTTCTGCCGCCACCCTGATAGATGGAGTAGGGAGAGGCACCGGATGCAACCTGCCCGCTGTCATCCGTAGCAAAAACCTGGCTGTTGGTCTGGAAGGTTGCGCGCTCGATCGTCGCCAGAAAGCCGCCGCGCACTGTATGATGGTCCGAAACTTTCCAGCTTGCATCGGTCTGCGCACCAGTGGAGGTGACACCGCGCGCCGCCGACTGTGAAAAACCGTTGAACAGCAATTCACCAATCTGGTCAGGCGCATAATACAGGCTGCTGTAACGGCTGAAGACGGAGCTTTGCACGTCTACCGTATCATAGTGTTTTTGCAGCGACAGAATGGCGAAATTGGTAATTTCGCGCTGACGCTGATTGAGCGTTGCGCTATCCTTGGTATCAATTCCGTTGACGCTGTATCCGTTGGAGGGCAACAGGCCGGGCCGGTTCGGGATCTGGAAATGCTGCGTGGATGATCCAACGATCGTGCTGATCCGGGTGGTATCGTTGATGATACCTGAAATCTGCGCCATGCCGTGCCACTGATTGGACTGGTCATGAATGGCATTGAAGGAACTGGTCGGGTTTTCAATCCCCACCCGGTTCAGCAGGTAGTCACCAGTCAGGAAGTAATCGACGGCCCCTTTACGACCGCCATAAGCGAAGCTGGGCTGGAAATAATCGCGGGCACCGCCATAAACGCTGATCTGCCCGCCGGGATCGGTGGTGCCGTTTTTGGTCACGATGTCCACGACCCCGGCCTCCCGGAAGCCATATTGCGCCGGCAGAGCGCCCATGATCAGGGACAGGCTGTGCGCAAAGCGTGTTTCCAGCACCTGCCCGAACACGGACAGCCCTTCCGGCAACTGCACCCCGTTGAGGCGATACTGGACATTCCCGTGATCGCCGCGGATATGAATCTGGCCGAAACTGTCCTGCGCTACGCCCGGGGCTTGCAGCAGCACCTGCTGCAACGGGGCATTATCTCCCTGCGGGATGGTTTCCAGTGCGGTCCGGCTGAAATGGTAGGTTGTTGCGCCCAGAGAGGGTTGAATCTGACTCCGTGCCTGATCCAGCGCATTGGACACCACGGAAAGCGGCGGCAGGGAGACATCGGCCGAGGACAGATCAGCCGCTTCGGCAAAGTGGACAAATCCGCATAATCCCCCTGCCAGTACCGTGCTGCCGAGCAAGGTGGCAGAGCCTCCCCGAAGAAGGGAACTGAGCGGGATGGTGAGACGAGGCGAGAAGGCGAGGCGGGACATGGGAAGCGTAATCCTTCGACGGCTGCGCAAAAGGCACATATTTTGTTATGTTATAACATGACATGTTATGTTACAACATAACTCCGTCGCAACAAAAAAAGAGGCGCTATGCGCCCCTCTTTCTGCTTCATTCGAAAGCTTGCGGCCCTTATTTGCGGCGCGTGCCGAGACCGGCAAATTTCTTGTTGAACTTCGCAACCTGTCCCCCGGTATCGAGCATACGCTGAACGCCGGTCCAGGCCGGGTGGGATTTCGGATCAATATCCAGACGCAGCGTTTCGCCGGGCTGGCCATAGCAGGAACGGGTCTTGAACTCCGTGCCATCGGTCATGATCACGTTGATCTCATGGTATTCCGGGTGGATACCGCTCTTCATCGGGTTATCTCCTTGCGAGGCAGCCCGATGCCGACCGGGCGCATTGAAGGCGCGCGTATAGCAAACCCATTCACCTGAATGCAATCACCGTTACGCACGTGACCGGGCTTCAAGCCATGCTACAGACGGAATGCAGCTTCCAGGCAAAATCAGTGATGGGTGGAGACATAGCGCATGGCGGCTTTGGTCCTCTGTTCAAACAGCCGGTCAGCCGTTTTCTGCTGGGCAGGAGACAGCGCCTGATACAGCGCCGTAAAGACTGGTTCCAGTCGCCGCAGATTATCTGTCTGCACTGTTTGAACCTGTCTGTAAGCCTGAAAGCGGCTCAGCGCATTCGCGCCGACCTCTGGTTTGGCGGCATCGGCATAGGCTTGATCGATTGCTGCGGCATTGTCCTTCAGGACGCGGGCAAAGTTATCCCACGGTTGCTGCTGGGCTGGGGTGATGGCAAGAGACTTATAGAGACTTTGCAGTTGCCGTTCTGCGCGGGTAGAGGCATGTCCTGCTGCAGATTGAGGCTGTGGAGCTACCCGCTGCCCGGCCAGCTGAGGCGGGGCAGCACTGTCTGCTCTGGAATCCTGTGGTACAAGGGCCGGAGAGGCGCTCAACATCCCCAGAAACCCCCAGGCAGCGCGGGAGCGCCGAGTCATCAGAAGATCCATCATCCTAATCCTTAGGTCTGATTCTGTCGCGGGGCGATCGAATCAGGTGGATGTGGCCAAAACAGGGCAGGGATAGGGCAGAATGCGCCATGATTGACGGAGCTGTACCCCGGCATTACGCCGGAAGCGGCACAGGCTGACATTCATCCAAGGTTATGTTTACAACCGATGGCATGAATATCCTGTCGATCCAGTCCTGGGTTTGTTACGGCCATGTCGGGAATGCGAGTGCGGTTTTTCCGTTGCAATTGCTGGGGGCGGAGGTATGGGCGGTAAACACGGTCCAGTTCTCCAACCATACCGGATATGGCGACTGGACGGGACAGGTCTTTGGCGGCGACGATATTGCCGCCCTGATGAAGGGTATTGCTGATCGTGGTGTGTTGCCGCGTTGTGATGCTGTTCTGTCCGGCTATATGGGGTCCGATGCGATTGGAGGTGCCATTCTGGATGCGGTTGCATCTGTCCGTGCGGCCAATCCGGAGGCTCTTTACTGCTGTGATCCTGTGATCGGCGATACGGGGCGGGGTATTTTCGTCCGCCCCGGTCTGCCGGAGCTGTTTCGGGACAGGGCTGTTCCGACGGCCAATATTCTTACTCCCAACCAGTTCGAGCTGGAATGGCTGACCGGCCACCACTGCCGCACGCTGGCTGATGCACGTGCGGCAGTGAAGGTGCTGGCTGAGAGCATGATCCGGCAGGGGCCGCGCATCATATTGGTCACCAGCCTGCATGTGGCGGAAACACCCTCAGGATCGCTGGATATGCTGGTCTATGAAAATGGCCGGTTTTACCTGTTGCGCACCCCATTGCTGCCAGTCAGCATCAATGGGGCAGGAGATGCGATCGCGGCCCTGTTCCTGTTCCATCGTCTGGACACTGGGGATGCCCGGCAGGCTCTGGAGAAAGCCGCTTCTTCCGTTTATGGCCTGCTGAAACGGACGGCAGAGGCAGGGAGCATGGAAATCCTGACAGTGGCTGCCCGTCAGGAATTTCTGACGCCATCAACATGCTTTTATGCGCAGATATGCTGATAGAATGGGTGTGGATAAAAAAGCTTTCTGCCGCATGATCTTTTATACGTCTGACACTTTGTAAAGACTGATATCTCGGATACGGGTTCTGGCAGGCGAGGAACGAAGCATATGGTGGCTAAAATAGTGCTGTGGGGTTTTGACGGTTCGACGTATGTCCGAACGGTCAAAATGCTTTTCGTCGAGAAAAATGTCTCCGATTATGAACAGGTGCCGGTCAACGTCCTGAAATGGGAACCGAGGCAGCCGGAGCATCTGGAACGGCACCCGTTCGGCAAGGTGCCAGTTGTTGATATCGATGGGTTCCGGGTGATCGAGACCGCAGCCATCACACGCTATCTGAACGCCATTCTGCCCGGTCCATCCCTGATCCCGGAGGATCTGAAAGACCGTGCCCGTATGGACATGGTGATCAATATTATCGATTCATATGGCTATAACCCACTGGTGGGCGTGTCGGGTTATTATTTCTTCCCCGAATTGATCGGCGGAAAAAATGATGAGGCGCATCGTCAGGCTATCGAGAAGAGCCACATGGTTCTCTCCGTTCTGGCCGGGATCAAGGGCAGCAACTCGTATTTGGCAGGTGAATCCGTCAGTCTGGCCGACTTATTTCTGGCCCCGATTCTCGCCTATATCGAGAAATCACCGCACCGGGATGAGTTTCTCAGCAGCGGTCCTATCGGGGAGTGGTGGAGGCATATTTCCAGCCGGGAGAGCTTTATCGCCACTGCATCCTGAGGGGGAATGGCGTATTAAACGTTCTTCCTGTCGTTTATATTTGCATTATTGTTTCATAATCTGCCATTGTTTTTTAACAAGATTAGGAAAGAGGTATCCCCTCCGATCTGATCGTTCGAAAATGGCAATGAAGACAACATTCATGCAAGGGAGAACGTTATCATGCTTATTGGAACTATTCTGAAAAATAAGGGACATGCCGTAGAAACGGTCGGGGCAAAGGCAGAATTTGCCGCCATCGCCGTCCTGCTGAGTGACAAGCGCATCGGTGCCGTCCCCGTTTTGGGCGCGGAGGGAGAGATACGCGGCATCGTCAGCGAACGCGATCTGGTGAGAGCGATGGCCAATTACGGTGTCAAAGCGCTGGAACTGACCGCAGAGCAGATGATGACGCGTGGTATTCGTACCGCTTCCGCGGAGATGACCGTTGAGGCGGCCATGGAAACAATGACGACAGGCCGGTTCCGTCACCTTCCGGTTGTGGAAGAAGGTCGCCTTATCGGCATTGTCAGTATCGGCGACGTTGTCGCGGCTCGCATCAATCAGCAGGAACATGAAGTCGACAGTTTACGCGCCTATGTTGCCGGATCGGTGTAAGACGGGCAGAGCATTGGAACGCAAAGCGATAGCGTTTTCGTGAGGATTGCTTTTCGTGTGTCATGAACGCTTGCCTGACCGGCTTTGATCACTCCACCTTTCCTGGTGACGCAAATACAGAAACGAAGGGGTTCCAAGCATGGCATCACCACTCAATCTTCCCTCCGGTCTGGCCAAAAAACCGGCATGGGTTGAGGAGTTCCAGGCTTTCATTATGCGCGGGAATGTTGTCGATCTTGCGGTCGGTATCATTATCGGTGCCGCTTTCACAGGGATCGTCAACAGTCTTGTGAAAGACATGCTGATGCCTCTGATCGGGTTGCTGGTGGGCGGTATCGACTTCAGCAACATCTTCATCACGCTGAAGGGGGAGCATGCGGCCACTCTGGCGGAGGCGCAGAGGCTGGGCGCCGTGACGTTGAATGTCGGCGTCTTCCTGAATTACTGCATCAATTTCCTGATCGTCAGTTTCGCGATTTTTTGGCTGGTCAAAGCTCTGTCCAGCTTCAAGGCGAAGCAGACAGCAGAACCTGCTGCAGAAGTTGTGCCGACACCCACGGAAGCATTGCTGATTGAAATCCGTGATCTTCTGGCGCGCCGTCAGAATCCCTGATTTCACACTTTCTTATTTGCCTGCTTTGGGAAGGGCGGAAGTATCTTACATCGTGATGCCGCCAGACAGTTCCCGCCGTCTTTGATCGAGCTCTTCACTATACCGCCGCAAGGCGTAGGCCTCTGTCAGCAGCCCCAGCACTGTTCCGGTGCCGGGGCTGTTATGGTTACAGTCGGGTGTCGCCTGTTGCTCCACCACCGCCAGACTATCCGCTTCGGCCTGTTCAAAGGTTTCGATCGCCTTTTTCACCGTCATATCCGGTGTTAGAACAGTGTGTTTGAAATGCAGCAGATCACCGATGCAGGCGGCGTCTGTTTCACTGGCATGGGCTTCAGCCAGCAAAATCATGCCAAGATAGCGGTTCCGCTCATCAACCACGATCATGCTGTGTGATGACCCGAGAGGGTAGTCACGTCTGAATCTTTCGAGTGTGATGGTGGCGCAGACAGTGCGTATGTCTTTGCGCATCATCCGGCCAACGGTCAGATTGCGCATCCAGCCTATATCCACTGCGCTGCGGATTGCCTCTCCGCGCAGATGAAAGCGCCACGTCGTGAAGGAATATCCAAAAAGCCGCCGCACTGTCAGGGAGGAAATAACTGTGCCTGCCAGCACTGCTACCGTTATCGGCAAGGAACCTGTGGTTTCCAGCACCAGGAAACTCATTGTCAGTGGTCCACCCACCACCGCGACGGCCAGTGCACCCATACCGACCAACGCAAAGACAGTGGATGGGAGTGTGGATGGTATGGAAACCGCGAGTAGCAGACCGCCAAAAGCCTTGCCGAGCATTCCCCCCAGAAACAGGGAGGCAAAGAATAAACCACCGCGAAAGCCGGAGCCGATGGAAATGGCGCTGGCAATGGCTTTCAGAACCAGCAGCATGAGGATTTTGGACAGCGTGTAAGGTGCATCAATTCCCATATGCAGGGCTGAATGGCCTGATGACAGAACTTGCGGTGTTATCAGGGCCATCAATCCCAGCGCTATTCCACCCAAGGTGGGCCGTCCCCAGTATGGGATATGGCTGCGGGTAAATAACGCTTCCATCAACGTCACCCCGCGCATCAGGGCAATGCCTACCAGGGCCGCCAGCAGGCTGAGCGCCAGAAGAGGAGGGTAGTCTGCGGGGGGAATAGAAAGCGGAATTTGCAGATGATATCCAGGTGCTCCACCTGTTAGAAGGCGATCTGTCAGCACCGCCATGATCGATGCCGTCACGACGGGGGCCAGCGTGGCGAGGGAGTAAACACCGATCACAAGCTCGAACGCATAAAATGCACCGGTCAGCGGAGCATTGAAGGCCGCACCGATAGCACCGGCCGCGCCACATCCGACGAGAATGCGCAGATCGTTTCTACGGAGCCGGAAGGAACGCCCAAGGCGGGAAGCAATGGCGGAGCCAATCTGTGTATAGCCCGCTTCCAGCCCGACAGACGCACCAAATCCGTTGGATAAAATCGTCTGGAGCGTGACGTGCAGGCTGGTGGTCATCGACATGCGGCCGCCATGCAGTGCATTGGCTTCAATCGGATCTACTGTAGCCTGTCGGGAAACATACCGTGCCATCAGCAAGGCCAGACCGACAACGACTCCCCCAATGATTGGGCCAAGCACAGCGCGGGAGGGTTCCAGAAAGGGCGCTGCGGATAATTTCCCCCCTGCGGGCAGGGCGTAGATCACCTCATGCATCCATTGCGTCAGCCAATAGATAAAGCTGACGCATCCCCCCGTCACACAACCGACGAAGGCGGCCAGAACGGTCAGCCAGATTTCATCGGCCCGCACCAGTGCTCGCAGCACATAAGGTGCATGGAGCAGCTTTTCACTCAGCTGGCGGTGACGATGGGAATGAGATGATGGAGTATCCATCCCTTCAGGGTACGCTTAACGGGATGACCTGTCGGTCGGTGCGTGCATCAGATCGGCAGGCGGGGTAATCTGTCCGCTTGCGTGGCCGCTGATATTCTCGGGCGTAACGCCGCATGCGGCCATGGCCAGCAGCAGAAGGGCCAACAATCCGGTACGGGACGATATCATGCATGATCTCCTGATCGGTTAGGCAATGAAGCCGGACAAGCGATACCATGGGCTTCGACAGGGCAATAGAGACGCGTTTCTGATAGGGAAGATGAATAGGGGAAGGCATGCGATGAACCATATAACGCCGGGAACATGGAATCGATGACACTACCCGACAGAATGGCGATGATTCGGGTCGATGGCGCGGGCGGACCGGAAACATTAAGGTATGAAAACGCCCCCTTGCCGGTGCCGGCAGAGGGGGAGGTCATGATTCGTGTACGGGCAGCGGGTATCAACCGCCCTGACCTGATGCAGCGCAGCGGACTGTATCCGCCGCCGCCGGGTGCCAGCCCGCATCTGGGATTGGAGGTGGCGGGAGAGGTGGCCACGCTTGGAGCAGGTGTTACGACCCTGCAACAAGGTGAAAAAGTCACCGCCCTGACAAATGGCGGTGGATATGCAGAATACTGTGCCGTTCCTGCTACGCAGTGCCTGCCCTACCCGGAAGGCTTCGACGACATTCGCGCGGCCGCGTTGCCGGAGACATTTTTCACTGTCTGGGCCAATGTATTCATGCTCGGGCGGTTGCAGAAAGGAGAGAAATTGCTGGTCCATGGCGGCTCGGGTGGGATCGGCAGTAGCGCGATCCAGCTTGCATCCACGATGGGGGCGACTGTGTATGCGACGGCCGGCGGGGCAGAGAAATGCGCAGCCTGCCGGGCATGGGGAGCCGTGGAGAGCATTGATTACAAGACAAAGAATTTTGCCGATGCGGTGGCGGAATTGACTGGTAAAAAGGGGGTGGATGTCATTCTGGATATGATCGGCGGATCGTATCTGGCGGCCAATATCCGCTCTCTGGCTGCCGGTGGACGGCTGGTGACGATCGCGTTGCAGGGGGGAGCGAAAGGGGAGGCTGATCTGGCCCGCGTCATGACCAGACGTCTGACCCTGACCGGCTCGACCCTGCGCCCACGCAGCAAGGAGGAAAAAGCTGCCATCGCCCAGGCATTGAAGGAGCATGTCTGGCCGCTATTGTCGGCAGGTCGGATCGGGCCGCATGTTCATGCGGTTTTTCCGCTTCATAAGGCAGAGGAAGCGCATCGCTTGATGGAGAGCGGTGCACATACTGGTAAAATCATCCTTACGACGGATGGATGAGGCGACGGCATGATCCTGAACGCCATTGAACGTGCGCCTGATAATCCATCCGGACCACCGCTGGTTCTGCTGCATGGGCTGTTAGGGCAGGCGCGTAATTTCGGACTGGTTCAACGGCACCTTGCGCATGGTCGTCGCGTGCTGGCGCTGGATCTGCGCAATCATGGCTGCAGCCCGCATCAGGCCGGCATGGAGTATGCCACGCTGGCACAGGATGTATTCGAGACCCTGACCAGCATGAAAGCTTCTCCCTGCATCCTGCTTGGGCATTCCATGGGCGGTAAGGTCGCAATGAGACTGGCTTTGGACCATCCGGAGACGGTTGCGGGACTGATCATCGTAGATATTGCGCCGAGGCAATATTTACCGCGTTTTCGCCCCGTTGCTCAGGCCATGCTGAGACTGGATCTGTCATCTATAACTTCACGCAGCCAGGCAGCCGATGCGTTATCCGATGTTGAAGCCGATCCTCGCGTCCGCGCTTTCCTGACGCAGGGGTTGGAAGCGGTTGAGGATAAATCCGGGCGGCATTTGGGCTGGCGGATTGGTCTGTCGAATATTGCCCGGGGATTGCCGGACATAGAAGGCTGGGACAGCCCTCCCGGAGCTTCTTTCAATGGGCCTGCCCTTTTTATGGCGGGCGCTTTATCACCTTATATAAAGGCTGAAGATCACAGGCTGATAACGGATTTATGTCCGCAGGCACAATTGGTCACTCTTCCTGCGGCCGGACACTGGGTGCATGCGGATCAGCCGGACCAGTTTGTGACCGCGATTGAAACATTTATCGCTGGCGGCGGTTTTTCTCCTTAGGAAAAATGCCGGATGTTCAAAGGTCCAGGCGTTATCTCAAAAATGGCAGTAGCAGCCTGATGTCGGAAATTGATACGCAACTGTACCTAAATTCATGCTGCCACTGTTTGCGTATTTGATCCTGTGGGAATAACCAACAGCGGTACTGTAGCCCTGATTAGAGGTTTACCTGCTCCATGCTGCATTGGGCGATCAGACATCTGTTCAGCCAGCCGGCTGATAGAGAGCTGCTTATGATTATCCCTTGGGTTGATAATGGCTTGATATATTCTTGTGCTGTTTACATCATGTTTGTTACATAAAGTTACAGAACTGCAATTATTTTTTTGCGCAGATTTTTGTGCTTTTGCTATATGTTAGTTACGTATGTTCCAAATTTTAAAAATCGAGTTTCTGATTAGCACTGGACAGCTTTGAGAATGACCACTCTGACGTCCACCACCTCGGGTATTACTCTTACAACCATCTTCTCCAATCCTATTCTTGTCCTGGCTGATACAACGGTTGCAAATACTGCTGGCATCGGACTTCAAAGCAGCCTGATCACCGGATGGTCGATTACAAACAGCGGCGCTATTACAGGCACTACGATGGGCGTCAGCCTGGCTGGCGCTAGTATGATTAACAATGCTGGCTTTATCTCCGGAGTATACGGCGTTTCCTTCGCCAGCACCGGGATTGTTACGAACCTTGCTGGTGGCGTTATCAGCGGGGGTACGGTTGGTATCAATGCTGCCGGTTTGCTCACGGTTGATAATGCAAGGAACCATTCAGGTCATGGGTTCCGGTGGCCAGGCCGTTTGGGGGTCTGCTGGCGGTATTGTCACCAACCGCTCTGGCGGGACGATCTCTGGCAGCTTCAATGCTGTCAGCGTATACAGTGGCGCTGCTGCAGGCACTGTCATCAATGCGGGTCTGATTACGGATAATGCGGGCGCTCTGGCGGGTGCCTCCGGTGTTTATCTGGGCAATAACGCATCTGACTATGTTAATAACACTGGCACTATTCTGGAAACGGGAACGGGTGCCGCGTCTGGTTATCTGGTTGGTGCTCGTCTTGGCTTGGGCGGAACGATTGTTAACAGTGGCTTGATCGGTGTCAGCAATAGTCTGGCAACCGGGGTTCGCGTTGATGCGGCTGGCACTATTATCAACTACGGCACGATCTCTGCATCTGGGACTGCCAATGTTACCAATGGTGCCGGTGCGGCCATCTATATGGCTGGCACAGGAGCCAATCTGCTTCAGCTTGGTGTGACCTCGACCATTATCGGGACGGCGGTTGCGAATTCTGCCGGGGCCAACACGCTGGAGCTGTTATCCGGAGTGATAGCAGGAACGGTCAGCGGACTTGGTGTCAATTATATCGGCTTCCAAAACGCCGTGATTGATACCGGTGCGCAATGGGTGGCCACTGGAAATAATACAATTACAACTGGCTCCACGCTTATCAATCAGGGAACACTGACGAATATAGGTTCCTTCGGTGGGGCTGTCACAATGGCTGCGAACGCTGCATTGTCTAATGCAGCTACGGCGGTTCTTTCCAATGGAAGCCTGTCTTCAGTCATTTTTAGCAATGGCACAGGGATTGCCATAACGAATGCCGGCATTATTCAGGGTAGTGCGTCTGGAACAGCGCTGATTGCGCTGGCCAATGCCGCTACGCTTGTCAACAGTGGTCTGATCAGTGCTAATCAGACCCAATCGACCGGCATCAGTGTCAGCGGCAGCGCCATTATCACCAACTCCGGGACGATCAGTGCAACGGGTACCTTGGGACAGGCAATGATGCTTGCTGGTGGTGGTACGGTTGTGAATAGCGGAACAATCCAGACCCAAAGCACATTCAGAAGCGCTATTGCTTTCGGTGCTGGCAACAGCCGTCTGGCCATCAGCGGCGGCAGCGTCATTATTGGTAAGGTTACGGCTGCCGGCACCGGCAACGTTCTGGAGCTTGATGGTGCTGGCACCACTCTGAGCGGGTTTGGGACCCAATATACCGGGTTCCAGACGATCAACGTGAAGGGTAATGGATGGGTGTTGGCGGATACGCTGACCAACACGAATATCCTGATGTAGACGACCGGCACGTTGACGGTCTCGCAAGCGCTGGATTCCTCCAACACGATTACGTTGGGTGGCACGAGTTCTGCGGGTGTCGGGTCTGGTAACATTATCATCAGCACGCCAGGCACGGCATTGGCTGCAACCGTTTCCGATTTTGGCAACGGTGAATCCATCACCCTGACCGGATTGGCCTATCAGGCTTCCGACGTGGTGGATGTGGTGAGTAATGGGGGGAATGTCTTCCTGATCCTGACGGATCGTGGTGAGGTTCCGGTTGAAGATCTGCAGATCGGTGATCACGTGATCACAGCGGGTGAGGCAGTTCGTCCGATCCGCTGGCTGGGCCGTCGGAGCTACAATGGTCGCTTTATCCAGGGCCGTCGTGATGTGCTGCCGGTTCGTATCCGTCAGGGTGCTTTGGACGGTGTGTTGCCGAAGCGTGACCTGCTGGTCTCCCCACTCCATGCGATGTTCATTGACGGTGTTCTGGTTCCGGCCGGTCGTCTGGTGAACGGTGTTTCCATCGTTCAGGAACAGCATGTGGAGACAGTGAGCTACGTGCATATCGAGCTTGATACGCATGATGTGGTGTTTGCCGAGGGTGCTGCGTCTGAAAGCTATGTGGAGGACAACAACCGGAGCATGTTCCACAATGCACATACCTATACTGGAAAAGGTGCAGCGAAGGTGAAAGCTCGTGGAAGGAAGCGGAACGGTGTGGCTGTTGCACGCTACTGCGCTCGCCGTGTCGTCGATGGCATGCTGCTGGACAATATCCGGCAGACTCTGATGGAACAGGTTGTTTCCCAGCTTATGGCAGAGCCGGAAAAAGACTCGGCCTAAATTGTGGGTGCTGATCAAGGAAAGGGAGGGGATGCCGGCACAGTATCCTCTCAGATGAAAAAGGCTGCCAAATAATGGCTGCCTTTTTTGTGTATAGGGATGAGTATCAGCTACCTGCTTCTGCCATCGCTTTGCCAGCCGCGCTGGTACGCAACGCTGGTGGCACTATTGCGATTTGCCTGCTCCATGCTGCGCTGGGCGATCAGACATCCGTTCAGCCAGCCGGCTGACAGAGAGCCGCCTACCATGTAGCAGGACTGGCTCCCGCTGGAGCTTTGCCGGCTCAGCCAGTATTGGGCTCCGGATTGTTGTTCTGCACTTGCGGCGTGGAGCCAGGCCAGCATTCTACGATGATCCTGGGCACCGGCACGGAATTCTGCTTCCTCCACCGTTGCCGGAGAGTCACGGAGCTCCTTTGATGGGGGAGGGAGGGGCGCAATGACAGCTGTATTTCGGTTCTTTTCCTGCCCCTCCTCATCCAGAGCGACAGGGGAAAGCAGCGTGTATGCTGTCAGTGCGCTCGAAACGGCCAGGGCCGTGAAGATGCCTCCCACTATTCTTTCCCGCCACCGTGTTTCACGTCTGGCATTGGCAGCCTGTATCTGAATGGAAAGCTGGAGCCGCGCAGAATCACGTTCCATAATGGCGCGGGTCAGTTGCTGTTCCAGCGTGGCTTGCCGGATGGAGTCTCCACCGGGCGCTTCAACATTCAAAAAGGCAGATGGCTGGCCACGTAATTCATGCAGCAGGTTTTTGAGCAGACCGCCGGTGATATTGTTTCTGGCTGCACGGCGCTTCAGGGCGATCAGGGCTGCTTCGGATTGTCCCTGATTTTCGTCCAGGACCAGGGCAATGATGTCGCCCAGAATTTTCCGCTCAGATGAGTCGGGGCGTTCGTTCATGGTGACCGGTCTGGAGGATCGAATGTGCAGCCCACGCCTGCATTGGCGGATAGCGCTGAGGCGATGCAGGTAATCTTCGCGTAGGGACGTGTCAGGATGCGGGGCTGGCCGATATCGGGGGCTTCATCCGTCCGATTAAGGCCGAGCGCTTCGTCGAAACGGGCGGATTGTGGGGGCAGCCCTTCCTGCTGGTCCCAGACCTGTGCCGCGTTTTCCACCGCGGCGACGAAGTTGGCGTGATCGACCTGCTCGGCCCGATCACCCAGAATGCGCAGTGTCACGATGCGGCCATCAGGGTTGAGCCTTGCTTCCAGACGCAGTGGCTGCGGAACTCGTCCCGGTGGCAGCTTGATACGGTTGGTCGGTTCGATGGGCGGTGGTGGAGCATCGCCGTCGCGATTCCGGATCAGGCAACTGATGCCACCCGTTATATGCTTGCACCGCTTGAGTGAACCGGATGGAGAGGCAGAAGCGTGACCGGGCTGGTCGGCCTGCGCCTGATTGTTGAATGCGATTTTGAATTCCGCAAAAGTGATGGCGAAACCGGCCTGTGAGGCCCTGTTAGGGGCAGGTTGGGCACGCGCAGGAGCGAACATCACCATCCAACCAAGGGTAGCCAGAAGGGCGGGCAGAGTGATGTGTATCGGACGGGCGGCAGGAATGAGGCGTCGGAGAGACGGCATGACGGCAGCTCCGTGATGATGGCCGATTGCGGTCGGTTGGGGCGAGGCCTGCGGATCACCCTGTTTTAAGGACGTGAAGTTTCTCTTGCCCCGGCGCCGGTTGCAAGCCACGCCGGATCGAAATAGCGATCAGCGGGTCCGTCATAAGGCAGTCGGGTGATGTCCCAGTGCTGGATGAAGCGGGCATAAGTATTCCAGACGGCTAAACCGCCACCGATATATACGATCCGGCCGGGATAGCGACTCAACACGTCCTCTGGCTGCATGGAGGAGCGGAGTTCGAGGATGTCCCTTGCGGTAAAGGCCGTCGCTGGAATGCTACGATAGGTTGCTGGTCCGCATAGCAGGACATGTCCGAGCGTACGTTCCCAGAAACGGCGGACATCCTCGCGGAAGGCCGGACGCTGGTCACCCTGCCATGGCAGTTTCCCGTTCAGGCCGAGCTGTCCGCCTGAACCGATCGCGCACATGGAACGGATCTCGGCGGGCCATGAAGAAAGGCATAAGGATTTGTTATGGTTTGGCACGCAAAAGCCTTTCTCTGGAGGTAGCCGGCTCAGAGGGCGGGGGGCGGGGAATCTTTTTGGCCTCGTCTGCTGCCCGCCATAAATACCATGCTGCCAGACTGCGCCATGGAGACCATGATTGCCCGATATCCGCCAGTATTTTCGGCCTGGGCTGGCTCTCCAAACCCTTGATGAGCCGCCAACCTTCCCGGACTCCGAAATCATCCACCGGAAGGATATCGGTGCGGCCGAGCGTGAAAATCATCAGCATTTCCACGGTCCAGCGCCCTATGCCGCGCAGGGTCGTCAGCCGTTGGATCAGTGTTTCATCATCCAGAGCGGTGCAGCCGGAGCGGTCGGGAATGATGCCTCCTTGGGCTGCTTCACACACGCCGCGCAGGGCGATTATTTTTGTGCCGGAAAACCCGCATTGTCGCAGGGTCTCCGTATCCAGAGCCATAATTTCCAGCGGTGAAGGGAAGTCTGTGTTCACTGGAAACAGAGCCAGAAATCGGGCGAGGATTGCTTCTGCCGCACGGGCATGAAGCTGCTGATGGGCAATGGCACGGATCAGAGCTTCAAAGGGGCTTTGTTCGAGAGAGATTGTCAGGCGGGGTGGGCCGACCCGGGTAATGAGGGCTGAGAGCGCCTTATCCTGTCTTGCAAGATGTGCGCATGCTTCTTCAGTCTGTGCCGGACAGGAGAGCACTGTCGTCATATCCCTCATTATCCGGTCTGGCGCTGCATGGTCTGGTATTAGCTGTTCCATCTTCATGGCAACCGTGCCAGCCGATTGCCGAGCAGAGTGAAAAAACCTTCTGCATCGACTGTGTCCAGCATTGTGATCCGTCCTGAAGAGGCCTGTCCGGCATGGCTGAGCATGGTTTGACCGCGCCTTTCTCCGGCTCCAAGCATGACGGAGACATCAACCAGACGCGTGCTGAACAGATGCGGTGCAACCAGCCATGCGATTGCGCAGGGGTCATGCAGCGGTTCTCCGCCCTGTTCGGTCAGCGGAACGCGGGAGAGAATGTCGCAGGCTGTGTTGAGGGCGCGTCCTGTTCCATATTTCCGCAGGCGCGCGATACGTTCCGGCGTGATGCGAGCCTGCCGTGTCAGATCCAGTGTCACCAGCACGACCGATACACCGCTGCCGATCAGGATAGAGAGTGCTTCGGGATCGCTCCAGGCATTGAACTCGGCATAAGGGGTCACATTCCCTCGCCCGGCACTGCCGCTCATCAGCACGATCTGATCTATGTTGGTGCAGAGGGTAGGCTCGGTGGCCAGAGCCAGGGCCAGATTTGTCGCCGGACCGATCCCCACCAGTGTGACCGGTTTTTCGTTGTCGCGCAGGATGGCACGGATCACGTCGGCGGCCAGCTGCGTGGACGGCAAACCGGATGGCGCCGGTATATCGACCCCGGCCAGCCCATCAGCCCCATGAATTTCCGGGGCCCCTGTATAATGACGCCCCAGCAAGGGCTGGTTTGCTCCGGCATGGACGGGGGTGGTGGCACCTGCCAGCGCTGTCAGCGCCAGCGCATTACGCAGTGTATGCTCCAACCCGACATTGCCCCCGACGACGGTCAGCCCCTTTATCTCCAGCTCCGGGGAGGCAAGCGCCAACAGAATCGCCAGAGCATCATCCGTGCCGGGATCGGTGTCCAGAATCACGGGAACAGGATGGAAATTCTGATCAGACATATATTAAAGTACCATCCCTTATGGCCCCTAAAAGGCGTCCATGAGATAAAACCGCCTCTGCCCTGCGGTTGCTCGATTGCAAAAATCGGCAGGGTGTCGCATATCACGGCGGAATCGGGTCGGGCAAAGAATGCCGGGGGCAATCCTCCCGTCGTTCCGGTATCCGCCTTGTTGTTTGTATCACTTGTTTTGGTGTGATCTGCCGGACAGCATGCCGGGGTTGCGCTGATACTCCCTGACTGGGGCCATTCCCCGCAGGGTTTTTCCCTACTGGGTTTTGGAGGTCTGCCTTGTCCACACCGTCGCTCGAAAAGATCCGCAATATCGGGATCACCGCGCATATCGACGCGGGCAAGACCACCACGACGGAGCGTATCCTGTATTACACCGGTGTGTCTCACAAAATTGGTGAGGTGCATGATGGCAACACGACCACCGACTACATGGAACAGGAGCGTGAGCGCGGCATCACCATCACCTCCGCCGCTGTGACCTGTGAGTGGAAAGACCACCGCATCAACATCATCGACACCCCTGGCCATATCGACTTCAATATTGAAGTGAACCGCTCCCTGCGCGTTCTGGACGGTGCGGTGTTCATCATTGAAGGCGTGGCCGGTGTGCAGCCGCAGTCCGAGACCAACTGGCGTCTTGCCGACCGCTATAACGTGCCGCGCGTCATCTTCATCAATAAGCTGGACCGCACCGGCGCCGATTTCTATCGCGCCTTCGACACGCTGAAGGAAAAGCTCGACATCGTCGCGCTGCCGCTGCAGCTGCCGATCGGGGCCGAGGATCAATTCCTGGGCGTGGTCGATCTGGTCGAGATGAAGGCCATCATCTGGGAAGGCGGCGAGCTGGGCGCGAAGTTCCACGACGAGCCGATTCCCGCCGAACTCGCCGAAAAGGCCGCTGAATATCGTCAGAACCTGCTCGATACCGCCTTGGCCGTCGATGACGCCGCCATGGAAGAGTATTTCGAGAAGGGCGATGTTGATGTCGCCACCCTGAAGCGCGCCATCAAGCGCGGCACCATTGACGGCACGTTCCGTCCGGTTCTGTGCGGCACCGCCTTCAAGAACAAGGGCGTTCAGCCACTGCTGGATTCCGTGATTGATTACCTGCCCGCGCCGACTGATCTGCCCGGCATCAAGGTGGCCGCCGAGGAAGGGGAGGACGAAGCCGCTGATCGTCGCCGCATCCCGGCCAAGACCGATGCGCCGTTCTCCGGTCTCGCTTTCAAGATCATCAACGACAAGTACGGGACACTGACCTTCGTGCGCGTCTATTCCGGCGTGCTGCGTTCGGGCGATTCCGTCCTGAACACCACCAAGGGTCACAAGGAACGTATCGGTCGTATCTTCCAGATGCACGCTGACAAGCGCGCGGAAATCAAGGAAGTGTTTGCCGGTGATATCGCGGCTTTCGTTGGTCTGAAGGACACCGGCACCGGTGATACGCTGGCCAGCCAGGACGATCCGGTGGTGCTGGAACGTATGGCGTTCCCGGTTCCCGTGATCGACATCTCCGTTGAGCCGAAGACCAAGGAAGCGGTCGAAAAGATGACGCTCGGCCTGCAGAAGCTGGCCGGTGAAGATCCGTCCCTGCGTCTGCGCACCGATCAGGAAACCGGTCAGACCATTCTGTCCGGCATGGGCGAGCTGCATCTGGACATCATCATCGACCGTCTGCGTCGCGAATATAACGTCGATTGCAACATCGGCGCGCCGCAGGTGGCCTATCGTGAGACCATCAGCAAATCTCACACGGAAGTTTATACCCATAAGAAGCAGTCCGGTGGTTCCGGTCAGTTCGCCGAAGTGAAGATCATCTTCGAGCCGCTGGAACGGAATGAAGGCATTGTCTTTGAAAACAAGGTCGTCGGTGGCTCCGTGCCGAAGGAATATATCCCGGCCGTTGACAAAGGTATCCGCGTGCAGGCCGAAACGGGTGTGCTGGCCGGGTTCCCGACCGTGGACTTCAAGTTCAGCCTGATTGACGGCAAGTACCATGACGTCGACTCCTCGGCGCTGGCCTTCGAAATCGCGGGCAAGGCGTGCTTCCGCGAAGGCATGAAGAAAGCCGGTCCCCAGATTCTGGAACCGATCATGGACGTGGAAGTCACCACGCCTCAGGATCATGTCGGTGACGTCGTCGGTGACCTCAACCGTCGCCGTGGCATGATCCAGAATCAGGAAAGCTCCGGCTCCACCGTTCTGGTGCGTGCGCAGGTGCCGCTGAAGGAAATGTTCGGCTATATCTCTCACCTGCGCAGCATGACGAAGGGCCGTGCGTCCTTCACCATGCAGTTCCATCACTATGATCCCGTGCCGCGTAATGTTGCGGACGAAATCATGACCAAGAGTGCCTGAGAAAGCTTTCCCCGCTTAGGCGGGGAGCATTTCTGCTTTGTTCTATCTGGAAACGGCCCGTTTTCACGGGCCGTTTTTTGTTTTTTGCTTCACAGGAGATTGTTCTGACTTTTTTTCATGGTCTGGCCAGAATTTTGCTTGATGTTATTCATCGCTTGCGGGGAACAGCTTCTGTTCCACAGGCGTTTCAAGGTTATTCAGAGCGCAGACCTGTCGATGTGGAGGGAGGAGACCTTTCTTTTCCTGCATTGAAGAGGGCGGTTCCGGTTTCTGCTGTATGCCGAAGGGAGACAGGATTGCATATTCGTGCCGGATACAGGCTGACTTATCAGCATATTGATTATACTCCGATGCTGCTGATGGTGCATGTACATCCATCCCGTGCCGGTGATCTGTTGGATCCGGGTCTTGTTACGCTGGATCCGCCGACGGCTATGACGGTTTATACGGATGGCTTTGGCAACCGCTGCACACGCCTGATTGCGCCTCCCGGTCTGATCACGATTTCGACGATGTTCACCATTCAGGATAGTGGTGAGCCGGATGTCGTGAACTGGTCAGCCCGACAGACCCCGGTGCCCATGCTGCCGGATGATGTGTTGGTCTATCTCATGGGCAGCCGCTATTGCGAGACGGATCGTCTTTCCACGCTTGCCTGGCAGCTCTTCGGTCAGACGCCGGAAGGTTGGCCCCGCGTGCAGGCAATTGTTGATTACGTACACCAGCGTATCCGTTTTGATTATCAGATGGCACGCGCCACAAGAACTGCTTGGGAAGCCCATGAAGAGCAGGTCGGGGTATGCCGTGACTTTGCGCATCTTGCTGTCACTTTATGCCGTTGCATGAATATTCCCGCGCGTTACTGCACCGGTTATCTCGGCGATATAGGCATTCCACCTGTGCCTGATCCGATGGATTTCAGCGCCTGGTTTGATGTCTATCTGGATGGTATCTGGTATACATTTGATGCTCGTCATAACAAACCGCGTATCGGCCGTATCCTGATGGCGCGTGGACGGGATGCGACCGATGTAGCGATTTCAACCAGTTTCGGGAAAAGCGATCTGGTTGAATTCGGTGTTGTCACAGATGAAATTTGAGAAAGTTTAATGTCCCTGGCATTCCTGTAGGGCGTTATTAGCCCTATGGTGGCAGGAACTTGAGCCGCTCGTCAGCCTTGTATGCAAGGAGGCCTCGATCAAGATGGACAATATGCAGAAAAAGTCATCTCCCCCTGTGCTGGATATGACGCTGGATGGTGAATTCCGCCGCCCGGTTCGCCCGCCCTTCAGTGCGCGCTTTGCTGTCTCTGCCATGGTGGCAGCCATGATCGTAACCGGTCTGGCGGCTGCCGCACTGGCAATCTGGCTGGCTGTGCTTATGATTCCGGTGGCTGTGGTTGCTCTGGCAGTGGCTTATATTGCTGCACGAGTGCTGCGCGTTCGCAGTGCCCTGCACAGCAGTTTTTTCTGAAATAAAAACGACCTGTTCAGCCGATCTGGCTGGAGATGACCCGCAGCACTGCATAAAGCGCACCCCCGGCCACAAAGCCAACTAAAGTTCCGTTTACGCGCACGAATTGCAGGTCATGTCCGATCCGCAGCTCAAGCCTGTCGGTAATCGTCTGCGTATCCCATCCCGCCACGACCGAAGCAATGAATTGAGATAAAGAGTCCTGTAACGAAGGAAGCGCGTTCAGAATGATGGCCTCTGCCCCATTGTTCAATTTGTCCCGCATATCCGGACTTTGGCCGAGCATGGCGCCAAGCTCACCCAGAAAACCTTGAATAATCAGGACGGTTCGGCCATCCCTTTTATTGGCATCAGCGATGATGGTACTGCGCAGGCGCTGCCATATATCTTTCAACCAGGCCTGCGCGGCAGGTTCTGCCATCAATCTGGTGACGGCTTTTCCAATCTCTGCAGCATGGGCTGGATCGTTCTGTAATTTACCAATCTGAACCCGCACCCATTCATCGAAGGCAAGACGGAGGACTGATTGATCAGGCCCCATTTTATCGAGTTCAACATTGATCGCGGTTAGAACCTTGCTGGCGATCTGTGCACCGACGGCCCAGCCGACAAGCCGACCGCCATGCTCGGAGACGCGCTGGGCAATCAGCTCGTGCAGCTGCGATTCTTTCTGATGCAGTGTATCCCGCAGCGCGTTGAGCAGCAGGGTAAAAATATCCTGATGCTTGCCTCCATCGACGAGACCATTCAAAGCACGTGCGATCACCGCGCTGGCAGCTTGTCCACCCATCAGGCGTGGCAGCAGGCGGATGACCAGTTTACGCGCCCGGCCGCTCTCCATACTGGACAAGAGACGCGGTACCAGTTTCGAACCCGCCTGCGATGTAGGCAGGGAGATAGAAGGATCATTGAGTAGCCGTTGAAAAATGCCTGCCATATCAATGGTTTTGACGGCGCGGGATATTTCCTCTGGCGTAAAGACATGCTGAGCAACAAAACGTCCCAGTGCCTGGCCTAGTCTTTGCTTCTGGGCGGGGATAATTGCAGTGTGCGGAACCGGTAGTCCAAGCGGATGGCGGAACAGGGCGGTGACCGCAAACCAGTCAGCCAGTCCGCCGATCAGGCCGGCATTGGCGGCTGCACCGATCATGCCTTTGACCCATCCCCCCCCGAGATCGGAGGGAATGAACAGGGCCAGCAGTGAGAGACCCGCCATAAACAGAAGCAGACAAAGGGCGAGGCGTTTCGCCCGGCGCAGCCTGTCACGGGCAGGCTTATCCTGCGCCGGGAGCATCATGCGCGGAGGTGGAAAAAGAGGGGAGGGTTCCAATGGTCTGAGCACCTGATCAGAGTATGGAAAAACAGCCTCCTTGGTAGTCATAAAAAAGGATGCCGCAGAAACGGCATCCTTTTTATGAACCGCGCTGATTACTGCGCAGCGGGGGCAGTTGCCGGGGCCGGAGCCAGAGCGGCAGGCGCAGCGGACTGCACGACTGGCGGTATGGTTGCCGCTGCAGCACCATGACGCAGGCGGCGCGGGGTCTTGCCGTTTTTCAGGGCTTCCAGCTCTTTTACATGCAGCTGGATCACCGGCAGGGTATCACCCGCCAGTTTCTTCAGATCAGCATCTGAACCCTGGTTGATTTCCAGATTCAACACCGGCTCAAGCGCCTTGTGACTGTCCAGCTCAGAATCCACATAATCGTTGTTGAATCGGCTGGCGCGTTCGCCCTGCAGCTTCTGATAGACAGCCTGTTGCTGTTCATTGGGCTGGGTAGGGACATCAATTCCCTTCGCTTTTGCCAGTGTGCCGAGCTTTTCGTTCAGCTGGCTATGTTCATTGGACATTTGGCTGCCCAGCTTGCGGATGCTGGCTTTGTTCGAGGTTTTGGAGGCTAGATCACCAGCCTGCACCTCTGCCAGATTGGCCTGGGTCAAAGCTGTCACGAAGCTACGATCCGTATCACTGACGGTCGGGGCCGGCGGGGCTGGGGGCGGCGGAGGCGGGTTGGAGCAAGCGGCGACCGGAACCAGCAGTCCGAGAGCCCAGCCGAAGCGACGTGCCATAAGAATTTCTCTCCTGTGTCATGTTTTAGGCAAGGTGGTAACAATATGGTTGCGCGAGGGTTCCGTAGCCTGTCCAGAGGCAAAAAGTTAAAATAATTGAGATTTATATCCTGCCTGGTTTCCTTCCGTAAGGATTGCGACCAAAAAGGGCTATAATTTTATTGCTATAGATGCTGTTATATTTTACTATTAATTCTGATAATAGATTAATTTTATCATAAGATTGCTTTTGTCTTATGTGATGACAGAACGAGAGTTTGAAAGGAAGACCATGCGAAAGGGGTTTGCGTTCTCTTTGAGCCTGTGCACAAAATTCCGGTGATGGCAGACATGCACGACACGCAGGCACCTGCGGACCTGGCCGCCGAATTGCTTTCGGTCACAGAACGCTCTGTTGAGCGCTCTACCGAAGATCCCTTCGGCAATCCGATGCTTTCAGTGGCGCTTGCGATTGCGCGCCGAATCGAAAGCGGATCATTAAGTCACGCCTCTCTCGTGGCGCTGGTAAAGCATCTGAGAGATGCCGCCTATCTCGACCGCGCACGAAGGCTTGCCAATTATGTTGGTGGCATCGAAGGGGCTGACGAGGCGCTCGCTCACGTGGCCCGGCGTGTGGTCAGGCCTGATCCCAATGACAGCCCGATTTCTTTCCGCGATTTTCAGCCTGAGGTTGAGCGAACCCGCTTTGCCGCCGTCTTTACGGCTCATCCGACGTTCTCAATGCCAGCTGAGGTTGGTCACGCGCTGGCAGAAGCAGCCGGTGGCGCTGAAGTATCTTCTTTCGAATCGCATCGTCCCCCTTCTGTAACTCTGGAAGACGAGTTCGATCAGGCAGTGGCTGCCATTATCAATGGCCGTGATGCCATCGATCAGTTGAACCGCAACCTGCTGGTGGCCGCCCGTGATGTCTGGCCGGATCGCTGGAGCGATCTGACGCCAAGGCCGGTTATTCTGACCAGCTGGGTTGGCTACGATACGGATGGTCGTACCGATATTGGCTGGTGGGACACGTTACGCCTGCGGCTGCGTATGAAGCGCCTCCAACTGGAGCGCGTTCTGGCACAATTGGCCTCGCTCGCGGGAACCGATGCGCTTCAGCGGACAGTGACTCAGGCGATTGAGGCCGTTTCGAACCAGATCGAATCTTGCCCGACGACACAGGATCCCGATGGCGTGCAGGCTTTTGCTCAGGCGCTCATCACACGTCGGCAGGAAGCGATCACTGATCCTGCTGCCCTGCTGCCGCAATTCGATGCGGTGATCAGCACGGCAGATGAGGAGACGAGACTGGCACTGTGCGTGATCCGTGCAGGCCTGGTGTCGCATTCCATGTCTCTGGCTCATACGCATGTGCGTCTGAATGCGACCCAGCTGCATAATGTTGCCCGGCAGCGTCTGGGCATTACAGATCCGCCGGAAGATCAGTCCCGCCGTCGTATTCTGCTGAGCAAGATCAACGAGGCGCTCGATACTGTTCAGCCCGTTAATATCGATTTTGGTACGCTGATTGCCGAGCAGGCTTCGGCGGCCCGGTTGATGATGACGGTGGCGCAGGTTGTCAAACACATCGACAGTGCAGCACCAGTCAGATTCCTGATCGCCGAGACCGAAAGCGGTTACACGCTGTTGACTGCGCTGTGGCTGGCAAGGCTTCTGGGGATCGAGGACCGGATCGAGATTTCTCCGCTGTTCGAGACCGCCGATGCGTTGGAACAGGGCGCTCGAATCCTGCAGGAAGCGCTGCGCAGCCCGCATTACCGCGCCTATCTGCAAAAGACCGGTCGTCTTGCACTTCAGTTCGGTTATTCGGATTCCGGTCGTTATGTCGGACAGCTGGCCGCCAGCTATCTGATCGAACGCCTGCGTATGAAAATTGCCGAGCTGCTGGCCCGTTATGACGTTAAGGGTGTCGAGGTCATTCTGTTCGATACGCATGGCGAAAGCATCGGACGTGGTGCGCATCCCGGCTCGCTCTATGATCGCCTGAAATATCTTTCGCCCACCAAAAGCCGCAAGGCCCTTCGTGCTGCAGGCGTTGTGGTGCGTGAGGAAAGTGCTTTTCAAGGCGGTGATGGCTATCTGTTGTTCGGCACTCCGGCGCTGGCAACGGCCACGATTGCCCGGATTGCGGAACATGCTTTCCCACGTATGTCAGGCCCGAAAGATCCCGTTTATGATGAGCAGGATTTTGCCTCGGATTACTTCACGACCATCCGTACGCATATGGAAGAGCTGGTGGAAGATCCGGGCTATGCCGCTCTGTTGGGTGCGTTCGGCCCGGCTCTGATCGACAAGACCGGCTCCCGCCCGGCCGCCCGCCAGAGCGATGGAGCCGTGGGGCGTCCGCAGATTAGCCATCCGCGCGAATTGCGGGCCATCCCCAATAACGCCATCCTTCAGCAGTTGGGCTGGTGTGCCAATTCCATTCACGGCATTGGCGCGGCCTTGATCCGTCATCCTGAAACGTTCGACGATCTTTATCAGAACAGCTTCCGTTTCCGCCGGGCCATGAATCTGGCCGAGCATGCGTTGCGCCATTCTGATCTGGACGTATTGCGTGCCGTGGTGGCGACATTCGACCCCACCACCTGGCTGGATCGTGCAGCGCATGAGCGAGAAACCGATCAGCGGAAGACAAAGGCGCTGATGCTGGTAGCCAAGGCGGTGGAGCGGCTGGGGCTGGCGGCGGTGACACAGGCGATGTTCCGGCGCATTCAGGTGGATCACCTGCAACTGCGTGCTGGCTGGTCTGATGCACCGCGCATGACCATGCGTGAGCGCCTGCTGCATGCGCTGAGGCTGGCGTTGATTCATCGTATCTGGCTTCTGGAGACGGAAATTCCTGATTTCTCGCCTCGTCATGGAGTAACCCGTCAGGCTCTGGAAGCCCTGATTTTGCGGCTGGAAATTCCTCTCGCCCTCAATCTTCTGAGTCAGGTATTCCCGCCTGCGCCAGACCCGGCGGTGGAACGGGATTATTTCGAACCATCAACTGAACGCCAGGGCAGCAGCTATGCTCATGAGCATGCCACTATTTTCCAGCCGATGAGCGATATGTTTGATCTGGTGCGGGAGATCGGCACGGCCATTAGCCATGAGGTGGGCGCTTTTGGATAAATAGCGTCCCTCAAAACAGTCGATAAAACAGGAAAGCCGCGATCAGATGGGATCGCGGCTTTTTCTTGATGGTGTGACTACGTGGGATCGCCATTCAGATATGCGAGCACCTGACAGCCTTACAAAAGCGTCTTTTTTGGTAGGCCACCAGAACGGAGTGGTGATCGGGCCTAGCCTGTATGATCAATATGCAGACGCATATTAAGCTGCTTGAGAACCTTTACCAGCGGGGCGGGGCTGACGCAAAGCTCCCCCTGATAGGGGCGATCGATAATAAACAGAAGCCCGGACATGATCCCCAGCCCGGCCATAAACAAGGTCGGGAGCGGGTGAATGTGAATCCTGTTCGGACGTGCCAGAAAAGCCGAGCAGATCAGCAGCAGCAGCATTAACATGCCCAGCACCCACCACATGATGGAAGGAAGCCCGCCTCGCACAACGGCCAACCGCTTGGCGCGGTCATCCTGCAGATCGTCCAAATTTTTATCAATATCGTTGGCAACACGCATGGAGGAGGGCAGCTGATTGACCAAAGATTCAACCTTCTCCTGCAGGGTCTGCATTGTCTGCGATGTGACGGGGGCTTCGGTTTTTCCCTCCCGTAATCCACTCCATTCATCCGTTACCACAGACTGGATGTACGCACGCAGGGCAAGCCGGGCCGGGGTTGCCTTATCACCCAGATCTGTGCCGGCTAGGGCACGGTCAAGCTGATAGGCATCCGTGGCCTCAAGACTTATCTGACGCCCGGTTGCACGATATTCGGCAATCCCCTGCACCAGTGAGAAGCTAATGAATACCCCTGCCAAGGGGCCAAGAACCCGAAACGTATCCAGAGCCGATAGGTTATGTTCGGCAAGGGTGGTGACAGAGAAGGTTTTTTTAGCAAGGAACTGTACCAAATATTGAGCAATAACCAGAACCGCGCAAAATATCCCGATAATGACAATATTGGGCCATTGAGCGAGTATATTGGCGGAAGAGTCTGCTGCTTCCATGAAAGAGTCTAACATTTCTTTTAGAAGCGGTCTAAATGATGATGGATGCGTTTTAGCGGGCCAAGTCTTGGTTTTGATGGTGCATGCTTGTTCATGATGCCTGCGTGCGCTTTTGACGCCGCCACGCACGGGCCGCAAGTGACAGCCAAGAAATAGCAGGCGGATCAATCACGGCAGACAGGGCGCGGGCGTAATCCAGAACCAGACCAGGCGTCCAGGCCATGGATTCAGCACGCTGACGCAGCAATCCGGCAACCCAGAGTTCGGGGCTGAGGAATATCCGCATCAGCCGTGACAGAGGCAGGCGTGCAGTTCGTGCGGTCAAGGCACCTTCCAGGGCGGCATCCAGAGCCTGCGCGACGACACTGGAACAGTTACGATTGGTCAGATTGTAGGTATTGTCTTGCCGATAGGTATTCCAGAAAGCCCGCAGACGGGCCGCGTCGAACTGCTCAAAGCGGACATGGGCCGTGGCTTCACACCATCCCGCTGCTTCTTCCTGATAGGTAGGCAGAAAGCGACCCTCCACATCGTTATCGTGAGTAGCCCGGAGAATACGTCCAAATTCCCCAGGGTTCCGGTCGATTTCGTTTTTCGGATAATGGCTGATGTAAACATCCGGCGCCATTTCCAGTGCAGCGTGCCCGGTTGAGACGACCCCGTTTTGATCGACAGCAGCGATATAGCGCCCGATAAGCCTGCCGGACCGGATCTGGCTGGGTGACAGGCCGGTAGGGGTCCATACATGCACGATCAGTTCACCGATCTGTGCAGGTTGAGTGTTTTGCTCTGTCTGGTTGGCAGAGGCAGGAATGAATGTCCATCCGGAAAGACCCTGCTGGAGAATGGGCGAAAGCGGTGCATCATCAGGCAGCTGCTTTAACCGCAATCCCAACCGCACAAGGCCAAGGCCGGAGAGCAGCATCAATGCACCCATATTGACGCCGACTGTTGCCTTGTACCAGGTTGGATATGGTTCGAGAACAAAAATAGCGAAAAAGATTTCGCCTATTCCGATGGCGCGTGCAGTGCGCCATCCGGGAAACCTCACAATTTGTGCGCTGCTGACCTTCATGATGCCATCAACAGCGATGAACAGCCCCAGTAGAATGGCAAGGACCAGATTAGCATGGTGGTGATTCAGCGCGGCAAGCCCCCCGATCATGAACAGAGAAAGTGCCTTGAACCACCTCAACCGCTGCGCCGTGCCAGTGGCCGCGGATGCAGAGGAGGCTGTGGCCAGCCCCTCGATGATCATGACGTAACCGAGATAGCGCACCGGAATGACGTAATGTTCGTCCAGCGCATCAAACGCCAGAAACACGCCGCAACCGGCCCATAAAATTCCCAATGTCAGCAGAAAACGCCAGCGCCGCTTGACGATACCGGCACCAAGCAAAAGCAATATTAATCTGATCATGAACGTTCCTTATCATCCAACTGGCTTGCGACTGGGCAAATTCATAAAGCCAATCAGATATCGTCAATTATGGTCCCGGCCATGAAGGCTGGAGGCAAGATTGCCAGCTTGAAAAAGCAGGAACATCCGTTTTTTTAGCAACCTGACTCAGTTTGCTCAATAACTGCCATTCTTTTCTTGTTATAATAATGGTTTTGTAATGAGGGATGGCTGGTTATGAGATTTGGTCACGAGGCCGGTCGGTAAACATAACGGCGTATGAATACGGCAAAAATCAGGCAGGAGGCCGCAGTGACGACTGGAAGGCCTTGGGCTGTCAGGATGTTGGCGGCCCCGACTGCCGATGGTCCCAGCAGTGCTCCCACGCCCCAGGCGAGCCCCGCTGCCGCATACAGCCCCACCAGGTCGCTGCCGGAGAATCGGCTGCCAATCAGGGTCAGGGTCACGGTGTAAATACCTACGAAAACTCCGCCCCATACAAACAGGGCGATATAGGCGATTACACCAAGGCTGATTAACCACGGCCAGGCAAGGGCACCGATGCCGGCGATCAGGGCAAGATGAAGAATCAGTTTCTCCCGTGGCATCCGGTCAGCAAGCCATCCGATCGGCAGCTGGAGCGCGATCGCGCCGAGCATCAGTGTCGATAAAAGCTGGGTTGCGCCATTTTCGCCCCATCCGGCACTCATGGCATAGAGAGGAAGGAACGACATCCCGGCGGCCTCCACCCCTGCATTGAGGGCAGTGCTGAAAAGGGCAACGGGGGCAAGGCGGAGATAATGGAGAAAACCACCATGTCCATTGTGTGGCGCGGGCGGTGGTGTCGTCGTGCCAAGCATCAGGAGCACCGCGGCCAGCAGTGACAATGCCCCTCCTGCCAGCCATGGCGCAAAGCCTTGTGTTCCGGTAGCGGACAACAGCAGGGGACCGGCTGCAAATCCGCTCGACATGGCGGTCATATAAAAAGCCATGACCTTCCCGCGGGAGGTATCGTCGCAAAGCTGGTTGGTCCATGTTTCGGAAAGGACAAACAGAATCTCGGTTGCAACCCCTAGTCCCAGACGGAGGGGGAACCAAGTCCAGCTCCATGGCATCAGCGGAAACAGGATTAGAATAATCGTCGTCGCCAGAAGAGAAAGCAGCAGCATACAGCGCATACCGAACCGGGCACTGAAGCGAGGAAGAAGCATGGCAGTGATCAGCACACCGACGGCATGCATAGCAGCATTCAGACCAATGCTCAGGCTACTTGCCCCGGCCTCATCCAGCTGGAGGGCAATTAAAGCTGCGCTCAGGCTGTATCCCAAGCCGAAAATGCTCGCTACCAGGATAACAGTGACTTGAGATATGAAGTGGATCCTAATTGCCAAGAATATATATCCTACAACGTCTAATTTTTCAAAAAATCAATAAGTTATCGTCACAACAACGGTATCGGAATAGAATCCTGGAGATACATTTTGGTAACGTGGAATAACGCCATACATGGTAAAAGAATTATTGCAAGCAAAAAAATAACAATATCCATATTGCATGACTGTTCCTTGGCTATTATTCCCCCATATATTTGAACGGTCATTTGAAGTATATATTTGATATTGAAGTCTTTGTGAGTTATATCTCATTGACCTATTATTATATGATCCACCTGCATTCTGACCTGTATTGAGGCCGACGCTATAGGATCCAAATAATATAGGGCATGATGTGACATTAATATTGGATGATGTATTGGCCGGGGTTGAAGAGAATGGATCATAAACTCCGAAATTCAAATTGCTGACTGATACTATGCATTGGGCCATCGATGATTTTGGAAAGAGTGCAAGAACAGCAAAGAGGATCAATGGAGCTGCCTTAAGATATCGTAGCTTTATCATGATATCACTGTTGTGTGCAGGGGATAGGACCAATCGTAGGAATCGTAGCAGGTACAAAAACATAATTAAAGGAAGCGTAGCATTTTTGGCCATTGGAAAGCAGGATTTTTATCCTGTTGGTCCCAGGTTTCAGGCCGGTCAAATAGGCACTTCCATCATACCCAATAGGTGAGGGAGGCGTAGACTGTACGGAGCTTCCCAATGATAAAGGCATACCATCCGGGGTCACAAGGTGGATGAGTGCTGACGTGATTGTTTTAATGTGGAATGGTATCAACACACCAGTATGATCCATCGGCCTTACCGTATAATTGATGCTCGCTAGATCTGCGTCGAGAGGCACGTCGCCGGGATCGATAGAAATTTTATTATCGGTAAAGGAGTTTAAGTCAGGCAGCAGCAACAGGCCGTTGCTGTCAGTTTGTCCCATCGGTCGATTATTACTGTAGACATGGATATTGGGAAGACCACTTGTATCCACGACAGCAAAGCTATCAAATATTTGATTTGAAAGGAAAAATCCGCCATTTATATAAGAAATGGCACCTTGTATTTCCCCGCGATAAGTTGTGGTGGACCCAATATGATCTATACCACCGTAGATTGTCCCAATTCTGGATTTATAATTTACTGTGCCGTTCTGGATACTCTGGTTGCCATGAGACATATTCAACTGGTAGCCAAAATCTCCTGGTACATTGGCCGTCTGGTTAACCTGGATCTGCTGATAAGGTCGTGTTTGGCCTGCTCCACTGTTTACCGAAGCTGATGATCGATTGCCCAGAGGAATGCTGATGCCAAAGAAAGCTCCATATCCCCCTCCGCCCGATATTGCGTTGAAGGCTGTTGCATACAGGGAGACCTTACCGAGCTGTAAAGAATAGTTGATCGACAAAATCTCGGTCTTTTGTGCTGGTTGTAACGTTATCAATCCACTATCAGCGGTTGTTATCGTGGTACCAGGTACGGGCATGTTGCTGGTATTGAAAGTTCCTGGTGGAACATAATAACTTAATGAAATCGGCATGCTGTAGAGGCTGGTTTGATTATAACTAAGATTAATTGAACCCAATCCTTGAAATGAGTATCCGATATAGGCGTTCAACTGTTTTTTGGGGACTGGGCTGCCCGTCAGACGGGCCAGATCACGGAATTTCGCATCGCTGATCAGCTCCGAGAATCCAAAACTAAGGTGCCGTCCATTTCTTTGAAATCCGATTGATTCCTGTGTGCCTGATCCACCGCCAGCATTGCTGCCTGCTATTGTCATGCTGACGATACCAAGGTTAAAACAGTTCCAATCAGTGCCAATGCCTGTCTCGATCACTTTTTGAGATGCTTCCACATGCCCTTCCAATGTCAGGCGTGAGGAAATACCGTAGCGGTAGGTCGCAGATCCCGCAAAATTATCATACTCAGAATACAAGGTTCCCCAATAACGCCTGAGAAACCCTGCTTCGGCTGATAGCGAAGACAGGTTTTTTTTCAGCAGCAACGGGCTTGCATAGAAAGGTATCGTGGTCGTCGTCCGCTGGCCGTTTAAGCCGGTTATGATGCTGGTTAGTTCTGATGCACCGGTCATGACCGGAAGGCGAGAAATCTCAAAAGGCCCACTGGAAATCTGCTGATTGAAAATTGGTAGCCCATTCATCAATACGTTGATCCTTGATGGGCCATTTGCCAACCCTGCTACCGATGGAACAGGAAACGGCAGATTTTCAGGTCGCATGGAGAAATCCGTGGCGATTTGAATGCCCCCCAGCTTTATTGGGCGTGTCCAAAGTAAACTGCCACCGATAACATCACCAAAACGATATCGCTTTAACGTCTGTGGATTTGAATAAGTATAGGTGGTGTCCTGGCGGATGACAGAAACCGATCCTGCGCCCGCAGGCCCAAGGCCAGCGTAAACAGTCTGAGATGATGAGAAGAGACTGTGATGCGAGAACGCACGCGCGGTGAATGATCCGGTCCCGTAAGGAACATTGCCCGTCATGGATCCCTGAATATCATAAGACAGGTTAAAACCGGTGCTTCCCTGATACATATCGGATCGTGCTGTAGGAGATGCTGTCAGCAAGGCCGGAAGCAATGCATTTTCTTCCGCGATGATATGGATGGTCTGTGTAGATTGATTAAGCGTGAACTTTATTCCATCCAGATTTTTAAGTGCTAACAGTTTACCGGTTTGGGAAGATGGACCAATTTTGATCCCCAGTTCTGTTAATTCCTTGCCGGAAGCATATAATGTGTTATTTTTCTCTACGAATTCGCCAATTTTTTGTATTTTGTTGCCATTGATGATAACATCCAACAGGAGTTGCATGTCTGCAGAAAATGCAATTGTATTAAATGAAAACGTAAAAATTAAAAATGATAAAATAAATAAACCCATAATATTCACCCAATACATAAAATTATACTTTTTCTTTGAAATCTCCTTCATTTGATTTTCCTAAAATAATTATTTGCCCAGTATTTTCAATATTATCAGGTATTTTCCATTTTTGTGCTGTGTGCGGAAGAATGTAAGGGGATATTTCTACTTTGATTTTTATATTTTTTTTGCCATTGGACAGGGAAACATCATAAATTTTCAGATGTTTTCCTCCTGTATTAAAAGCAATGAGAAAAGTTCCTGCAGTGGATCGTTCAATGGACCATTGCAGATGTGGGCTGACGGGTGATGGTGGGGCTGCAAACAATGGGATAGACAGACGTATAGCGACATTGACTATACCGGCTGTGCCTGGGGCAGGGATTTGGTCAATCAGAATCCGATAGCTGTTTTCAGTGGTGGTTGCGGCCCGGCGTAACACAATACGTATTATCTGACTGTTATGCGGTGGAATGGTGCCAAGTGGTGGGCTGACCAAAAGTTGATCTGTCGGTGTAAGATGATAGGGGGCTTCTGGGGACGAATCCCACTTAAAGCTACGGACTTGAAATGACAGGTCCGCATCTCCTGAATTCGTTAATGTCACCATGGAGGTCATTTGCCCTGAAGCTAATGATATGCTGACAGGCGTAATGCTGATTCCCTGCGCATAAATCTTACTGCTGACTGTCAATAGACAAAATAAAGTCAGACATATTCTAAAGACAGCAGCTGTTTGTTTAAAATTAAATATCAGCATCAATATCTCAGGGATTTTGGCAGTGTTAAAACAAAAAATCACCACAAATTTTGATGATTTCTCCTACAAAAACTAAAAATAATATTTTTAGAAATTGACAGTTGCTGTGATTGTATCTGCATAGGATCCGGGAGTAGGGTAATTGCCTGTTTGAATACGTCCATAGACGGTCAGGCTCTGTGCTGAACCATTCCCTGTTCCACTGACTGTATCCTGATTAGGGGTGTTGCCCCAATTTGTGCTGCGTGACGCGTCTGAATATAAGGCATAAGGAAGGGCTGAAGTTGAGTTCAGGCTCATCTTACGGTTTGATACTGTTGCACCAGAACCCGTACCAGCACTGAGTCCAACATTATAGGGCGTCGAATTCGTGCAGGTCACCTGGATCGTGGATGTCGCATCGGTTTGCGAGCCACTGTAGTTACCAAATGAAAGATTTGTAGCCTGGATGATGCAGGAGGCTTGTACAGTTGCAGTGACCTGAAAGGTTGTTGTAGTGGTTGCCGCACTGATTGACTTGAGAGGGATCAGAGAATTAACCGCTCCAACCAGAATAATGGCTGCTATTCTGCTATTTTTATTGGAGCTGAAAATTTTTAGGATCATTCCTTAGAACCTTATAGAAAAATTTTCAAGAAAGCGAGAAACACAATTTTGTTAACGTAAAAAGCTCTTTTTGTTTAATGTCAACTAAATATCTCAAAATAAGATATTTTGGTGGCAAATCATTTTAGAAAAATTCATTAATTTATTAATAATTCTAATAAATTATTATAATAACGCATATTTTAATAATGTTTTTGCTATAGGATTAAAATCCTAAAATTTTCACTCTTGATCTTTTAATAAGGGTAGTCCATTTCTACAAAACAGGACTTAATTGGTCCAGTTAAGGTGTGGCAAATGTTCAGGCTGTCAAAATTGACAGACTATGCGGTAGTGGTGCTGATCCGTCTGGCCGCAGAGTCCGGTGAGGCATCAGGGCGGGTCCAGACGGCGCCTTGTATTGCGGCTGCTACCGGTGTTCCGGAACCAACCGTAGCCAAGGTACTCAAGGCTTTATCGGTTGGAAGATTAGTGGTCTCGCAGCGAGGCGCCCATGGCGGCTATCGCCTGAATCGTTTCCTTGATCAGATTTCCATTGCCGATGTGATCCGGGTTCTGGAAGGACCGATTGCCCTGACCGCCTGTGTTGAGGGTGCGCATCCGGATTGTGAGGCTGCCTGCCTTTGCCCGATGCGGGGACGATGGGATATGGTCAACCACGCGATTGCGACAGCTTTGTCCTCCATCAGCCTTGCCGATATGGCAAGGCAGCCGATGGGTGGTACCCCTCTCGGTAACGTTTTACCACCCCAGCCTACGCAATCCTCTTCAAGCGGTTATAAGACCCGGGCGTGCCATGAGCATGCCGTGTTGTCCGTCGCGGAGTGACAGGAGCCTGCCATGCCAGCCGTTGCTGAAACCCTTGATGCCGTCAAATCCGTCACGGAATCCGGCTATAAATGGGGTTGGGAAACCGAGATCGAAATGGACATGGCCCCAAAGGGCCTGACCGAGGATACGATCCGCCTGATTTCCAGCCGCAAGGAAGAGCCGGAATGGCTTCTGGAATGGCGTCTCAAGGCGTTTGCCGCCTGGAAGACGATGGAGATGCCGGAATGGGCGCGGATCGCACATGCACCGATTGATTTTCAGGATCTGCATTACTACGCCGCTCCGAAGAAAAAAACCGGCCCCAAAAGCTTGGATGAGGTCGATCCCGAGCTGCTGCGAACCTATGAGAAACTCGGTATTCCGCTGAAGGAGCAGGCGCTTCTGGCCGGTGTGGAGGGGGCGGAGGCACTGCCGGCCTCAGCGTCCCCCGGTATTGCGGTGGATGCGGTGTTCGATAGCGTGTCGGTTGCCACCACTTTCCGGGAAAGTCTGGCCAAGGTCGGTGTGATCTTCTGCTCAATCAGCGAAGCGGTGCGGGAGCATCCGGAACTGGTGAAGCAGTATCTGGGCAGCGTGGTGCCGGCCTCCGACAATTTCTATGCGGCTCTGAACAGCGCTGTCTTTACTGATGGCAGTTTTGTCTACATCCCGAAAGGGGTGCGCTGCCCGATGGAACTGTCCACCTATTTCCGCATCAATGCGAAAAACACCGGTCAGTTCGAGCGCACGCTGATCATTGCGGAGGACGGGGCCTATGTCAGCTATCTGGAAGGCTGCACGGCACCCCAGCGTGATGAAAATCAGCTTCATGCCGCGGTGGTGGAGCTGGTGGCCCTTGATGACGCGCAGATCAAATATAGTACTGTACAGAACTGGTATCCGGGTGATGCCGAAGGCCGTGGCGGTATCTACAACTTTGTGACCAAGCGTGGTGCCTGCCGTGGTGCGCGCAGCAAGATCAGCTGGACACAGGTTGAAACCGGTTCGGCCATTACATGGAAATATCCATCCTGCCTGCTGCTGGGTGAGGGCAGCATTGGCGAATTTTACTCCGTGGCCGTCACGACCAATCGCCAGCAGGCCGATACCGGGACCAAAATGATCCATATCGGCCCTAACACGACCAGCACAATCGTGTCGAAAGGCATCAGCGCAGGGCATTCGAACAATACCTATCGCGGCCTGGTCAAGATGATGCCGAAGGCGCAGAACGCGCGTAATTTCACCCAGTGCGACAGCCTGCTGATCGGCGATCTCTGCGGTGCGCATACAGTGCCGTATATCGAAAGCCGCAATCCGACCGCCAAGATCGAGCATGAAGCCACGACATCGAAAATCGCGGATGATCAGCTGTTCTATTGCCGCAGCCGGGGCCTGTCGGAAGAAGATGCGGTCAATCTGATCGTCAATGGCTTCTGCAAGGAAGTTTTAAAGGAATTGCCGATGGAGTTTGCTGTGGAGGCACAGAAACTCCTGGCCATCAGTCTGGAAGGTTCGGTGGGTTAAAACGATGCTCAAGATCGAAAATCTGCACGCGAAAATCGAGGATAAACCGATCCTCAAGGGCATCGACCTGCAAGTGCCGCAAGGTGAGGTCCATGCAATCATGGGTCCGAACGGGTCCGGGAAAAGCACCTTGTCCTATGTTCTGGCCGGGCATGAAGGCTATGAAGTAACGGGCGGTTCCGCCCTGTTCGAAGGGCGTGAACTGCTGGAAATGGAGCCGGAGGAACGGGCCGCCGCTGGTGTGTTCCTTGCTTTCCAGTCGCCGATCGAGTTGCCGGGCGTCAACAACATGAACTTCCTGCGTACCGCGCTGAATGCGGTGCGGCGTGCGCGCGGAGAGGAGGAACTGGATGCCTCCGCTTTCCTGAAACTCGCCCGCGCCGAGGCAAAGCGTCTGTCGATGCCGGATGACATGCTGAAGCGGAACGTCAATGTCGGCTTCTCCGGCGGTGAGAAAAAGCGCAACGAGGTTTTGCAGATGTCCATTCTGCGCCCGCGCCTTGCCATTCTTGACGAGACGGATAGCGGGCTGGATATCGACGCCCTGAAAATCGTTGGCGACGGCGTGAATGCGCTGCGGGGGCCGAATTTCTCCGCGCTGATCATCACGCATCATCAGCGTCTGCTCGATCATATCGTGCCTGATCATGTGCATGTGCTGTTCGGGGGCCGGGTCATCCGCTCCGGCGGGCCGGAACTGGCGCGCCAACTGGAGCGTGAAGGCTATGCCGCAGTGATCAAGGAGGCCGCATGAACGCCGTTCAGCCGCCTGTTGTCGCTCTTCAGCCCTTGCAAACGCTGGGTGTATCGTTTCTCTCCCGGTTTCAGGGATTGCGCGATCGTATGCCTGGAGATGGGGCTATCCGGGCTGAGGCTGCCCAGGTATTCGATCGGACGGGCCTCCCTACCCAGCGTGTGGAGGCGTGGAAGTATACATCCCTGCGCCCGCTGGCCGATATTCGTTTCCGGGAACCCCTGACACAGACGGATGGGTCTGCGAGCCGTCAGCTCGGTGATGTGCCTGATCTGGGTGCACCCCGCCTGGTTTTTCTGGATGGCCGTTTTCGTCCCGATCTGTCTGACGCCGGTCTGCTGGAGGGAAGCCGGGACGGGATTGACCTTGAACATTTCGGACATTCGTCCGCTTTTGGCGAACGTACTGGCAGCGATGGTGTGCCGCTGGTGGCACTCAATACGATGTTGGCCGAAGATGGCATGGTATTGACCATTTCCTCCGGGATTGCTGCCGGCACGATCGTGCTGGTCAATCTGGCTTCTGATATGTCGGGGGAGGCGGTAGATTTTCATCCGCGCCATACGATCCGTCTCGGCAGTGGGGCGAGCCTGACTCTGGTGGAAATCTGTCGTGGTCGCGGTACCTATCTGCACAATGCGGTGACGCAGATCAGCGTGGCCGAGGACGCGGTGCTGGAGCATATCCGTTGGCAGAACGAGGATCAGCACGCGTTTCATATTGCTACCGTTTTTGCTGATGTCGCGGCACGGGGACGATATGAGGCCTTTGTGCTGAACATGGGCGGTCGGGTGGCACGTGCCGAATTCCATGCCAGACTCGATGGGGAGGGCGGAGCGGTGCATGTGCATGGCGCCCAGTTATTGCGGGATCAGCAGGTCGGAGACATCACCAGCATCGTGCGCCACACCGCTCCGGGATGTTCATCGCGGCAGGCCGTTCGCAATGTGCTGGCAGGACGCTCACGCGGCGTGTTTCAGGGCAAGATCGAGGTCACGCGGGAGGCGCAGAAAACAGACGGCTATCAGATGAATGCCGCGCTACTGCTGTCTGACGAGGCAGAGATCGATACCAAGCCGGAGCTGGAAATTTTTGCGGATGACGTGAAATGCAGCCATGGTGCAACGGTTGGCGAACTGGATGCGGACCAGATGTTCTATCTGCGCAGCCGCGGTGTTCCGGAAGTGCAGGCACGTGCCATTCTCGTAAGGGCTTTTCTGGCGGAAGCCATCGATACCGTGTCGCATGAAGGGGCTCGTGCCATTCTGGACGGCGCGATCAATGCATGGTGGACGCATGAAGAAGCGTCGGAAACCGCATGAATACGACCGTCGACAGGGAGATCGCGCTGCGGGAGACGCAGCACAGCACGGCCGGTTTCGATGTGGCCCGGATCAGGCAGGATTTCCCCATCCTGTCGCAGACGATCCGTGGCAAAAAGCTGGTGTTTCTGGATAGCGGTGCCTCGGCCCAGAAGCCGGTCAGCGTGATCGAGGCGATGAGCGAGGCGATGCGTACGCAATACGCCAATGTGCATCGCGGCCTGCACTGGATGAGCGAGCGGACGACGGAAGAATATGAATCCACACGGGATGCGGTGGCCCGTTTGCTGGGGGCTTCTGCACGGGAGGAGATCGTTTTTACCCGGAACAGCACGGAAGCGATCAACCTCGTCGCTCACAGCTACGGGCGGGGCATCCTTGCGAAAAGTGACCGTCGTGCCGTGCTGATTTCGGAAATGGAACATCACGCCAATATCGTGCCATGGCAAATGCTGCGGGATGAGACGGGTGTCGAGCTGCGTATTGCTCCGGTAACCGATGCTGGCGAGCTTGATATGGCGGCTTTTGCGCATTTGCTGTCGGATGGCAAGGTCGGCCTTGTCGCGATCACGCATATGTCCAACGTGCTGGGAACCTATGTGCCGGCGGCGGAGGTCATTGCCCTCGCACATAAGCATGGTGCGAAAGTTCTGCTGGATGGATCGCAGGCTGTGGTGCATCGCCGGGTGGATGTGACGGCGCTGGATGCGGATTTCTACGTTTTTACCGGCCACAAGCTCTACGGCCCGACCGGCATCGGTGTACTTTGGGCGAAACGTGAATTACTGGAAGCCATGCCGCCTTTCATGGGCGGTGGCGACATGATCGGCTCAGTCACGTTCGAGCGCTCCACCTGGGCGCAGGTACCGCATAAATTCGAGGCCGGTACGCCCGCCATCATCGAGGCAATCGGCCTGAAAGCCGCGATCGCTTATGTGGAGGCGATCGGTTACGAGGCGCTGGAAGCGCATGAACAGGCTCTGACCCGCCATGCATTGGCGCGTCTGAACGCCATAGAGGGCTTACGTATTATTGGCCAGGCGGCTGATCGTGGTGGTGTGATCAGCTTCGTGCTCGATCATGGTCATCCGCATGATGTGGCGACGCTGCTGGATCGTCAGGGGATAGCGGTGCGGGCCGGTCATCATTGTGCAGAGCCATTGATGCGTCGCCTGTCTCTCTCCGGGACAGCCCGGGCGACATTCGGGGTGTACAATACCCAGGACGAAATCGACTTCTTTGCCGACACTCTTACGAAAGTGAGGGATTTTCTGGCATGACGGCAGTGCAGGCTGGCATGGCTGATGATGACGTCAGGGATCTCTATCATGACCTGATCCTGCGTCATGGCAAAAAGCCCCTGCATGGCCAGAGACTGCCTGTTTTCTCCCTGTCGAGGGAGGCCGATAACCCGCTCTGCGGTGATCAGGTGACGGTGTTTATCGCCACCGGAATGCCGGATGATGGGAATGAGGTCGTTGAGGCAGTCGGTTTTGAAGCCAAAGGCTGTGCGATCAGCATCGCTTCCGCTGATCTGATGGCAGAGACGGTGAGGGGTTTAAATCGTGCTCAGGCGCACGATGTGATGAAGGGGTTTCATGCTCTGGTCCGGAGCGGGCAGGTGCCCGATCTGGAGTGCCCGGTTTGCCATGCGGCGCTGAGCCGCCTGCAACCTTTGGGCGGGGTGCATGAGTACCCGTCCCGGATCAAATGCGCGACGCTGCCCTGGCGTGCCCTCTCGGCTGCGCTGGAGCTGGATGAAGGATAGAATACGCACCATGACTGATTCGAAGATCGACATGGCGCCGGCAGATGACGCTGCCGTATCGGTGGCCCCTCCAGCGACCCATGGCAGTTGGACGCCGGATGGTGAGACGCGCCCCGCCGTGACGGAGGATGCGGTGATTGCTGCGGTCGCGAGCGTACATGATCCGGAAATACCGGTGAATATCTACGAGCTTGGCCTGATCTACGCTATCGACATCCATGATGATGGCAAGGTGAAAGTCGAAATGACCTTGACTGCCCCTGCCTGCCCGAGCGCACAGGAACTGCCTGAACAGGTGCATCATGCTGTTGCGGCGGTTCCCGGCGTGACCTCCGTGCATGTCGAAACGGTGTGGGATCCGCCATGGGATCCAAGCCGGATGAGCGAAGATGCCAGACTGCAACTGAATATGTTTTAGGCCGGCCTGACTGGGTGGTCTGACATGGGGTATGATGCAATGACTGTCGATACAAATCAGACAACGGGAACGGCACCGCGTCGTGCTTTGCCACCGTTGATGTCACTGACCGATGCAGCCGCCGAGCGGTTGCAGCAGCTTTATACGACCGGCCAGCAGGGACGGCTGTTGCGGATTGCCGTATCCACCAAGGGATGCTCCGGCAAATCTTACGACATGAGCTGGGTCGAGGAAAAAGGCGAGGGGGATGAGGTGGTGATCGACAAAGGCGTCACCGTCCTGATCGACCGCAAGGCGACCCTGTTTTTGATCGGCACGGTGATGGATTATCAGGTGAAGCAGCTTGAGGCTGGTTTCACCTTTATCAATCCGAATGAAAAAGGCCGTTGTGGCTGCGGGGAAAGCTTCCACGTCTGATCCTGCACGCGAGCAGTCGGATCAGAGGCTGAACACCGCCACCGTTTCAATCTGCGTGGACCAGAGAAACTGGTCGATCACTGAGGCCGATACCAGCCTGTAGCCAGCTCCGGCCAGAAGGGTGGCATCCCGCCGCAGGGCATGCGGATTGCAGCTGACATAGATGATCCGGGGCACTTTGGCTTGTGCCAGCGTGGCGCATTGTGCCGCCGCACCGGCATGGGGTGGATCGAGAATCACGACATCCACCCCGCGCAGCTCGGCGGCTTGCAGCGGCTGGCGGAACAGGTCTCTGCGAGTGATCTGGCCAAATCCGGCCCGCTTGACAGCAGCGACGGCGGCTTCATCGCCTTCATAGGCCATGCCGGGTTTCAGGCGCAGGGTGAAGGTACCGATACCCGCGAATAATTCGACGATCTTGCGTCGCTTTTTCGGCAGTCCGGCTTCGATGGCTGCCATAATGGCATCTTCTGCGGCGCGGCTGGCCTGAAGAAAGGCGCCCGGAGGGGCCGTGATGCTGTGTCCGCTGAAGGTAATAACGGGGTCACGCAACTGGCACAGTACCTCGGGGCGTCCCCGCTCCCCCTCGGCCCAGGAAATGCGGGCCAGCCCGTGTTGATGGGCGAAAGCCGCCAGCAGGGTGCGATCCTCGACAGAAGGGAGGCGATCCGTGCGCAGCAGCAGATCAATCCCGTTTTCCGTCATATTGGCGACAGCGCTGCCTTCACGTTTCAGCAAAGCGAGAGTAGGCAGCACGATACGCAGTGCGGCAATCAGCTCCATCAGGGAGGGATCAATCACCGGGCAATGCTGAATGTCGACAATCTCGGCAGAGCGGGCGCGGTGCAGCCCGACCCGAACGGTTTTGCCGCTACGGCGCAACCCGAAATCAATCCTGCGCCGCACAGCAGGTGGGCTTTGCCATGTGCTGAAAGCATCAGATAGCACATCCGGTGCCACTGCTTTGAGAGCAGAGGCAACCTGTCCAGCTTTCCAGCCAAGGCCGCCATCATCGGTATGCTGCATGGCGCATCCGCCGCAAATGCCGAAATGCTGACAGACCGGCTCTACACGATGCGGACTGGGTTCCAGAATGCGCTCGATCTGGCCAATCAGCGCATCGCCACGCTTGCCCGCTTCGGAAACCTCGACCAGTTCTCCGTCCAGGGCATACGGAACGTAGATAGTCGGATGATCCCCTTCAGCCGGGCAAACTCCATCAGCCTCCGCGCCGAGACGAGCGACCCGCAATGCGATTGTCATGAATGCCTCATGCAGGGCAGCCGGACGGTCTCAGGAAAGACCGTCGGCAGGGTCCGCTGTGTCTTCAGTCCGGATGTCTTTGGCAATCCGGCGCGGCAGCAGCATGAATGCCGGAACATCATCGCCGAAGCCGCGCACGGAGGGGCCGAGATCATCATCTCGGCGCCGGTCACGGCCGGATTGCGGACGACGATCCTCCACCGCGGCATTGGATGATGCTGATCCCGGTGCATGCGGCTGGTTATGGCCACCCGAATGCTTCTGCCGGCCATGCTCGTCATTGCGGGAGCGATGGTGACGATCCTGTGACTGGGTTGGCTGGGCTGGTGCTGGTGCAGGCTGTGTGGTCGCAACTTCCGCTACGGGATCAGGCGTGATGTCAGCCTGTGATTTGGCATCGGCTTCGGTGAAAGCGCGATCTTTCCTTGCGTTGTCCTGCCCCCGGCTGCCGTAGCGGTTATTTCCCTTGCCGCCCTTCCCATTTTTATGACGGCGACCACGGCCACGATTCGGCTCTTCCGACCACTCGGCGCGCTCCAATCCCTCGATCTCGATACGGGGGATAGGGGCGTTGATCAGCTTCTCGATCGCATCGACGGCAAATTTGTCATCCGGCGAAGCCAGCGTAAAGGCAGCGCCTTCCCGCCCGGCACGACCGGTGCGGCCGATACGATGCACGTAATCTTCCGCATGAATCGGTACGTCGAAATTGAATACATGGCTCAACCCGCCAATATCAATGCCACGTGCGGCGACGTCGGAGCAGACCAGAAGCTGTAAGGAGCCTGCCTTGAACTTCTCAAGCGTGGAGAAACGCAGGCTCTGTGCCAGATCGCCATGCAGCGGGCCGGCTGCAAACCCGTGTTTGACCAGCGATTTCGTCAGAATATCGACATCACGCTTTCGGTTACAGAAGATCAGCGCATTCTGCACTTTCTCCTGCCGTAGTAGATGGCGAAGCGCTTTTCGCTTGTCCATTTCGCCGACCAGAGCCAGGCCGGAGGTAATGGTGGTGGCGACGGAGGCAGGCTTGGCAACCGTGATTTCCTTCGGGTTCTGAAGGAATGCATCGGCCAGACGGCGGATTTCCGGCGCCATTGTGGCGCTGAAGAACAGTGTTTGCCGGTTATGTGGCAGCAGGCTGACAATACGCTCCACATCCGGGATAAAGCCCATATCCAGCATACGGTCGGCTTCGTCGATGACGAGGATGCGTGTATCGGTCAGCAGCAGACCACCGCGGTCGAAAAGGTCGATCAGGCGGCCCGGCGTGGCGATCAGTACGTCCACCCCCTTGCTCAACACATCACGCTGATCGTTCATGCTTTCGCCGCCGATCAACAAAGCATGGTTCAGCTTCAGATATTGTCCGTATTTGACGAAATTCTCGGCCACCTGAAGCGCCAGTTCTCGGGTCGGCTCCAGAATCAGGCTGCGCGGCATCCGGGCACGGGCACGGCGGTCGGACAGGATGTCCATCATCGGCAGGGTGAAGCTGGCGGTCTTGCCGGTGCCTGTCTGGGCGCAGCCAAGCACGTCACGGCCCATCAGCACCACCGGAATGGCCTGCGCCTGAATCGGGGTTGGATGCAGATAGCCCATTTCGGTAATGGCGCGCTGTACTGGCTCCGACAGGCCGAGATCGGCGAAAAGCGGGCGATCATCGACTTCTTCTGGTGCGACTGCCTGGACAGTATCTTCAGTCGGAGCTGGCTGGATGGTTTCCGCGGCCTCCTCCACTAATGAAGAATCGGTCTGTGTCTCGTTGCTGACAGAGGCATGCGCCGTTGCAGAACGGGCACTATGGCGGGCTGGACGACGCGGGCGCCGAAGCCGGACGGAAGTGGTATCCTCCGTTACTGCCGCTGCCGTTTCAGGGGCGGGTTGCGCAACCGGAACGGGTGTGTCTTCAACTGGTTCAACGGCAGTTGATTCCTGAGCCGTCAAGGGAGCGGCCTTGCCACGGGAGACCCGGCGCTTGCCGCGCGGCGCGGATTCTTCCACCGTTGTTTCTATGGCGGTTTCTGCAACAGCTTCCACTACAGGAACGGGATCGGCTTTTTTGACGGCCGTGGTGCGGCGGCCCCGTGACTTCGGTGCCTCGGGCTGTACATCATCAGCCATCACGGCTTTGGAGGGGGCGCGCCTGCGCACAGGCTTTTCCGCCTCGTTATCGGCTGGGATAGAGGCCTTGGCGGCGGCCGCTTTCCGGCGGGAGGGGCGCTTTTTGCTGACGTCCTGATCCGCCTGTTCTGCGGCGGGAAGGTCGGCCGGTTCAGCCTTGTCGGCTGGTTGCTCGTTCAACGTGGCGATCTCAATCACTGAATGCTGCTTCGCGCGCTCTCGGCCGCCGAAACCGGCCTTGGCCGGGATTGGTCTCGTTGATCGGGAACGCCATTACGCACAATGCGTATTGATGCGCTCATATCTGGAAAATGCCTCGGAAAGTCAAGGTTGCGATAGACCGCCCAGTATCCCGTTTTCTGGTGCGGGGCGTTGCCGTCAGAGGAAATATCAAGGCAGGCTAGGTGCTTCCTGTCGCAAACCGGGTGTTATAGCTCCGTTGGTCAGGGCTGCATGAAAGAAGAAGGAGACAGAGATGCGTCTGATAAATACCCCCTTCATGCCGTTTTCAGCAGGTGGTGCGCTGTGACGCTCGATGATCTTCCCATGGCTATCGAGGATTATGGTCTGATCGGTGATTGCCGGACGGCGGCACTGGTCAGCCGTCACGGTTCCATTGACTGGCTCTGCTGGCCCAGATTCGATGGAGCAGCCTGCTTTGCCGCACTTCTGGGGCAGGCACGTCACGGTCGTTGGGCCATTGCGCCGGAAGCATTGGGCAAGACCCCGGAAAAGGTGAGCATCACAAGGCGGTATCGGGGTGATACGCTGGTACTGGAGACGGTTTTCACGACCGATACCGGTGAAGTCGCGTTGATCGACTTCATGCCGGTGCATCCGGACCCGGACGACGATGGTTCTTCCCTGATCCGTATCGTGGAGGGCAGAAAAGGCTCGGTAGAGATGCAGATGCATCTTGTGCTGCGGTTCGATTACGGGATTTCCGTTCCATGGGTCATGCATCTTGATGACGAGGAAGGGATTACTGCCATTGCCGGCCCTGCCATGACGGTGCTGCGAACGCCGGTGGAGATTGAGGGAGAGAATCTGTCCAGCATTGCCCGGTTTACGGTGACAGAGGGCCGGAAAATTCCGTTCGTTCTGTCCTACGGCCCGTCTCATCTGCCTCCTCCGGTTCGGCTGGATGCCGAGGAGGAGCTTCGGCATACCGAGGCATGGTGGCATGAATGGAGCAGCCAGTGCACCTATGAGGGGCCATGGCGGGATGTCATGCAACGCTCGCTGATCACGTTGAAGGCGCTGACTTATGCCCCAACCGGTGGCATTGTTGCTGCTGCAACTACGTCCTTGCCGGAGGAAATCGGTGGCAGCCGTAACTGGGATTACCGTTATTGCTGGTTGCGGGATTCCACGCTGACCCTGTTCGCCCTGATGCATGGCGGCCACAGGCAGGAAGCGCAGGAATGGCGTGACTGGTTGCATCGGAGCATTGCCGGGAAGGCCGAACAGATCCAGATCATGTACGGGCTGGCCGGTGAACGCCGTCTGGATGAATGGTCAGTGCCATGGCTGCCCGGGTATGAAAATTCCTCCCCGGTTCGCATCGGCAATGGGGCTGCCGGGCAGTTGCAGCTTGATGTCTATGGAGAAGTCATCGACACGCTGTACCAGGCACGGGAGAGAGGGCTGCAAGTGCCGGCTTCCTCCTGGAGTCTGGAAAAAGCGCTGGTCAAATATCTCGAAACCATATGGCAGGAGCCGGATGAAGGGCTGTGGGAGGTCCGGGGCGGACGTCAGCATTTCACCTTCTCCAAGGCGATGGTCTGGCTGGCTTTCGATCGGATGGTTCTGAATGCCGAGCATTTCGGGCTGGAGGGGCCAGTCGATCACTGGCGTGCCCTGCGTGATGAAGTGCATGAGCGGGTCTGCCGCGAGGGCTTCAACAAGGAGATGAACAGCTTCGTGCAGTATTTCGGCGGCGATACGCTGGATGCGAGCCTGCTGGTGCTGCCTCTGATCGGATTTCTGCCGGCAACTGATCCCCGTATGGTGGGGACCGTGGCGGCGATAGAGCGGACTCTGCTCAAGGATGGTTTCGTGTACCGCTATCGCACGGAGGAGGGCACGGATGGCCTGCCGGGCGATGAAGGTGCTTTTCTGGTCTGCACTTTCTGGTTGGCGGATAATTACGTTTTGCAGGGGCGGCAAGATGAAGCCGTCAGAATGCTGGAACGCCTGCTGGCCATCCAGAGTGATCTCGGATTGTTTGCCGAGGAATACGACCCCCATCGCAAACGGCAGGTTGGTAATTTCCCGCAGGCTTTCTCGCATGTTGGTCTGATCGCGACGATCCTGAACATTGCTGATGGCGGCCCTGCCTATCAACGTAAGGAGCGTTCATAAATCCTTTATGACAAAACGAGGTTCAGGAAGGATTAATGGCCGGGCGCGCTTTGCCTCGTCTGGCCAGCTTTTCCAGCGCAAGATAAATGATCGGCGTCGTATAGAGGGTCAGTATCTGACTGGCGATCAGGCCGCCGATGATTGAAATACCCAGCGGCTGCCGCAGCTCTGCGCCTGTGCCGAAGGAAAATGCCAGTGGCACTGCGCCGAGAAGGGCTGCGAGTGTTGTCATCAGGATCGGGCGAAACCGTTCGGCACAGGCTTCGCGAATGGCGCTGGCGGCATCCAGACCTGCATCCCGTTGCTGCTCCAGCGCGAAATCCACCAGCATAATGCCGTTTTTCTTGACGATGCCCATCAGTAACACGATGCCGATAATACTGATCAGGGAGAGATCAACCCCTGCAAGTAGCAGTGCGATCAGCGCACCCAGCCCCGCCGAAGGCAGTGTGGAGAGGATCGTCAGCGGCTGGATGAGGCTTTCATAGAGAACACCCAGAACGACATAGATGGCTGCCAGTGCGCCGATCAGCAGAAAAGGCATGGCCTGCCCGGCTTTTTTGAACAGGGCGAGATTACCGCCGAACTCTCCGCGTATGCTGGCGGGCATCCCGAGTGAACGCACAGCTTCCAGAACGGCGTCCTGAGCGGTGCTGACCGGAATGCCGGGCTTGATGTTGAAGCTGAGCGATGCTGAGGGAAAACCGGCCTCATGATCAATGGAGAGGGGGGCGGTCGTATATTGGGTAAGGGCCAGTGCCATCAGCGGCACCTGATTACCGCCGATCTGCGTGCCGCCGACTGCACTGCCCAGCGTAACCTGCCCTGTGGCGTTCTGAAGCGTGGCGCGGCTGGCTGTGGCGGGGGCCGCGGTGCCGTTGACGTTGGTGGCAGGGACATACAACGTGTTCAGCCCGGCGGGGCTGCTCTGAAGCGATGGCAGGGCCTGAAGCACCACCTGATACTGGTTACGATCAGTATAGATGCGTGAAATCTGTCGCTGTGAAAAAGCATTGTTCAGCGCGGAATCAATCCCGCTGACAGTGGTACCGAGACGGGAAGCGGTATCACGATCAATCATGATATCAATTTCCGGTCCGGCATGATCCTGATCGGAGGAGACATCGGCAATCTCAGGCACGCTCTGCAAGCGTTTCTGTAAACGCTGTGCCCAGCTGCGCAATTCCCTGATATCATCTGCTTGCAGGACATATTCAAACTGTCCGGAATCCTCTCTGCCACCCATCCGAAGGTCCTGTGCGGAGTGCAGAAATGTCTCCAGCCCGAGAATGGTGCCGAGTTTCGGCCTGAGTCTGGCGATCACCTGTTCTGACGAAACATGGCGTTTCTCCAGCGGCTTCAGCTGAATATACATCATGCCTCGATTGAGCGCATTGAAGCCGTTCGAGACGCCGACACGCCCATCCACATTCAAGACGGCAGGATCGGCGCGGATGATCGCCTCGGCCCTGTGCTGTAAATCGCGCATGGCGGCATAGGAAATATCCGGCCTGGCAATCGTGCTTCCCTGCAACAGGCCGGTATCCTGAATGGGCAGGAAGCTTTTGGGGATAGCGCGGTACAGCGTGACGGTGACGGCAATCGTCAGAACCATGCTGAGCAGCATAAGAGCGGAATGTTTCAGCGCCCAGCCAAGCGTTCGAAGGTAAAACCGCTCGATCCCGTTCAGCAGGTGTTCCACCCGCTCATCCCATCGCCGTAGCAGGGGATTATCCAGCGCATGAACCTGTCGTCCAAACACCCCCATGAGCATGGGGGTCAGGGTGAGGGATACCACGGCGGAAATGACAATGCTGACACTCAGCGTCATGACGAATTCGTGGAACAGCCTCCCCTGTATGCCCGGCATGAAGATGATCGGGATGAACACTGCCAACAGGGACAGGGTGATGGAAATGACGGTGAAACCGATCTGGGAGGCCCCGTCGATGGCGGCGCGAAGACGGCTTTTGCCCATTTCCATGTGACGGACGATGTTTTCGATCATGACGATGGCATCATCGACCACGAACCCGACCCCGATGGTAATGGCCATCAGAGAGAAATTATCGAGCGAGTAGCCCAGAAGCCACATGGCCCCCAGCGTCCCGGAAATGGAGAGGGGTACAGTCACGGCAGCGGCGATGGTCGGCATCAGGCGCCGCATGAACACGAACACGACCATCAGCACCAGCGCTATACTGACCAGTAATGTGAACTGTACATCATCGACGCTTGCGCGGATCGTGCCGGTGCGATCAACCACGATCGCCATGTTGATATCACCGGGAAGCCAGGAGCGAAGCTGGGGCAGGATTTTTTTTATCCCATCAACGGTCTCGATGACATTGGCGCCGGATTGTTTGGAAATCTGCAGCAGGATCGCAGGCTTTCCATTGCTGGTGGCGGAAAGCCGCGTATTCGCCACGCCATCTACGATATCGGTGATATCTCCCAGACGTAAAAAGCCGCCATTCGATGCCTTGAGCACGACCTTCCGATAGGATTCTGCATCATCGATCTGGCCGTTGATCAGAATGGCGCGGCGTACATCCCCATTTTCGATGACACCGGTTGGCTGGGTGACATTCGTGTTGCGAACAACATTATACAGATCCTGTCCGGACAGGCTGGCCGCTGCCAGACGCATAGGATCGGTGCTGATACGGACAGCGGGTTTTTCCGCGCCATTGATCTGTACCTGACTGACACCGTTCACCTGAGCCAGTCTCTGTCCGAGCATACTGTCTGCCAGATCGTACAGCTCGCGAATGGTATGGCTGTCGGAGGTCAGCGCGATCATCATGACCGGCGCCTCAGCAGGATTGAATTTGCGGATGAAGGGGCTGACCGGAAGATCGGATGGAAGATCGGCGCGGGCGGCATTGATGGCTGCCTGCACATCCTGTGCAGCGGAATCGACGCTTCTGTCGAGATCGAAAATCACGACGATATTGCTGGCACCCACGGAGTTGGTGGAGATCAACTCCATGACACCGGAAATCTCTCCCAGCCTGCGCTCCAGCGGTGCGGCGATGGAGCTTGCCATGGTTTCCGGATCGGCGCCGGGCTGATTGACGAACACCACGATCGCGGGAAGATCAACACTGGGCAAGGCGGAAACCGGCAGAAAGCGATACGCGATGATCCCGGTCAGCAGAATACCGATGGAAAGCAGGATCGTTGCCACCGGACGCAGGATGAAGGGCATGGAGACATTCATCGCTCAGTCTGCCGGCAGATCCAGCGGACCGGGCTTGCGGCCATGGTTGAGGCGCATGCGCACACGCTCCATCATCAGATAGATGACCGGTGTGGTATAAAGGGTCAGCAACTGGCTCAGCAGCAGGCCCCCAATGATGGTGATGCCCAGCGGATAGCGTAATTCCGATCCGGCTCCATGCTGGAGCGCCAGCGGCAGTGCCCCCAGCAAGGCGGCCGCTGTCGTCATGATGATGGGACGGAAGCGCAGCAGGCAGGCTTCTTCAATCGCTGCCGCGGGGGAAAGCCCACGATCCCGCTCCGCCTCGATAGCGAAGTCGATCATCATGATCGCATTTTTCTTGACGATGCCCATCAGCAGCACGATGCCGATCAGCGCAACCAGAGAAAGATTGGTTCCGGTCGCCATCAGGGCCAGAAGCGCGCCGATGCCTGCGGAAGGCAGCGTGGAGAGGATTGTAACCGGATGGATGGTGCTCTCATACAGCACGCCCAGCACGATGTAGATCACAATGATGGCGGCAAGGATAAGCCATGGCTCGCTGGCCAGACTACGCTGGAATTCGGCGGCATCACCCGCATAGGAACCGGCAATCGTTTCCGGCACCCCGATCTGGAGACTGGCGGCAGAGATGCTGCTCATGGCCTGTTCCAAGGATATCCCCGGTGCCAGATTGAAGCTGAACGTGACCGAGGGAAACTGTTCCTGATGGGTGATGGCGAGCGGTGCGCTGACCGGAGCGAGCGTTGCCACCGCCGCCAGCGGAACCTGCGTGTCGTTCTGCCCCGGCACACGCAGACGGTTGAGCACATCCGGGAGTGACTGCCACGCCGGGTCGGATTCCAGCACCACGCGATACTGGTTGGACTGCGCATAGATGGTGGAGATCTGTCGCTGCCCGAAAGCATCATACAGCGTATCCTCAATTGCCTGTACGGTAATGCCAAGACGCATGGCGGCGGCGCGGTCGACAGTAATCATGATCGCGCTGCCCTGATCCTGCTGGTCAGAAGCAACATCCTGCAACATGGGCAATGCTTTCAGCGTATGCAGCAGACGAGGTGCCCATTGCTGAAGTTCCCTCACATCCGTATCAATAATGGTGTACTGATACTGGGTACGCGTAATACGGGTTCCGATCTGGATATCCTGTTGCGCCTGCATATACGCCGTCAGGCCGGGTTGATGTGCGAAGATGATGCGAAACCGCTCCATTACTTCCAGCACCGGATCACGCAGGGCGGGCGGTTTCAGGACGACGGTCAAGCGGCCTGTATTGGGCGTGGCATTGGTCGTGCCGACCCCGACCAGAGACGTGATCGTTGCCACGGCTGGATCCTTGGCCAAAAGGCGGGCGGCATTGTTTTGCAGGGTCCCCATGCGTTTGATGGAAACGCTCTGGTCGGCCTCCGTGACGATCGTGATGATCCCGGTATCCTGTGCGGGCAGAAATCCTTTCGGAGTCATCACATAAAGGAGGATGGTGATGGCAAGGGATGAGAAGGCAACCAGCAGTACCACGCCCTGGTGTGCCAGAGCGATATGCAGCGTGCGGCGGTAGACCTCCAGACAGGCGGAAAATCCACGCTCGAACAGACGTGGCAGAAGACCGGGCCTTTCCTCATGCAGGGGGCGCAGCAATCTGCCACACATCATCGGGGTCAATGTCAGGGAGATCACTGCGGAGACAACCACCGCCACGGTGAGCGTAATGGCAAATTCCTTGAACAGCCGCCCTACCACACCGGACATGAACAGCAGCGGTATGAACACGGCCACCAGCGAGACTGTCAGCGATATGATGGTGAAGCCGATCTGCCGTGCCCCTTCATAAGCGGCCTGAAGTGGAGGCACCCCGCGCTCGATATACCGCACTACGTTTTCGATCATGACGATGGCGTCATCGACTACGAAACCGGTCGCGATGGTCAAAGCCATCAGGGAAAGATTGTCGAGACTGTATCCAGCCTCATACATCACCGCAAACGTCCCGATCAGGGAGAGTGGCAGCGCAATGCCCGGGATGATCGTCGCCCGTAAGGAACCCAGAAACAGGTAGATCACCGCGACGACCAGCAGGATCGACAGAACGAGTGTTATCTCGACCTCGGCGACAGAGGCACGGATGGTATCGGTGCGGTCGGCAATGATCGAAAGTTGTACTCCCGCCGGAAGAGCGTTCTGTAATTCCGGCAGGGCTTCCCTGATTGCGCCGACGGTTGCGACGATATTGGCTCCGGGCTGGCGCTGGATATCCAGTACGACGGCTGATTGCTGTGTTCCGCTGCGAAGAACCCATGCCCCGACATGATTGTTTTCGAGTCCGTTCACAATGCTGGCAATATTCGACAGCCGGACGGGTGCGTTATTGCGCCATGCGATGACCAGAGAACGATAGGCATCCGGCGACACAAGCTGATCATTGGCGCCTAGCTGGATGGAGCGTTCAGCACCGTCGAAGCCGCCTTTCGCTCCGTTTACATTCGCATTGGAAACAGCATTGCGGACATCTTCCAGAGACAGACCATACGCTGCCAGCCGATCCGGCAACAGCCTGATCCGCACGGCCTTGCGCAGGCTCCCCTGAATGGTGGCCCGCCCGACACCCGGAAGCTGCGATAGTTTTGGTTGCAGAACAGTATCGGTAATATCTGCAATCGCATCCAGTGGTACAGTCCCCGATGTCAGGGCCAGAGACAGGATCGGTGCATCCGCCGGATTGATTTTTGAATATGTCGGCGGATAAGGCAGATTTGCCGGCAGCGTTCCGTTGGCAGCATTGATGGCAGCCTGAACATCCTGTGCCGCGCTGTCCATGTTACGGGACAGATCGAATTGCAGCGTAATCTGGCTGATGCCATCGGCACTGGTGGAGATCATGCTTGTCAAGCCGGGAATCTGCCCGAACTGGCGCTCCAGCGGCGCTGTCAGCAGCAGGGCGGAGCCGGTAGGGCTGAGGCCAGGCAGACGGGTCATCACCTGTATGGTCGGAAAATCGACCTCCGGCAGAGAGGAAACAGGCAGCCATAGATAGCCCAGCAATCCACCGAGCATCATCGCAATCGCCAGCAGGGAGGTTGCGATCGGACGCGCAATAAAGGGCGCGGATATACTCATCCGTGCGGCCTGTTCCCGTGCGGATGGGGCTTCTGTTGAGGAGGTGTCTGTCCGGGTGGCTGATCCGTGGCGATACTGACGGTCGCGCCGTCAGTCAGGCGGGATGCACCATCCAGCACGACCGTTTCGCCTGGATGCAGACCGTCCTTGATGACGATCGCACTCTGGTTTTCCTGGCCGGTTGTGACAGTACGCCTTGAAACGGTTTTATCTTTGTTGACGATCCAGACAAAAGCGCTGTCCGGTCCGTGCTGAATCGCCAGCGGCGGTACTGTGACGGCACCATGCAAAGTTTCCACCAGCAGACGAGCATTCACGAAACCGCCAGGCCAGAGAAGGTGATTTTTATTCGGGAACACGGCTTTCAGCTTGACTGTGCCGGTGGTGCTGTCCACCTGATTGTTGAGCACGGTCAGTGCGCCTTTATCCAGAACGTCCGGATCATCCGGGCGCTCGCCACCCGTTGCATTCCCCTGCGGCAGGGCAATCACTGAAAGAGGCGTACCATTTTCGTGCTGAATGGCGCGTATCAGCCTGGGCAGAACCTGCTGAGGCAATGTGAAGATAACGGCAATCGGCTCGATTTGTGTGATCACCACCAGACCGTTGGTGGAACTGCTGCTGATCAGATTGCCGACATCCACCTGTCTCAATCCGGTGCGGCCATCAATCGGGGCGCGGATGGTGGTCCAGTCCAGATTGGTGCGGGCGCCGTCAATCAGGGCCTGATCCTGCTTCACCAGGGCTTCGTTCTGCGCCACCGTGGCCCGCTGGGTGGCCAGTGTCTGGGCCGAGGTGTAGTTGTTCCGCCCCAATTGCTCATAGCGTTTCAGATCGAGCTTCGCATTGGCGAGATTGGCCTCATCCTGCGCTTTCTTGGCGATATACTGGTCGAGGGTCGCTTTGTAAGCACGGGGATTGATCTGTGCCAGAATATCGCCACGGTGGACGTCCTGACCTTCGGTAAAGCGGACTTCCAGCAATGGGCCGCTGACCATCGGCTGCACCGTAACGGTGTAAAAACCTTGTACAGTCCCCAGCCCGTCCAGAAAAACCGGAATGTCCTGCGTTATAACGTCCGCGGTTCTTACAACCACGGCATGACTGCCCCCCGCCTGCGTGGGCCTTCCACCAGCGTGATGCGGCCGGGATTGTTTGGTATGGTTGACGAGCCAGTAAACCCCGCTTCCCGCAGTGGCAACCAGAAGCAGCCAGATCGCAAAAGTACGGAATTTCATATCTTGTGTCCGGGAGCGGGCAAGCGGGTCCAGCCACCGCCAAGGGCCTTGTAGAGATTGATGACCGCTTCAAATCGCGACAACCTGACCTGAGCCAGAGTGGCCTGATTACTGAACAAGGTCTGTTGTGCCTGCAACAGGGCAGTAACATCAATCACCCCGGCCAGAAGCTGGGCGCGCGCGACATCGGCCGCGCGTCGTGAGACCTCCACAGCCTTGCGCTGCATTGCTTCCTGTTCAGTAGCGTACCGATAGGAGGTGATGGCATTTTCCACATCGGTGAAAGCCTGCACCACGGCCTTGCGATAGGTCGCGAGCAACTCCTCATAGCGGCCTTTGGCAATATCGAGATTACCGAACAGAACGCCGTTATCGAAAACCGTCTGGGCCACGCTGCTGCTGAGGCTGGCAATCTGCCCCTGAGGCGTAAACAGGTAAGCCATCGTCAAAGCCTGAAATCCCCCGCTTGCCGTCAGGGTAAAGGAGGGAAAGAACTTCGCCCGTGCAACCTTGATATTGGCGTTGGCGGAGGCAAGCTGAGCTTCGGCGGCGGCAATATCCGGCCGCCGTGCCACCAGATCAACGGGCAGACCGGGGGCTGGTTGTGGGATGGTCGCCTGTTCCAGGGATCCTCCTTTGACGGAGACCATTTCCGGCGGCCGACCGACCAGGAGACCGAGGCTGATCACCTGCTGTTCCAGCTGGGAACGGAGTGCCGGGACGTTGGCGCGTAATCCCTCCATCAGCGCTTCCTGCTGTGAGACATCCAGCAAAGAGGCAGTTCCTGCCTCGAAACGGGCACGGATGACCTTCAGTGTTTCCTCACTTTGCCGCAGATTGTCCTCGGCAATGGCGACGCGTGCCTGAAAGCCCAGAATATTGAAATAGGTGGTGGCGACAGCGGCTGTCGTCGTCAGTGCTACGGTGGCCTGATCGAAACGGCTATACTGGGCACTTTCCTTTGCGGCCTCGAAAGTCGCACGATTTTTGCCCCAGAAATCCAGCTCATAGCTGATTGTATCAGAAATGTTATATTGCCGGACTTCATTGGTATGATTGCCAGGTGTCAGAATGGTGTTGCCCGCCCCGACGGAGACACCGGATGCCCCGTTTTTGGTCCGTGCTGTCTGATTCCATGAATGGCCTCCCGACAGGGATGAGGCGGGTAACAATGGCGCGCCGGAGACGCGTGCCTGTGCATCGGCTTGACGGACACGGGCAATGGCGGCGGCGATGTCGAAATTGCGGGCTTTGGCTTCTTCCATCAGCTCCGTCAGTTCCGGCTGATTGAAGTCACGCCACCACTCGGCAGACGGCCAGGCCGCTTGTGCACTGGCAGGAGTGGCACGGAAAGCGGCGGGGATATCCAAATCCGGAGATTTCCAGCTGGGCCCGAGCGAACAGGCCCCCAAAATAGCCGCCAGAAACGGGCCCAGTGCCCATGTTCTTACCGCCATACGTGATCGTGCTTCCGGCTGATGGACAAGGAACAGGAATCCCTGATGCCGAAGCACAGGGTAATACCGTTCGGCTGAGGGCGAAGGCGTAATACTTGGCACGCGTTTCCAGAGAGTGGCCAATAGAGACGGGGTGTAAGGGAACAGAGAAATTGTAACGGGAATATGTCTATCCCGCCATGATCCCTTTCAACCAATATAGGTCCGGATTGTGCATGCAATGATGATCGTGATGAAACCCAGGCCGAAATTCACATGCACCAGTTGCCTGATCCGGTCAAAAGCGCTGACAGGAGGGATGGCGCCATTCTGAAGGCTCCGCCATGGTCCGCTCAGGATGGCACCGTAGACACAAGCCATGATCAGGCCGGTCAGTGTCATGACATGCACCTGCCAGGGGGCACGGGCGAAAGAGCCGTAAAGGCTGAAGCTCATGATGAACCCGCTGAGCAGAATGGCCGGAATGACCAGTCGCAGAATGGCGAAAAACCGTCCCAGCACGGCCATATGAAAGGCGACCCGTTCGGCAGGCTGAATGAGAATGAGGTTGGGCCGCAGCACGAACAGGGCGAAAATCATGCCGCCCACCCACAGCACGGTCCCCAGAAGATGGACGGCCAGCAGAACAGAACTCAACATGTCGCAACCCCGTTTGATGTAAGCCGGCACAGCGGATCAAAAACCATGGAGCCGAGACGTAGCCGATTGCACTCTTCCCGGCGATGATTTCTTCAGAAAAAATAGCCGGTCTTTTTGACAGGATGATGGCAGCAGAATTCTGCCCTGTCGGTATCTGTAGCCGGTGTCTGTAAAGGTACTGTTGTTCAGGAAATCGAGATGTGAAAGATGTCAACGGTTTCTCTGCCCTGCCTGACCATGCGCTGCTGACGCCTCATTCGATGGCGCTGGCTGATCGGCAGGCGGCCCTTCTGGATGCGACGCGGATGGATGTGCCGGGTTCCGGGCTGATGGAGCATGCCGGTGCCGCGGTGGCACGGCTGGTGAGAAGATTGTCCTCTCCTTGCCGCGTACTGGTCATGGCCGGGCCGGGCAATAATGGCGGCGATGGATATGTTGCCGCCCGAAAGCTTCAACAGGCTGGGTGGCCGGTTACGGTCGCGGCTCTTTTGCCTCCACGACCCGGCAGTGATGCGGCTCGGGCGGCTTCGCGGTGGAATGGTCCGGTTATCACGACGGGCATAGAAGCAATCCGGAAATATGATCTCGTCATTGATGCCGTGTTCGGCGCCGGATTGTCGAAACCGCTCGATTCGTTCGTGTCGGAGATGCTGGGTAATGCAGCGGCGAAGGCAGACGGGCGGGTCATTGCCGTTGATGTGCCCAGTGGTCTGGATGGGGCAACCGGCCAATCGATGGGCAAAGTCACTCAGGCTCAGGCGACCATAACCTTCGTCCGCTGCAAACCGGGGCATTATCTGATGCCGGGGAAGTTGCTGTGCGGAGAGGTCATTCTGGCCGATATCGGTATGCCAGCGGCTGTGTTGAACGGCATTTCTGCCGATGCCTGGCTGAATAGTCCCGCTTTATGGCACCTGCCGGTTGTGACAGCGGAATCGCACAAATATTCACGTGGGCATGTCACCGTTCTGGGTGGGACGACCATGCCGGGTGCGGCCCGTCTTGCGAGTGCCGCCGCGCGCAGGGCGGGAGCCGGCCTGGTTTCCATCGCTACGGGACGTGAAGCCGCATGGGGCTACCGCTTCGGTGAGCCGGGCCTGATCGTGACGGATGAAGCAATTGCCACTCTGCTTCAGGATCGCCGCCGTCATGTCTGGGTCTGCGGGCCGGGGCTGGAGCCGGAAGCTGCCGGAGCAGCCTTGCGCCAGCTGGTGGATGCAGGCCGCCAGGTCGTAGCAGATGCCGGAGTGTTTTCCTGGGCGGCCAATCATCCGTTGCATCTGAAGGGCACGGCAGTGCTGACCCCGCATGAAGGCGAGTTCACCCGCGTCTTCGGTGCGATCGGCGGCGATAAGCTGAAGGCAGCGCGTGAGGCGGCTGTGCAGACCAATGCGGTGATCATCCTGAAAGGCTCGGATACAGTCATTGCGGCCCCGGATGGGAGGACCGCCATTAATGCGTCTGCCCCGCCCTGGCTGGGTACGGCGGGCGCCGGGGATGTGTTGTCCGGTATCGTGGCGGCTCTGCTGGCGCAGGGCATGGAGCGATGGGAGGCTGCCTGTGCCGCCGTTTTTCTGCATGGCCGGGCTGCCGCTCTGGCAGGCCCGGGCATGTGTGCGGAGGATCTGATCCCGTGCCTGGCTACCGCTGAAGCCGATGCCAGAAACGGAATAGAGCATCCGTTGCGTCGTTTTCGACGAAAATCAAAGGGTGAAAACCCTTTCAGCACGCTTTCGGCCACTCATGGCATTGCGGGTTTGCACGGCCTGCGCTAAAGCCGCCGCTTCTTGGCCCGCATGCTGCTTTGTGTACGGGCCACCCGGTGTACGGGTACGGCGCGGGCGTGGTGAAATTGGCAGACACGCCAGATTTAGGTTCTGGTGACGCAAGTCGTGGGGGTTCAAGTCCCTCCGCCCGCACCAGCCGATCACCGCTACGTAACGGTGCATACCGGGCTGGCGTCAATTTTTTAGGGTAGGACTCCCGGTCGATGCAGGTTACCGAAACCCTTTCCGAGGGCTTGAAGCGCGGATTCACCGTTCAGGTGCCGGCCACTGATATCGAGGAGCGCCGGACGCGCCGTCTGGCCGAGCTGGCCAAGACTCTGAAGCTTCCCGGCTTCCGCCCTGGCAAGGTTCCGATGACGCTGGTCCGTCAGCGCTATGGCCGTTCTGTCGAGACGGAAGTGCTGGAAGAAACCGTCAATGAAGCGACCCAGACCATGGTCAGCGAGCGCGGCCTGCGCCCCGCCCTTCAGCCGAAGGTGGAGCTGGTGCGCGTCGATCTCGATCAGGATGTCGAATTCAAGGTCGAGCTGGAATTGCTGCCTGATATTACGTTGCCTGATCTGGGTTCCGTGTCCCTGACCCGCCTCAAGGCTGAACCCAGCGCTGAAGCGGTCGACAAGGCTCTGGAGGAGATCGCTCAGCGCCAGCGTAATCTGGAGCCGGTCGAGGAAGTGCGTCCGGCGCAGAAAGGCGACTTCCTGACCGTGGATTTCGTCGGCAAGACCGATGGTGTGGCGTTCCAGGGCGGCACCGGCACCGATATGGATGTCGAGATCGCAGGAACCGGCTTTATTCCCGGTTTTTCCGAGCAGATGGAAGGCCTGTCCGTGGGTGAAACCCGCGTGATCGACGTGACCTTCCCGGAAGAATATGGCGTGCCGGAGCTGGCTGGTAAGCCCGCCCAGTTCGAAATCACCGCCAAGGCCCTGAAAAAGGCTGTTGCTCCGGTGATTGATGATGCCTTCGCCACGAAGCTGGGCCTCGACAGTCTGGAAAAGCTGCGTGAGATCGTCACCCAGCAGATCCAGAACGAATATGATCAGGTCAGCCGTCTGCGCGTGAAGCGTGCCCTGCTGGATGCTCTGGCGGATCAGGCTGCTTTTGAAGTGCCGCCGACTCTGGTGGAAAACGAATTCAACCAGATCTGGCAGCGCGTCGATGCCGACCGCAAGGCTGATCGGCTGGACGAGGACGACAAGGGCAAGGATGAGGACACGCTGCGGGCCGATTACCGCAAGATCGCAGAACGCCGTGTGCGTCTGGGCCTGCTGCTGGCCGAGATTGGTCGCGTGAACGGTGTTCAGGTCGGCAATGACGAGCTGATCCGCGCTATGCGTGCCGAAGCCAGCCGTTATCCCGGCCAGGAACAGGCCGTTCTGGACTTTTTCCGCCAGAACCCGCAGGCGATCGACAGCCTGCGCGGCCCGATCTTCGAGGAAAAGGTCGTTGATTTTGTTCTGGAAACGGCCAAGGTCGATGACAAGTTTGTCAGTATCGAAGAGCTGAATGCAGATGAGGATGTTGCCGGGATCGCCTGATTAATCCCGTCATTCCCTCGTTGCCCGATGGCAGAGGGGGATCGAAGAATAAAAAAATGGCGTGGCCGGTGGAATCCGGCCACGCCATTTTTTGTGGATGCCGGGATACTGTTTCGGAGATGGCCATTATCCTATCTGGACACCGCTCTTGAAAAAGCGTCGCATCAATATGATTTTAAAAGAAAATATTTTATTTTGATCTGAATGATGCGCCCCTGTCTTGGCGGCAGCATCAGAATCGGTTCAACTTGACTGAAGCAGCGGTGTCGCTCAGCCATGGAGTCATGCGTTTGAACCGGAACACATCCCCGGTGGATGCAGGCTCTGTCTATGCAAGGATACGGAACATGAGGGATCGCGATCCCGTTGAGGTCTACAGCAACACTCTGGTGCCGATGGTGGTCGAGCAGACTGCACGGGGGGAGCGGTCCTTTGATATCTATTCCCGTTTGCTGAAGGAACGGATTATTTTTCTGACCGGTGCCGTCTATGATCAGGTCAGTGCTCTGATCTGCGCCCAGCTTCTGTTTCTGGAGAGCGAGAACCCGCAAAAGGAAATTTCCTTTTACATCAACAGTCCAGGTGGCGTTGTGAGTGCCGGGTTGGCGATTTACGACACCATGCAGTACATCCGCAGCCCGGTCAGCACCGTCTGCATCGGTCAGGCGGCATCAATGGGATCGCTGCTGCTCTGCGCCGGTGAGAAAGACAAGCGTTTTGCCCTCCCGAATGCGCGCGTGATGGTGCACCAGCCTTCTGGCGGTGCGCAGGGTCAGGCAACGGATATTGAAATTCAGGCCCGGGAGATCCTGACGCTGCGCAAGCGGTTGAACGAGATCTACAACCGCCATACCGGCCAGTCGATCGAGGCAATCGAGCGCAAGCTGGAGCGTGATACCTATATGTCAGCCGAGGAAGCGCGTGATTTCGGTCTGGTCGATCAGGTGGTCGAGCGTCGTCCTGTCTCTTCTACCCCTGATAGCAGCAAAAGCTGAATAAAGCCGGCTGTTGCCAAACTTTGTCAAAGAACCGTGATGGCTTGGTCTTGCACTTGGCCATCCGGTTTCCATCTAGCGACAGAATGCGGCAATACCGGATACGACCAGCTGTGCCGCAAGCATACGTAAATTTCTTTTAATGCCACTGATGAGTGCGGGCGTACCATATAGAAGGTCAGACCCGTCAGAATGTTCCCTGCAGCGCTTGTTCCCGCTGAAATGCGCGGCTAGGCTAACAGGGTTAAGTCCCATGTTGGGACAGGAGTGCTCATGACTAAGTCCGGCGATTCGAAAAATACTCTCTATTGCTCCTTCTGCGGCAAGTCGCAGCATGAAGTGAGAAAACTGATAGCCGGTCCGACCGTGTTCATCTGCGATGAATGCGTTGAACTCTGCATGGACATCATCCGCGAGGAAAATAAGACCCATCTGGTCAAGTCCCGGGACGGTGTGCCGACCCCGAAAGAAATCTGCAAGGTTCTCGATGACTACGTCATCGGTCAGGCTCATGCCAAGAAGGTTCTCTCCGTTGCCGTGCACAACCACTACAAGCGGTTGGCGCATGGCCAGAAGAACAACGATATAGAAATCGGCAAGTCCAACATCATGCTGATCGGTCCCACCGGGTCCGGTAAGACATTGCTGGCCCAGACTCTGGCCCGCATTCTGGACGTGCCGTTCACCATGGCCGATGCCACGACACTGACCGAGGCCGGCTATGTAGGTGAAGATGTCGAAAACATCATCCTGAAGCTTTTGCAGGCGGCCGATTACAACGTTGAACGTGCGCAGCGCGGCATCGTCTATATCGACGAGGTCGACAAGATCAGCCGTAAATCGGACAACCCTTCCATCACGCGTGATGTCAGCGGTGAAGGGGTTCAGCAGGCCCTGCTGAAGATTATGGAAGGCACGGTTGCTTCGGTTCCGCCACAGGGGGGGCGCAAGCATCCTCAGCAGGAGTTTCTGCAGGTCGATACCACCAATATCCTTTTCATCTGCGGGGGCGCCTTCGCCGGGCTGGAAAAGATCATCGGTAGCCGCGGAAAGGGGGGCGGTATTGGCTATGGTGCCGAGGTCCGCGACCCGGATGAACGCCGCACCGGTGAAATCCTGAGGGAGGTCGAGCCGGAGGATCTGTTGCGTTTCGGTCTGATTCCGGAATTCATCGGTCGTCTCCCGGTGGTGGCGACGCTGGAAGACCTTGATGAGGCCGCCCTGATTGAAATCCTCACCAAGCCGAAAAATGCTCTGGTGAAGCAATATGGTCGTCTGTTCGAGATGGAGGGAGTGAGCCTTTCCTTCACCGATGATGCCCTGAAATCCGTGGCTAATCGCGCTATCGCCCGTAAAACCGGTGCGCGCGGCCTGCGGTCCATCCTGGAAGGCATCCTGCTCGGCACCATGTATGATCTGCCGGGGATGGAAAACGTCGAAGAAGTGGTCATCAACGGTGAAGTGGCCGAGGGTCGTGCCGCACCGCTGATGACATACGGACCAGAAGAACGCGCGGAGGAGAGCGCCTGATTGCGCAATCCTCATTTATGTTTCGGAATTGGAATCAGCCCTCATGATGCTGCCAATTCCTCTTTCCGAAGCAAGCGCTGCTGACTCGAGTCTGCTTCTGCCCATTCCGGGGGAAGCCCCATGAACCGCCAGAGAAGTCTGATGATGACGGTTTTTCTGGACGGTGCCGTCGCTGCTATGTGCCTTGTAACGGGGCATAGAGGCGGCAGGCTGTCGTTGAAAGGAAGTCCCCTATGACGGACGCCACACCACAGAACGAAACACAGGGTTCCGGCACTGAGGGCGAGATGCTGCCCGTCCTGCCCCTGCGTGATATTGTCGTTTTTCCCCATATGATTGTGCCCCTTTTCGTCGGGCGGGAAAAATCTGTTCGCGCGTTGGAAGCTGTCATGAAGGACGACAAGCAGATTCTGCTGGTCGCCCAGAAAAACGCCTCGCAGGATGATCCCGGTATTGATGATATTTACCGGATCGGTACTGTTTCCACGATTCTGCAGTTGCTGAAGCTGCCTGATGGTACCGTTAAGGTGTTGGTGGAGGGCAGCCGACGCGCCCGTATTACGGGTTTCGGCGAGACGGAGGCCTATTTTGAGGCTAAAACCGAGATTCTGGCTGATACCGGGGAGACGGACAAGGAACTGGAGGCACTGGGCCGCACCGTGGTCGGGCAGTTTGAGCAGTATATCAAGCTCAACAAAAAAATTGCACCGGAGGTTCTGGTCTCAGTCAATCAGATCGAGGAACCCAGCAAGCTTGCCGATACGGTGGCCAGTCATCTGAGCCTGAAAATCGCCGAGAAGCAGGAATTGCTGGAGATCGTTCCCATCTCTGAGCGCCTGGAACGTGTCTTTGCGCATATGGAAAGCGAGATCGGCGTTCTTCAGGTTGAGAAGCGCATCCGCAATCGCGTGAAGCGCCAGATGGAAAAGACCCAGCGCGAATATTACCTGAATGAGCAGATGAAGGCCATTCAGAAGGAACTGGGTGAAGGCGAAGACGGCAAGGACGAAATCGCCGAGCTGGAAGAGCGCATCAAAAAGACCCGTCTGACCAAGGAAGCCACCGAGAAATGTCTGAGCGAGCTGAAAAAGCTCCGCAGCATGAGCCCGATGAGCGCCGAAGCGACCGTGGTCCGGAATTATCTGGACTGGATGCTGGGTATTCCGTGGAAGAAGCGCAGCAAGGTCCGTAACGACGTCGAGGAAGCCGAAAAGGTGCTTGATGCCGACCATTACGGGCTGGAAAAGGTCAAGGAGCGTATCCTTGAATATCTTGCGGTGCAGTCCCGTTCTGACAAGCTGCGTGGTCCGATCCTCTGTCTGGTGGGGCCGCCCGGTGTTGGCAAAACCTCTCTTGGCAAGTCGATTGCCAAGGCGACGGGGCGTAATTTTGTCCGCATGTCACTGGGTGGCGTGAGAGACGAGGCCGAGGTGCGCGGTCATCGGCGGACCTATATCGGTTCCATGCCCGGCAAGGTCATTCAGGGCATGAAAAAGGCCAAGACCTCGAACCCGCTCTTCCTGCTGGATGAGATCGACAAGCTTGGATCCGACTGGCGTGGTGATCCGTCCTCGGCGCTGCTGGAGGTGCTGGACCCGGAGCAGAATGGAACTTTTGCCGATCATTATCTGGAGGTCGATTACGACCTGTCCGACGTGATGTTCGTCACAACGGCCAACAGCCTGCGTATGCCGCAGCCTTTGCTGGACCGCATGGAGATCATCCGTATCCCCGGCTATACCGAGGATGAGAAAGTAGAGATCGCCAAGCGCCATCTGCTTCAGAAGCAGACCGAGGCTCATAGCCTGAAGCCGGAGGAATGGTCAGTTACTGAGGACGCGATCCGCGACCTGATCCGCTACTACACGCGGGAAGCCGGCGTTCGTAATCTTGAGCGCGAAATTGCCGGTCTGGCCCGTAAGGCGGTGAAGGAAATCGTTACCAAAAAAGCCAAGAAGGTGGCGATTAACCGGAAGAATCTTGAGAAATACGCTGGCGTTCAGAAATTCCGCTATGGCGAGATTGAGGCTGAGGACATGATCGGTGTGGTTGCCGGTCTGGCCTGGACCGAGGTTGGTGGCGAAATTCTCACCATTGAGAGTGTTTTGCTGCCCGGTAAAGGCGCCATCAAGCATACCGGTAAACTGGGTGATGTGATGCAGGAGAGCGTATCCGCAGCGCTCAGCTATGTCCGAAGCCGTTCCGCCAGCTTCGGCATCAAGCCGACTGTGTTTGAGAAACGTGATATCCACGTCCATGTGCCTGAAGGGGCGACGCCCAAGGATGGCCCCTCGGCGGGGATTGCAATGGCGACCAGTCTCGTCAGCGTGCTGACTGGCATCCCGGTGCGCCGTGACATCGCCATGACCGGCGAGATCACCCTGCGTGGCCGTGTTTTGCCGATCGGCGGGTTGAAGGAGAAGCTTCTGGCGGCGCTGCGGGCCGGATTGTCCACTGTCTTTATTCCGAAGGACAATGAGAAGGATCTGGCTGAAATCCCGGATAACGTGAAGAAAAACCTTCGGATCGTTCCGGTTTCCCATGTCGATGAGGTGATCGGGCAGGCTCTGGTGAGGAAGCCGGAGGCGATAACCTGGGATGAGAGCATGGAGGAATCCGTGACCAAAAAATCCGGTCAGGTCAGTGAAACCTCTCTGCCGCATTGATTGACGGCTTGTTGGTTTCGGAAAAGGGGAGTGGAGCACCGCTCCCCTTTTTTATATCTGAGGATCAGGCAGAGGGATGAATTTTCACTTTTTGCACTTTGGCGACTCTCTGTTACGTTGACGGCATAAAAGCGGATCCTTTAATTGCCGACCGGCTTTTATCGTCACGCGGGGCAGGGGACTGACGTTGAACAAAATGGAATTGATCACGGCAGTTGCCGATGAGCTTGAGCTTCCGCGTAGCCGGGCCGCACAGGCGGTTGATGCGGTTCTGGGCAGCATCGAGTCTGCTTTGAAGCGTCATGAGGAAGTCCGGCTGGTGGGGTTTGGCTCGTTTTCCGTAGCCTCCCGCAAGGCATCTGTCGGGCGGAATCCACGCACCGGAGAAGAAATAGCGATTCCGCCTGCCTTGTCGGTACGTTTCAAGGCTGGAAAAACACTGAAAGATGCTTTGAACGAGCAGGATTCTTCAGGGGAATAAGGATTTTACCTGGCCGATTTCCGTTTCCTGCTGTCGAAGCAGTAGACCGTGCGCGTGCATCGGTTTATAGGGCGCTCACTGAGGTCAGGGCGGTTAGCTCAGAGGTAGAGCGTCTCGTTTACACCGAGAGGGTCGGCGGTTCGATCCCGTCACCGCCCACCATAGGTTTATGGTGCTGTCTGCATCCGGATTATCTGGAGTTATCCCCAGAACTTTGATCCGGAAGGGTTTGACGGCAGCATCGGCAGCCTGTAGGAACCGGCCTCGCTGTTGCGCGGGTGTAGCTCAGTTGGTTAGAGCGCCGGCCTGTCACGCCGGAGGTCGCGGGTTCGAGCCCCGTCACTCGCGCCAGTTTCTCATTTTTTCTTGATAGGATCTGGTGCCCGTCAGGATGGTCATGCCATCTTTGCGGGCTTTTTTGATGTGCCTTTGGCTATTGAAGGGTGAGCGCCGTGCCGCGTGTTGCAGTGATTGAGCCTGCCCGCCTCGCTTTGCTGAATGCAGGTACCATTGAAGCCACGACGCTCTCCGAGTGTTTGAGTGTTAATTTTGCCTCCCTGCTGTCCCAAGTGTTTCCTGCTATTGGGCCTGATGCCATTCTGAAAATGCAGCGTGAGGAAGAAGAAGGAATTTTGCGCCGCATGGCATTGGCGGCCAGTCTGATCTTTGAGCATAACGGCATGGCTGGGCTGGATATTCTGCGGAACCATTCCTCGGACACTGTGCGCGGTTGGGCGTGTTTCATGGTGGGCGTGGCAGCAGGACAAACTCTTGCGGAGCGTTTAGCGATGATTCGACCCTTTGCCGATGATCATCATTTCGGTGTTCGGGAATGGGCATGGATGGCGGTCCGGCCTCATATCGCCGCAGACCTTGATCATGCTCTTGCATTATTGGCCGGGTGGACGACGGACTCTTCCGAACGCCTGCGACGCTTTGCCAGTGAAGCCACCCGGCCGCGTGGGGTGTGGTGCTCCCATCTCCGTGCTTTGCGGCAATGTCCCGGAAAGGCATTGCCTGTTCTTCAGCCATTGCGTGCCGATCCGGCACCTTATGTGCAGGATTCTGTTGGAAATTGGCTCAATGATGCCAGCAAGGACCAGCCTGACTGGGTTCGGTCCCTGTGTGCGCAATGGAGCGCTGAAAGTGCGGGTCTTGCTACGGCCAGAATCTGTCGGCGTGCGCTGCGTTCCATCAACCGCAAGGGGTGAGTTCAGGGGTTACGCGCAGTCATAACTCTTATTCATGGGGTGAAGAGGAGGACGCCATCGTGGCATACATATTTTCTGTGTCCATGCGCTTGACGATGGGGCCATCAAAGCGTAGGAAGCGCCCCTCGCTGTTGCGCGGGTGTAGCTCAGTTGGTTAGAGCGCCGGCCTGTCACGCCGGAGGTCGCGGGTTCGAGCCCCGTCACTCGCGCCATTTTCGTTTGATGGCGAGCTTTCAGCAAAATTAAAAAATAACTTAATCTTTTGATCCCCCTCTTATCTGGACGGGGATGGTGTTAGTTAGGTTTGCTCCGTTGCGATGTGTGGCGCGGTGCGATAAACCTTTTCTATCGAGGCAGTGGTGTTTCCGTATTGCCTCCAACACTGAGAAATCTCGATGGCCACGCTTCCACGGCCTTCGGAAGGGATGATGTCCTATGCAGCCTGTGCTGACAGAATATTTTCCGATTCTGGTTTTTATCGGGATTGCTACGGTCATTGCCTGCGCCATGGTCGGTGGTTCCTATCTGGCGGCACGGCAGAAACCCTATGCTGAAAAGCTTGCGCCTTATGAGTGCGGCTTCGATGCCTTTGATGATGCTCGCAGTCGCTTCGATGTGCGGTATTATCTTGTGGCGATTCTGTTCATCATTTTCGATCTGGAAGTGGCATTTCTGTTCCCATGGGCAGTCAGCCTTTCCCGGATTGGCATGTTCGGCTTTTTCTCCATGATGGGCTTTCTGGGCGTTCTGACTGTCGGCTTCATCTATGAATGGCGCAAAGGCGCGCTGGAGTGGGAGTAAAGCATCATGCAGAGCCAGTATCCTTCCGCCCATGCTCCGACAGCAGATGAGGCGATGCTCTGGAACAGGGAGGCTTTGCCGCCCGGGCCGGGGCAGGAGGCCGTGCTGCGTGGTATCACGGGAGAGATGGCGGATAAGGGCTTTGTGGTCGCCAATCTCGACAAGCTGGTGAATTGGGCGCGCACAGGCAGTCTCTGGCCGATGACCTTCGGTCTGGCTTGCTGTGCAGTGGAAATGATCCACGCCTACATGCCGCGTTATGATCTGGATCGCTTCGGGGTTATTCCTCGCGCTTCCCCCCGCCAGAGCGACGTGATGATTGTGGCAGGAACCCTGACAAATAAAATGGCCCCCGCCCTGCGTAGGGTCTATGATCAGATGCCCGAACCGCGCTGGGTGATCAGCATGGGTTCCTGTGCCAATGGTGGCGGCTATTACCACTATTCCTACTCAGTGGTGCGGGGCTGCGACCGGATCGTGCCTGTCGATGTCTATGTGCCGGGCTGTCCGCCGACTGCGGAGGCTCTGGTGTATGGCATCATGCAGCTTCAGAAGAAAATTCGCCGGACGGGAACCATTCTCCGTGGCTGATCAATCTCAATTGCTGGATTCTCTCTCTGCCATTCATGGCGTGACACGTGCGCAGCTGGAAAAAAATGAGGTGGTCGTCGAGGTTACACGCGATCAGCTTGAGGCAGTGGCACTGACCTTACGGGATGATCCGCGTTTCTTGTGCCAGCAGCTGATGGATGTATGCGGGGTCGACTGGCCTTCACGCTCTCCGCGCTTTGATGTTGTCTATAATCTGCTTTCAATATCCCTGAATCATCGAATCCGCATGATCGTGGGAACGGATGATGGCGTGCCGGTGCCTTCGGTCCACACAATCTGGCCCGTGGCGACCTGGTTCGAGCGTGAGACCTGGGATCTGTTCGGCATCCTGTTCTCCGGCCAGCCCGACCACCGGCGTATCCTGACGGATTATGGGTTTGAGGGGCATCCGCTGCGGAAAGACTTCCCGCTGACCGGTTATGTCGAACTCCGCTGGGATGAAGAACGACGGCAGGTCGTGTATGAGCCGGTGAAGCTGACTCAGGATTTTCGTAATTTCGACTTCCTGTCTCCGTGGGAAGGAATGACGACTCTGCCCGGTGATGAAAAAGCATCCATCGGCATCACTCCGCCGCAACCGGTCGTGACGGAGGAGGCGAAGCGATGAGCGAGACCGTCCAGAAGCAGGGCCGTGTTGTTGAAATCGATAGCCACGCTATCAATTTTGGCCCGCAACATCCTGCCGCCCATGGCGTGCTGCGTCTGGTGCTGGAATTGGATGGCGAGGTGGTGGAGCGTGCCGATCCGCATATCGGCCTGCTGCATCGTGGTACCGAGAAGCTGATCGAATACAAATCCTATCTTCAGGCCCTGCCTTATTTCGACCGGCTCGATTACGTCTCGCCAATGTGCGAGGAGCATGCCTTCGCTTTAGCAACAGAGAAGCTGCTGGGAATCACCGCACCAGAGCGTGCACAGTGGATCCGCACGATGTTTGCGGAAATCACGCGCATCCTGAACCATTTGCTCAACCTCACCACTTATGCGCTCGATGGCGGTGCGATGACGCCAGTGCTGTGGGGACACGAAGAGCGTGAAAAGCTGCTGGAATTCCACGAGGCGGTATCAGGCGCCCGATTCCATGCCAATTATTTCCGTCCCGGTGGGGTGGCAAAGGATCTGCCGGCAGGTCTGACCGACCGCATTGCCGACTGGACCGAAAAATTCCCGGCCTTTATCGATGATATGGCCGGTCTGCTGAGCGATAACCGCATCTGGAAGCAGCGGGTGGTTGATATCGGTCGTATGACGCCGGAACAGGCACTGGCCTGGGGTTTCAGCGGTCCCTGTATCCGTGCCAGCGGCATTCCGTGGGATCTGCGCAAGTCCCAGCCCTACGACAAATATGCCGACGTTGATTTCGAGGTTCCGGTCGGTCGTAATGGCGACTGCTATGACCGCTATCTGGTGCGGGTCGAGGAGATGCGGCAAAGCGTGCGCATCGTAAAGCAGTGCCTGGGGAAAATCCGCCCCGGCCCGATCAAGGTGCAGGATCACAAGATCACGCCACCCCCTCGCGCCGAGATGAAGCGGTCGATGGAAGCTCTGATCCATCACTTCAAGCTTTATACGGAAGGCTATCACGTTCCAGAGGGAGCCACTTATACGGCGGTGGAGAGCCCGAAAGGGGAGTTCGGTGTGTATCTGGTCTCGGATGGCAGCAACCGCCCTTATCGCTGCAAAATCCGCCCGACCGGTTTTGCTCATTTGCAGGCGATCGATGTCATGGCCCATCGCCATATGCTGGCGGATGCGGTGGTGATCATTGGCTCGCTTGATCTTGTGTTCGGTGAGGTGGACCGCTGATGGCGGACGTCAACGGAGGCAGTGATGTCGGGCGCGAGCCCTGGCAGCCTGCGGAATTCTCGTTCGATGTGCAGAGCGAGCAACGCATAGAGATCATCCTGGCCAAGTACCCGCCAGCCCGCAGGGCGAGCGCGGTAATGCCACTGCTGGATCTGGCACAGCGGCAGATGGGGCGTGAGACCGGCAGTGCATGGATTCCCCGTGCGGCGATGGATGAGATCGCGCGCCGTCTTGGGATGGCGCCGATCCGGGTTTATGAGGTAGCGACTTTCTACTTCATGTACAATACCCGGCCGGTGGGGCGTCATCATCTTCAGCTCTGCACGACCACACCGTGCTGGCTGCGTGGCTCGGATGAGGTCGTAGCGGCCTGCCGTTCGGCGACGGGTATCCAGGGCTGGGGCGAAACCAGTGAGGATGGCATGTTCACCATGACGGAGGTCGAATGTCTTGGCGCCTGCGTCAATGCACCGATCCTGCAGGTGGATGACGATTATTACGAGGATATGGATGGTCCCCGGACCCTCGTTCTGCTGGAGGCCTTGCGCCGCGGGGAGCGCCCGACACCTGGCTCTATGTCGGGTCGTCAGAACTCCGCGCCGGAGGGTGGCCCGACAACGTTGCGTGACGTGCCTTCAGCCCTGATGCAGGGCAATCATACACCGCCCGCAGCAGGGGAGTGACCGCACGGAATGGAACACTGATCTGCCGCTTCGCGGCGAGTGAGGACCGACATTCTCTCCAGCCGGAAACTGGATTGTATGTCGTATGTAAAATGGGGCCGGTTCCACACCGCCGGCTTCTATCGGCTGAGGGCAGGCGATGCTGAACGATCGCGACCGCATCTTCACGAATTTGTACGGCGAGCATGATTGGGGGCTGAAGGGCGCTCTGGCGCGCGGGGACTGGGATGGCACGGCAGCCATTCTGGCGCGAGGCCGCGACGCCATTATCGAGGACATCAAGATCAGCGGTCTGCGTGGTCGTGGTGGCGCGGGTTTCCCCACCGGTATGAAGTGGAGCTTCATGCCCAAGGAATCCGATGGCCGTCCGCATTACCTCGTCGTTAATGCCGATGAGAGCGAGCCGGGAACCTGCAAGGATCGCGATATCCTGCGGCATGATCCTCATAAACTGGTTGAAGGCTGCTTGATCGCCGCCTTTGCGATGGGGGCGCATACGGCTTATATTTATGTGCGCGGTGAATTTTACAATGAATCCTGTCACTTGCAGGCTGCTATTGATCAGGCTTATGAGGCTGGCCTGATCGGCAAAAACGCCTGCGGCAGCGGCTGGGATTTCGACCTGTACGTCCATCGCGGGGCTGGTGCTTATATCTGCGGTGAGGAAACCGCGCTGATCGAAAGCATCGAAGGCAAGAAGGGTATGCCACGCCTGAAGCCGCCTTTCCCGGCTGGTGTCGGTCTTTATGGATGCCCGACGACGGTGAATAACGTCGAAAGCATTGCTGTTTGCCCGACGATCCTTCGGCGTGGCGGAGCCTGGTTTGCCTCTCTGGGGCGGCCCAAGAATAGCGGTACAAAACTCTTTTCCATCTCCGGCCATGTGAACAAGCCGTGCAATGTTGAGGAAGAACTCGGCATTCCCCTGCGGGAGCTGTTGGAGCGTTATGCGGGGGGCGTGCGTGGCGGCTGGGATAATCTGCTGGCGGTTATTCCCGGTGGATCATCGGTTCCGCTGCTGCCGAAGAGCATCTGCGACGATGTGCTGATGGATTTCGACAGCCTGCGGGAACAGCGCAGCGGGCTGGGCACGGCTGCGGTCATTGTGATGGACAAATCCACCGACGTGATCAAGGCGATCGCTCGGCTCAGCCATTTCTACAAGCATGAAAGTTGTGGTCAGTGCACTCCCTGCCGTGAAGGCACGGGTTGGATGATGAGGATCATGAACCGCATGGTCGAAGGCCGCGCTGATCTCGAGGAGATCGACATGCTGGAGCAGGTGACGCGACAGGTCGAGGGTCATACGATCTGTGCGCTGGGCGATGCGGCCGCATGGCCGGTTCAGGGGCTGATCCGTCATTTCCGCCCGGTCATCGAGGATCGTATCCGCGCCTATAAACAGCGTGTTCCCGGTCGGGCGCCGGTTCCCAACCTTCCCGCGGCGGCGGAGTAATCAGCATGGTGAAAGTCACAATCGACGGCACCGAGCTTGAGGTTCCATCCGGGTTCAACGTTTTGCAGGCCTGCGAGATGGCCGGCAAGGAAATCCCGCGCTTCTGTTACCATGACCGGCTGTCTGTGGCCGGTAACTGCCGGATGTGTCTGGTCGAGATCGAAAAGGGGCCGCCGAAGCCGGTGGCGTCCTGTGCGATGCCGGTTGCTGATGGGATGGTGGTAAAAACCGACAGCGAGATGGTCCGTCGTGGCCGTCGCGGTGTGATGGAGTTTCTGCTTATCAACCATCCGCTCGATTGCCCGATCTGTGACCAGGGCGGAGAGTGCGATCTTCAGGATCAATCCGTTGCTTACGGGCGGGATCACTCCCGCTTTGAGGAAAACAAGCGGGCGGTGAAGGACAAGTACCTTGGACCGCTGGTGAAAACCGTGATGACGCGCTGCATCCAGTGCACACGCTGTGTCCGTTTTGCGCAGGAAATTGCCGGAGTTCCGGAACTGGGGGCTACCTCCCGCGGGGAGAATGTCGAGATCGGCACCTATGTTGAAAAAGCGCTGACCAGTGAGCTGTCCGGTAACCTGATCGATATCTGCCCGGTTGGTGCCCTGACCTCGAAACCGTACGCCTTTACGGCTCGTCCTTGGGAGCTGAACAGGACTGACAGCATCGATGTCATGGATGCGGTCGGGGCCAATATCGTGCTGTGCGCCCGTGGTCCGGAAGTGATGCGGGTGTTGCCGCGTATCAATGAGGATGTGAACGAGGAATGGCTGGCCGATAAATCCCGTTTTGCGGTGGATGGCCTGCGTCGTCGTCGTCTGGATACGCCATGGGTGCGGGAGAACGGCACTCTTCGGCAGGCCAACTGGCAGGAGGCTTTTCAGGCTATTGCCAGCCGTATGCAGGGTCTGGATGGAGCACGGATCGGCGCGCTGATCGGTGATCTGGCCGATGCGGAAAGCATCGTGGCATTGAAAGATCTGATGGCCGGTGCAGGATCATCCCTGATCGAATGTCGGCAGGATGGTGCGGCGCTGGATGCGTCCCGTGGTGATTTCTTCCTGTTCAATTCGACCATTGCCGGCATTGAAGAAGCTGATGCCATCCTGTTGATTGGCACCGATCCTCGTCATGAGGCGCCGGTTCTGAATGCACGCATTCGCAAACACTGGCTGGCGACCCAGCTTCCCATTGCTTCCTTCGGCGCATCGCTTGACCTGACTTATCAGGTCGATTGGCTGGGGACCGATCTGTCGGCGCTATCAGCGGGGGATTTCGCATTCGTCGAAACCCTGCGCGCGGCAAAAAAGCCGATGATCATTGTCGGGCAGGGGGCGCTGGCACGTCCTGATGGGGCTGCCATTCTGGCGGCAAGCTGGGCATTGGCCGATCAGGTAGGGGCGTTGAATGCTGGCTGGCATGGCTTCAACGTGCTGCACACTGCCGCATCACGTGCTGGTGCGTTGATGCTTGGCGCAGTGCCGCCGGGCGGAGAAAACGGATTGCCGCGTCTGTTGGATGGTGGCGTCGATCTGCTCTGGCTGCTGGGTGCGGACGAGTTCGACACGGCCCGGATCGGGGCAAATACATTCGTGGTCTATCAGGGGTCGCATGGCGATAAAAGCGCGGCACGGGCTGATGTGATCCTGCCCGGCGCGGCCTATACTGAAAAAGACGGTACTTATGTGAACACAGAGGGCCGGGTGCAGCAGGCCAACCGTGCCGTGCATCCGTTGAAGGATGCCAAGGATGACTGGCGCATCCTGAGGGCTTTCAGTGCCGTGATCGACCGTCCGCTGCCCTACGATACGATTGAGGCCGTTCGGGCGCGGCTGATCGAGGTCAATCCGGCTTTTGCCGTGATCGATGATCTGCCAGTGCGTGGCTGCACCGATCCTTCCGGACCTTCCGCTCAGGGAACAATCAGCACGGCCCCTGTTAGCTATGCCATCAGCAGCTACTGGCAGACTGACCCTGTCAGCCGTGCCAGCCCGACCATGGCGGAGTGTGTACGGGTCTATGAGACTGCTCAGGCAGCCTTGCCGAGTGCGGCGGAGTGAGCGGAATGCACGATTTTCTGTTCAATACCAATCTCGGCCTGTTGATCATCACGGCCTTGCAGGCATTGGCCATTCTGGTCCCGTTGATGCTGATGGTGGCCTACGCCACCGTATTCGAGCGTAAGGTTCTGGCCGCGATCGGCCTGCGTAAAGGCCCCAATGTAGTTGGTCCATGGGGGATGTTGCAGGCCTTCGCCGATGCTGGAAAAATGCTCCTGAAGGAGACGATTATTCCGGATGGCGCCAACAAGGTTCTGTTTATTCTCGCCCCGCTGCTGACCTTTATTCTGGCGATGATCGCCTGGGCTGTCGTCCCGGTGAATGATGGCTGGGCCGTGGCCAATATCAATGTCGGTGTGCTGTATCTGTTTGCGATCAGTTCGCTCGGTGTTTATGGCGTGATTATCGCGGGCTGGGCCTCGAATTCCAAATACGCCTTTCTGGGTGCGCTGCGTGCTGCCGCACAGATGGTCAGCTACGAAGTTTCAATTGGCTTCGTCATGGTTGCGATCCTGCTTTGTGTTGGATCACTCAATCTGAACGATGTCGTTCTGGCACAGAAACATGTCTGGTTCGTGCTGCCGATGCTGCCGATGGCGGTGATTTTCTTCATCTCCGGGCTGGCAGAAACCAATCGCTCTCCATTCGATATCGTCGAAGGCGAAAGCGAAATCGTCGCCGGACATATGGTGGAATACAGCGCCATGGCTTATGCGCTGTTTTTTCTCGGCGAATACGCCAACATGTTCATGATCTGTGCGATGACTACCCTGCTGTTCCTGGGCGGGTGGCTGCCGCCTTTCGACATCGTGCCGCTGAACTGGGTGCCAGGGCCGATCTGGTTCGTGCTGAAAGTCTGTGCGCTGATGTTCGTGTTTTTCTGGGTCCGCGGCACTGTGCCCCGCTATCGCTATGACCAGCTGATGCGTCTGGGCTGGAAAGTGTTTTTGCCATTTTCTCTGGTGTGGCTGCTGCTGACCGCCTGCGTGCTGGAGCTGGCAGGCTGGCTGCCGACGGTGAATTGACGATGACCGTGTGTATGAGTGATTGCGTGTTGAGGGAAAGGGGCTGACATGGCGTTGCTGGACCGCACCGCGCGCAGTTTTCTGCTGACGGAAATCGTTTCGGGCATGGCCCTGACATTGAAGTATTTCTTCAAGCCGAAGGCGACCATCAATTATCCGTACGAAAAAAACCCGATCAGCCCGCGCTTCAAGGGCGAGCATGCGCTGCGGCGTTATGCGAACGGGGAGGAGCGCTGCATCGCCTGCAAGCTGTGTGAGGCTGTCTGCCCGGCTCTGGCGATCACGATCGAGGCCGAGCCTCGTGCCGATGGCTCACGCCGCACCACACGCTATGACATCGACATGACCAAGTGCATCTATTGCGGTCTGTGTGAAGAAGCCTGCCCGGTGGACGCGATCGTGGAAGGGCCGAATCTGGAATTCGCCACCGAAACGCGCGAGGAGCTGATGTACAACAAGGATCGTCTTCTGGCGAACGGCGACCGGTGGGAACCGGAAATCGCCCGTCGCCTTGAACTCGACGCGCCGTACCGGTGAGACGATCATGATCGCCGCGATAGCATTCTATGTTTTCTCTGCCATCCTGATCGTATCAGGGGCGATGGTCGTCAGCGCCCGCAATCCGGTGCATGCGGTGCTGTTCCTGATTTTGGCGTTTTTTAACGCGGCGGGCCTGTTTCTGCTGACGGGGGCCGAGTTTCTGGCGATGATTCTGGTCATTGTCTATGTGGGCGCAGTCGCGGTGCTGTTCCTGTTCGTGGTGATGATGCTGAACATCAATTTCGCGGAAGTGCGGGATGGGTGGCAGCGTTACGCGCCGGTTGGTGCGGCGATTGGTGGTGTGCTGCTCGTGGAACTGGCGATGGTTCTGGGGGGATGGCAGGTCGCACCGGGAGCGAGCGCTCTGCGTTTTTCCCCGCGTCCTGATCACGTACAAAATACTGTGGCGCTGGGTCAGATCGTTTATACGCATTACGTGATGTTGTTTCAGATGGCAGGGCTGATCCTGCTGGTCGCCATGATCGGTGCCATCGTGCTGACCTTGCGTGATCGCAAGACATCACGGCATCAGAACATTGCCGAGCAGGTCAATCGCCGGATTGAGGACACGCTGCAACTGGTGAATGCTCCGGTCGGGCAGGGCATCCATCCGGAAGATTTTCTGCGTCCCCTGCCGCCTGCCTTATCAAAGCCCGCACCGAACCATGGCCAGATCGGTCAGGATGATCACGGTGCCAGCACTCATTTGCCGCAGAATGCTCACCACGCAGCGGAGGATCGTGTATGAATTCCTTTATGACTGTGGGGCTGGGCCATTATCTGGCCGTGGCCGCGGTTCTGCTCGTGCTGGGCATTTTCGGCATCTTTCTGAACCGTAAAAACGTCATCGTCATGCTGATGTCGATCGAGCTGATCCTGCTTGCTGTTAACCTGAACATGGTAGCGTTCTCTGCTTCGCTGGGCGATCTTGCCGGGCAGGTCTTTGCGATGTTCATCCTGACCGTGGCTGCCGCAGAGGCGGCTATCGGTCTTGCCATTCTGGTCATTTATTTCCGTAATCGCGGTTCGATCCAGGTCGAAGACGTGAATCTGATGAAGGGCTGAGCGATGATCTACGCCGTCGCAGTCTTTGCCCCCCTGCTGGGGTCCGTGATCGCCGGTCTGTTCGGACGGGTGATGGGGGATCGTGCCGCGCAGGTGGTGACAATCGCGCTGATGATTGCCGCAGCGATCTGTGGTTCGCTGTCTCTCTACACGCTGCTTTCCTCACCGCCGGGAAGCCTGCCGGATGTGATGAGGGTGTCCGACTGGATTCAGGCCGGGGATCTGCATGTCAACTGGGCGCTTCGCTATGACACGCTATCCGCTGTCATGGTCGCGATGGTGACGTTTGTCGCCACGCTGATCCATGTCTACAGCACTGGCTATATGGCGCATGACAGCCTGCCGAATTATCGGTTCTTCTCCTATCTCTCCCTGTTCACCTTCGCGATGTTGATGCTGGTGACAGCGGATAATCTGCTCCAGCTGTTTTTCGGGTGGGAAGGCGTTGGTCTGGCCAGCTATCTGCTGATTGGATACTGGTACTACAAGGACAGCGCGAATGCTGCGGCCATGAAGGCCTTCATCGTCAATCGCGTGGGCGACCTGTTTTTCGCCGTCGGCATCGCGCTGGTGTTCTGGACCTTTGGCTCCATCGAGTTCTCGGCGATTTTCGGAACCGTTTCCCAGCATGTGAATGACCATTATCACCTGTTCGGAACCGAACTGCGCACCTTCGAGGTGATCGGCTTCCTGCTGTTTATCGGCGCGATGGGCAAAAGCGCGCAGATCGGTCTGCATGTGTGGTTGCCGGATGCGATGGAAGGCCCGACCCCGGTTTCTGCGCTGATCCATGCCGCAACGATGGTGACGGCCGGAGTATTCCTGATGGCGCGTATGTCGCCACTGCTGGAATTCGCGCCGGATGCAAAGACTTTTATCGTGCTGATCGGCGGCACCACCGCCCTGTTTGCTGCCACCATCGGTTGCGCCCAGAACGACATCAAGAAAGTCATCGCCTATTCCACCTGTTCGCAGCTCGGCTACATGTTCGTGGCGGCTGGGGTGGGTGCCTATGAAGTATCGGTGTTCCATCTGATCACCCATGCTTTCTTCAAGGCGCTTCTGTTCCTTGGAGCAGGCAGCGTGATCCATGCCATGTCCGACGAGCAGGACATGCGCAAAATGGGCGGTATCTGGAAAATGATCCCGTTCACCTATGCGGCGATGTGGATTGGTAATCTGGCGCTGGCGGGTATTCCGCCTTTCGCCGGGTTCTATTCCAAAGACGCCATTCTGGAAGCCGCCTGGGCACAGGGTGGTGTAGGATTTTACGGCTATGTTTGCGGTACGCTCGCGGCCTTCCTGACCGCGTTCTACTCCTGGCGTCTGACGATCATGACGTTCCATGGCAAGCCGCGTGCCGACCACCACACCATGGAACATGTGCATGAAAGCCCGCTGGTAATGCTGGCGCCGCTCGCGCTGCTGTCCATCGGCGCTATTGCCGGTGGCATGCTGCTGGAGCACTGGTTCATCGGCGAGGGCATGAGCGCCTTCTGGCGTGGGGCTGTGTTCAATGGGCCGGATAATCATGTGATGCATGAGATGCATCATATTCCGTTCCTTGCCTCGATCCTGCCGACCATTCTCGGTGTGCTCGGTATCGCGCTGGCCTATTGGATGTATATGTTCAATCCCGGCGCACCTGCACGTCTGGCGGCAATGTTCCCGGCGATTTACCGTTTGTTCGCCAATAAATGGTATTTCGATGAGATCTACGCTGTCCTGATCGTGCGTCCTTATCAGTGCTTTGCCCGGCTGCTCTGGACGGTTGGTGATGCCACCATCATTGATGGCATTCCGAACGGTCTTGCCAGCCTGACTGTCGATGGCTCCTCCAGGGTTGTGAAGCTTCAGACGGGGTCCATCGCGGTTTATGCCTTTGCCATGCTGATCGGCCTTGTGGCTCTGGTTTCCATTTTCCTCATCTTCAGGTGATGTCATGAATCAGGCGGGCTTTCCCGTACTGTCTCTGCTGACCTTCCTGCCGCTACTCGGGGTCGTCATTCTGATGACGATCCGCGGGGATGAGGAAGTTGTGGCAAACAATGCGCGCTGGACGGCGCTATGGACCTCGCTGGTGGTGTTTGCCTTCAGCCTGGTTCTGTGGGTCCGGTTCGACCCGGCCCAGCCGGGTATGCAGTTTGTTGAATCCGTGCAGTGGCTGCCCGAATTCGGTGTGCGCTACAGCGTCGGTGTCGATGGAATCAGCGTTCTGTTCGTGCTGCTTTCCACCTTCCTGACGCCTATTTGTATTCTGGCAAGCTGGGATGCGATCCATACCCGTGTGCGGGAGTTCATGATCGCCTTCCTGGTGCTGGAAACCATGATGGTGGGAATGTTCTCGGCCACCGACTTCCTGCTGTTCTATATTTTCTTCGAAGCCGTGCTGATTCCGATGTATCTGATCATCGGCATCTGGGGGCATGCGCGCCGGGTTTATGCGGCGCTGAAATTCTTCCTCTACACGCTGGCCGGTTCGGTGTTGATGCTGCTGGCGCTGCTGACCATGTGGCACTATGCCGGGACAACGGATATTCCAACCCTGCTGCATACCCGCTTCCCGGTGCATATGCAGTTCTGGCTGTTCCTGGCTTTTCTGGCATCTTTTGCCGTGAAAGTACCGATGTGGCCGGTTCACACCTGGCTGCCTGATGCGCATGTGGAGGCACCGACCGCCGGGTCCGTTATTCTGGCCGGGGTATTGCTGAAAATGGGAGGATACGGCTTCCTGCGTTTCTCGGTACCCATGCTGCCTGATGCAGTGGAGTATTTCGCCCCGCTGATGTTTGCCCTGTCGGTCATGGCGGTGATTTACACCTCCATCGTCGCCTTCGCGCAGGAGAATATGAAAAAGCTGATCGCTTATTCATCCATTGCGCATATGGGCGTTGTGACCATCGGCATCTTTACCGTGAACCAGCAGGGATTAAGTGGCGCGCTGTTCCAGATGCTGTCCCATGGTGTGGTTTCCGCCGCGTTGTTTCTGTGCGTGGGTGTCGTATACGACCGGCTGCACACGCTGGAGATCAACCGTTATGGCGGGCTGGTCGAGCGGATGCCGGCCTATGCGGCGGTCTTCCTTGTGTTCACCATGGCAACCATTGGCTTGCCGGGAACCGGCGGGTTTGTCGGTGAAATTCTGGTTTTGATCGGTGCTTTCAAGGTCAGCATCTGGATTGCCCTGCTGGGCAGCACCGGCATGATACTCGGCGCGGTCTATTCACTGTGGCTGTATCGCCGTGTAATCCTCGGCCGGATGACCCTTGGCGAGCTACGCTCCATGTTCGATCTCAACACGCGGGAAATCGTCGTGTTCGTGCCGCTGGTGCTGCTGACTCTGTGGATGGGCGTCTATCCATCCAGCTTCACGCATTTCTTTGATGCGACGGTGAATGATCTGGTGCAACAGCATCAGGCGGCGATCAGCCAGATGCATCAGCTGGCGTCAGTCACTCCCTGACGCGGGGATAAAACTTTGCCCA